>NZ_JBJQLL010000020.1:0-77994 GCF_046486405.1 Escherichia sp. WS338 | reverse complement strand
GCACGGCTGGGACGGAAGTCGCTGTCGTTCTCAAAATCGGTGGAGCTGCATGACAAAGTCATCGGGCATTATCTGAACATAAAACACTATCAATAAGTTGGAGTCATTACCTAGAGTGTTAATGCACCTGTAAAAGCGCAACTAACCGGACTCCACAACTCTTCGCTATGGCATTTTCCTGCCAGTTCAAGGAGCTTATTTCGTCCATGCGAGATAATGCCTGACCATAAAACAATCATTAAGCAACTTATTACCCAAATGGGCCGTTCACTCATTAATGCGGCATTCCTGATGATCACCAGGGCCAGTCCTGCGGTTGTCACCAAACCCAAAGCGGTAATGAGCCATATGCCGTTTAATATCCTGGCTTCGTGCTGAAAATCTAATTTATTGCTGCTTTGCGAGTATGATTCCATTCTTTTAGTTATCCTTAGAAAAAATATTAATATTCACCATCAATAAATTTAAAGCCACGCATACAAAATACTTTTGTATTTATGGATACGGAAAACACTTCCGCTCGGCCATAAGGCATATTTTATACCTGGTACTTGTTAAGTGTCGTTTTTTCGTAAGAAAAAAATCCCGACACATGGCCGGGATATTGATGGTGAAAAAGAATTAACGGCGGTTGCCGAAGATCCGCAACAACATCAGGAACAAGTTGATGAAGTCCAGATACAAGGTTAACGCGCCAAGAATGGAATATTTGCGCAGGTTCGACGTGTCGCGGGTATCAATCTGCTCACCCATATTTTTCAATTTCTGCGTGTCATACGCCGTCAATCCGACAAAGACAATCACGCCAATGTAGGTAACTGCCCACATCAATGCTTCGCTTTTCAGCCAGAAGTTGACCAGCGATGCCAGCACAATGCCGATTAACGCCATAAACAGCATATTGCCAAAGCCGCTTAGATCGCGCTTCGTGGTGTAACCGTACAGGCTCATTGCGCCAAACATTCCGGCAGTAACGACGAAAGTACTGGCGATAGAAGCAGCGGTATAAACAATGAAAATACTGGAAAGCGTAAGACCCGTCAGCGCCGAATAAAGCATAAAGAGCATCGTCGTCACACCTGCGCTCAGCTTTTGAATCATCGCTGATAACACAATAACCAATGCTAATTGCGCGATGATCAGACCGATTAAAAAGACACGGTTAGTGAACAACAGCTCCATCACGGCCGCGGAATTAGCCGCATACCAGGCAACAAATGCGGTCAGCAACAAGCCAACGGTCATCCAGCCATAGACTTGCGCCATATAAGTTTGCAAGCCAGCCCGGGGTTGTACAATTGAATCAGAACGTGGGAATCTGTCCATGACTTTCTCCTGAAGATATAAGGAATATCTTAAGGATACTGCAAAATGATGAGGCTGTGCATCGACGCAGCGTAAACGCATGTACTGAGCGGTGAAATTGCCGGACGCAGCGGTGCCTGATCCGGCTAACAAAAAACTACCAGCGTTTTGCCGCCTGCTGATCGCTCTCCCGAGCTTCAACCCAGCGGTCGCCTTCCGGCGTGGCCTCACGCTTCCAGAACGGTGCGCGGGTTTTGAGATAATCCATAATAAACTGCCCGGCTTCAAACGCACTGCTGCGATGCGCACTGGTGACACCGACAAAAACGATTTCATCGCCCGGCCATAATTCCCCGATGCGGTGAATCACCGTGACGCGCCCCAGCGGCCAGCGGTTACGCGCTTCATCGACAATTTCTGCCAGTGCTTTTTCAGTCATCCCCGGATAGTGTTCGAGGGTTAATGCTTTGACGCTGTCGCCAAGGTTATGGTTGCGCACCTTACCGGTAAAGGTGACTACCGCACCGTCTTCATCACGCTCCGCCAGCCACGGATACTCTTCTCCTACGCTGAATGGCTGCGGGCCGACAACAATTTTGGTTTCTGCCATCTTAACCTCCAGTTACCGGCGGGAAGAAAGCCACTTCGTCGCCGTCAGTCAGCGGATGGTCAAAACTCACCAGCGTCTTGTTGACGGCAGCCAGCAATTTGCCATCTTCCAGCGCCAGCGCCCAGCGATCGCTCTGCGCAGCCAGGTGCTGGCGTAACGCTTCAACGGTTGGGAAATCCGCAGCTACTTCGGTTGCATCTGTTCCTACCAACTCGCGCACCTGGGCGAAAAAAAGAACGTTAATCATCCGCTTCCACCTTAAAGTCACCTGATTTGCCGCCGCTCTTTGCCAGCAAACGTACCGGACCAATCACCATATCTTTTTGCACCGCTTTGCACATGTCATAAATGGTCAGCGCCGCCACGGAGGCCGCGGTTAACGCTTCCATTTCGACACCGGTTTTCCCGGTCAGGCGGCATAAGGTTTCTATACGTACCCGATTGTGCTCCGGCTCGGCCTGTAAATTGACTTCAACTTTGCTGAGCATCAGCGGGTGACACAGCGGGATCAGATCCCAGGTGCGTTTTGCCGCCTGAATACCGGCGATACGCGCAGTGGCAAATACGTCGCCTTTGTGGTGGCGACCATCAATAATCATCGCCAGCGTCTCGCTGCGCATGGTGACAAAGGCTTCCGCCCGCGCTTCACGCACGGTTTCCGCTTTGGCGGAGACATCCACCATGTGTGCTTCGCCAGCGGCGTTGATATGGGTCAGTTGCGACATACTTATTTCTTCAAATGTGGATGGAAATTGCATGGACGTGTACGGGCATCGAGCTGCGGCGCGATGATATTTTCCCACGCGGTGCGGCACGCTTTGGTCGAACCCGGCATGGCGAAAATCAGCGTTTTGTTAGCGACGCCCGCTACCGCACGAGATTGCAACGTTGAGGTGCCAATCTCTTCAAACGACAACATCCGGAACACTTCACCAAAACCTTCAACTTCACGGTCGAACAACGGCAGCAGCGCTTCGGGAGCCTGATCACCTTCCGTCAGGCCAGTACCACCCGTAATCAATACCACTTGTACATCGTCGCTGGCGATCCACGCAGATACCTGAGCGCGAATAGCGTAGCGGTTTTCTTTCACAATGGCTTTATCGACAACGTGATGGCCCGCTTCCTGCGCCGAATCGCGCAGATAGTGACCGGAGGTATCGTCTTCTTCACCACGACGATTAGAAACCGTAAGAATAGCAATACGGGTCGGGATAAATTCAGTGCTTACCTGACTCATCTGATCTCTCCTTTTGACGTTTTAGCCGCCAATGTACGATAAGTTTTGCGTAATACCGGTGTTGTTTTGATGCAGGAAATGGGTCTGTTTCTTCTCCCGCAGCGCCGCTGAAATACGCGCTTCCAGCGCCTGTTGCTGGGTATCGTCTTCCAGCAGATCGCGCAGGTTAACGCCGCCTTCACCAAACAGGCAGAGATGGAGTTTACCAATGGAGGAAACGCGCAGGCGGTTGCAAGTGGCGCAGAAGTCTTTTTCATACGGCATGATAAGGCCAATCTCTCCGGCGTAATCCGGATGACAAAAGACTTGCGCGGGACCGTCGCTGCGTTGACGTAATTGGTGGATCCAGCCGCGACGCAGTAGCTCGTCACGCAGAACCTGACCAGAGATGTGATGCTTACGGAAGAGCTCGCTGCCCTCACCCGTTTCCATCAATTCGATGAAACGCAGCTGGATAGGGCGATGCTGGATCCAGTTCAGAAAGGTGTCGAGCTGATGATGATTAACATCACGCATCAGCACGGTATTAACTTTGACCTTCTCAAAACCGGCCTCAAATGCAGCATCGATCCCTGCCATGACCTGGTTGAATTTATCCTGCCCGGTAATGGCATGAAACTGGCGAGCGTCAAGGCTATCAACGCTGACGTTGATGCCAGTAAGTCCCGCATCGCGCCAGTTCGCCACATCGCGTTCCAGACGGTAACCATTGGTGGTGACCGCAATCTGGCGGATAGCGTCGTTTTCCCGCACAGCGGCGATGATATCGGTAAAGTCGCGGCGTAAAGACGGCTCACCGCCTGTCAGGCGCACTTTTTCGGTGCCCAGACTGGCAAAGGCGCGCGTAACCCGGCGAATTTCATCGACGGTAAGAAAGCCTTTATTGGTGACGCCGCTCGGTTTGTAGCCATCCGGCAGGCAGTAGGTGCAACGAAAGTTACACACATCAGTAATCGACAGGCGCAAGTAGTAAAACTTACGCGCAAATGCATCAGTCAGTTGTGAAGCCATGTACACCTTTCCAGATACGGGAGGCGAAGTCATTTCTTCCTTCGCCCTGGTGGCAATCTTTACGAGCATTGTCACGGCCAAAGCACCGTATCAGTTGACCCAGGTGCAGAGGCTAGAGTGTTTAGTGGTTAAGCCGATACTAGCGTGTAAATGAGATTTTTACCATCCACACTTTCGCTATGTAATCATGTATATAGCGTCATGATCGTGCTATTTCGCTACAGAATAAGGGAAAATGGCGGTTTTACTTTGATATACATCATCAGGAAGGCATAGCGTACATCGTCCTTTAGAGGTAGAAGAAAATAGTTTGTATCCTCAATATTGGCAGGTTAATTGCTGTTTCCCCGCAATTTGCGCTACTGTAGCGCGGATAATCTGACTCCAGGAAACTATATGCGCAATCGTACGCTGGCTGACCTTGATCGTGTCGTTGCTCTCGGCGGAGGGCATGGACTGGGACGCGTTCTCTCATCACTTTCGTCTTTGGGTTCTCGTTTAACGGGTATCGTCACCACCACGGATAATGGCGGATCGACAGGGCGTATTCGCCGCTCAGAAGGCGGTATTGCCTGGGGCGATATGCGTAACTGCCTCAACCAGCTGATAACTGAACCCAGCGTCGCTTCCGCAATGTTTGAATATCGTTTCGGCGGTAATGGCGAACTTTCCGGGCACAACCTTGGAAATCTGATGCTGAAGGCACTGGATCACCTTAGCGTGCGACCTCTTGAAGCAATCAATCTGATTCGCAATCTGCTGAAAGTGGACGCACATTTGATTCCGATGTCGGAGCATCCGGTGGATCTGATGGCGATTGACGATCAGGGGCATGAAGTTTACGGCGAGGTCAATATCGACCAGTTAACTACGCCGATTCAGGAGTTACTGTTAACGCCGAATGTACCCGCAACGCGTGAGGCTGTTCACGCTATCAGTGAAGCGGATCTCATCATTATTGGGCCTGGCAGTTTTTACACCAGCCTGATGCCAATTCTGCTGCTGAAGGAAATCGCACAGGCATTACGCCGCACGCCAGCGCCGATGGTCTATATAGGCAATCTGGGGCGTGAGTTGAGTTTACCTGCGGCTAATTTGAAGCTGGAAAGCAAGCTGGCAATTATGGAGCAGTATGTCGGTAAAAAGGTCATTGATGCGGTCATCGTCGGGCCAAAAGTGGATGTCTCGGCGGTGAAAGAGCGGATTGTGATTCAGGAGGTACTGGAGGCCAGCGATATTCCGTATCGTCATGACCGCCAGTTGTTGCATAGCGCGCTGGAAAAGGCATTACAGGCTTTAGGTTAACGGAAAGCCGAAGGAAAATTCCGGCTTCCTATTGAAGACAAAGTGCGCGTTGTTTATGCCGGATGCGGCGTGAAAGCCTTATCCGGCCTACAAACCGCGCTAATTCAATGTATTGCAGAGATCATGTAGGCCTGATAAGCCTAGCACATCAGGCAATTTTGCTTTTGTCATCTGTCTTCTTCGTTATCCTGTCACGAAGCCGCAATGAACAACTCACGCAGCTGATGCAACTGGTCACGAATTTGTGCCGCTTCTTCGAACTCCAGATTCTGCGCGTGTTGCATCATCAACCCTTCCAGTTCATGGATTTTCTGCTGCAACGCTTTAGGCGACATATCCATCGGCACATTATCCGGCTCAACAATCGGTCGCGATTTTCCTCTGCCCTTCGCTTTGGTTTTGGCAATGTTCTGCCCCAGCGCCAGGATATCGACCACTTTCTTGTTCAAGCCTTGCGGCGTAATGCCGTGTTCCTCGTTGTACTTCTGCTGTTTCTCGCGGCGACGTTCGGTTTCGCCAATCGCTTTCGCCATTGATGGGGTGATCTTATCACCGTAGAGAATCGCTTTACCGTTAACGTTACGTGCCGCACGACCAATGGTCTGGATCAACGAACGTTCGGAACGCAGGAAGCCTTCTTTGTCAGCGTCGAGGATCGCCACCAGCGAAACTTCCGGCATATCCAGACCTTCGCGCAGTAAGTTGATCCCTACCAATACGTCGAACTCACCCAGACGCAAGTCGCGGATAATCTCCATACGTTCGACGGTGTCGATATCTGAGTGAAGATAACGCACGCGCTCACCGTGTTCTTCGAGATATTCAGTGAGATCTTCCGCCATCCGCTTGGTCAGAGTTGTAACCAGTACGCGTTCGTTAATTGCCGCTCGCTGACGAATCTCCGATAGAAGATCATCGACCTGTGTCGCCACTGGCCGCACTTCGATAATCGGATCAAGCAATCCGGTTGGACGCACCACCTGATCCACCACATCGCCGCCGGATTTTTCCAGCTCGTAATTACCCGGCGTCGCCGAAACATAGATGGTTTGCGGCGCTAATGCTTCGAACTCTTCAAATTTCAGCGGACGGTTATCCAGCGCTGATGGCAGGCGGAAACCGTACTCCACCAGCGTCTCTTTACGCGCCCGGTCACCGCGATACATGCCGCCAATTTGCGGAATGGTAACGTGAGATTCATCGACCACCAGCAGCCCATCAGCAGGCAGGTAATCAAACAGCGTCGGCGGTGGCTCACCCGGTCCACGACCGGAGAGGAAGCGCGAGTAGTTCTCAATTCCGGAACAGTAGCCCAGCTCGTTCATCATCTCCAGATCAAACTGGGTACGCTGGGTCAGCCGCTGCTCTTCCAGCAGTTTGTTGTTTTCCAATAGCACTTTACGTCTGGCAGCCAGCTCTTCTTTGATCTCCTCCATCGCCTGGACGATGCGCTCGCGTGGCGTGACGTAGTGCGTTTTCGGGTAGATGGTAAAACGTGGAATAGTGGAAACAATCTGCCCGGTGAGCGGGTCAAATAACGACAATCGTTCCACTTCCTCGTCAAACAGCTCCACGCGAAGTGCAATGTCATCCGATTCTGCTGGGAAGATATCAATCACCTCACCACGAACGCGGAAAGTACCACGCTGGAATGCCTGATCATTACGAGCGTATTGCAGCTCCGCCAGTCGGCGCAGGATCGCGCGCTGATCGATAATCATGCCGACCGTGAGATGGAGCATCATCTTGAGATATAAATCAGGATCGCCCAGACCATAAATCGCGGAAACAGACGCCACCACAACCACATCACGCCGCTCCAGCATCGCTTTGGTGGCGGACAAACGCATCTGTTCAATATGTTCGTTAACCGAGGCATCTTTCTCAATGAAGGTGTCGGAACTCGGTACATAGGCTTCCGGCTGATAGTAGTCGTAGTAGGAGACGAAATATTCCACCGCGTTTTCCGGGAAGAACTCTTTCATTTCGCCATACAACTGGGCCGCCAGCGTTTTGTTGGGCGCAAGTACCATGGTAGGGCGCTGAAGGTCAGCAATGACATTGGCAATGGTGAAGGTTTTCCCGGAGCCAGTCACGCCAAGTAACGTCTGGTGCGCCAGGCCATCTTCCAGCCCCTCTTCGAGACGTCGAATCGCCTCTGGCTGATCGCCAGAAGGTTTAAAAGCGGAATTCAGTTTGAACGGTTTACTCATGAGTCGCTACCTGAAGGAGTTGGGCGGGCAGGTATGTAATTTTACTCGTCGTACTTAATTATGCCAACAAATTATACTGGATAAAAAAACAGTTCCTCACCATAATATTTCTGTTACAGCGTAAACTCCGCTGTCAATCATGAGCAAAATTTACTCTGTGACGAGATAAAACTCCGGCCTTACCGGGTTATCCCCAAAGCAACGGCTTTTTTAACATTTGTCAAGATGAGTGATGACAGTTTTATGGCAAGAGATGCCTCTTCAGTGACTGCCATTGCAATTATCTAACCAGTTAAAAAATAAAAGATATTTCTTTGAGCCGTCTTTAACGCCAATTCGCGTGCAAGCCGCGTATTCTCTCGCTTGCCTCGTGTTTTCTAACTCTAATACACATGGTTATCCACAGGAATAGTGGATAACTGTCTGCAGCCCCTATCCCCCGCCGCCTGGGCAATTCCCACATACATCGCATGATGCGGAAGTAAAATTTTTTTCGTGATTATTTTAGAATTTAATTGGTTAAATTGCAGTCAATCGAAGACGCGATCTCGCTCGCAATTTAACCAAATACAGGATGGCTACAACAAGGCAAGGTTTATGTACTTTCCGGTTGCCGCATTTTCTGGATTTTCTGCAAGCCAGGGGATCTCTCCCAGCAGCGGCGCGGGAATCATGCGGGTGAGCGTGGTCATATATTCAGCGTGACGTTTTCCCGGAGGCGTGACATCATTCGCCACCCAACCCGCCAGAGTCAGCCCGGCGTGTTGTATTGCCTGTGCCGTCAACATCGCGTGATTAATACAGCCGAGTTTCACACCAACTACCAGTATCACCGGCAGTTGTTCCTGTGTTACCCAATCCGCAAAAGTGAAAGTGTCAGAAAGCGGCGTAAACCAGCCGCCAGCACCTTCCACTAACACCCAGTCAGCCTGTTGTTCAAGCGCGCGTAATCCGGCGCTCATTACCAATGATTCTATCGGCCTGCCCTCTTGTGCGCTGATGATGTGCGGCGAAGTGGGTTCTGCGAAGGTGTAAGGATTTACCGTTGCGTAATCCAGCTGCAGGCTGCTGTTGTGCTGTAACGCCAGCGCGTCACTATTACGTAAGCCTTCCGGGGTCTTTTCGCTGCCAGAGGCGACCGGTTTATAACCTGCCGTCCGATAACCTGCTGCCTTCGCGGCTTGTAAAAGTGCACAACTGGCGACAGTTTTCCCCACTTCGGTATCCGTTCCGGTGACAAAATAACGTTTACTCACGAGCAATTACTCCCAAAAAAAGATGATACGTCAGAGGATATCGCCCCTGTTGCTGCGGCCAGGACAGTTGCAATCGCTGCAACTGCGAACGCGTTAATATTCGTGGGTAGCGCCCTTCATGAAGATGCGTGGCACCGATGCCTTTCAGCGAACGCATAGCACTGAGCGCATCATCAAACCACAGCGTGATGGGCTGAATATGATGTTGATAATGCACGCCGTTCAGCGACAGTTCGATTTCATCTGGCGGTAAAAAGCGATTAGCATGCGGGCGCTCGTCCACCGCCTGCCACGCCTGATGTAATTCAGGGAGCGATCCCTGCACCAGCGTGGTAAACGCGACCACGCCTCCGGGGCGCACCACCCGATACAGCTCGCGAAGTGCCGTGGATAAATTACCGCACCACTGCACCGCGAGATTGCTCCATGCAAGATCGAAGGTTGCAGTCGCTAACGGCAGGGATTCGATATCTCCCGCCAGATAATGGTCTGCGGCATCCTTCTGGCGTGCCTGAACAAGCATTGGCGGCGAGAGATCTAACGCCGTCACCTGCGCGTGACGTTTCCGCCAGTGGCGGCTCATCCAGCCAGGTCCACAACCCGCGTCCAGTACGTGGGTGTATTTACGCTGTGGAAGCATTGCCAGTAAGACGTCAGCACTCTGGCGCTGTAACTCTGCGTGTTGCTCATAGTGCGCGGCTGCCCGTCCAAATGCCGCAGCAATGGCTTGTTTATTAACCGTTGCCATGCAGCACCTCCAGCAGACGGTCGATATCCTGCATTTCATGCGCTGCGGTTAGCGTTAAGCGCAGTCGCGCAGTACCAGCGGGTACGGTTGGCGGGCGAATCGCCGTGACCCAGCAGCCTTGCTGGCGCAGTTTTTCTGCCAGTTGTAACGCACGGCTGTTATCACCGACGATCAATGGCTGGATGGCGCTGCATGAGCCAGCAAGCGTAAACGGCAAATCCTGCACTCCGGCACGAAAACGCGTAATGAGTGCCGCCAGTTTTTCGCGCCGTGCATCCCCCTCATCACTGCGAATGACCGCCAGCGACGCACGTAATGCCTGCGCCTGAGCGGGCGGCATACTGGTGCTGTAAATAAGATGGCGGGCAAATTGCACCAGATAATCCGCCACCGTATCGGAGCAAAGCACCGCTGCCCCGCTGACGCCAAATCCTTTGCCAAAAGTCACCACCAGCAATTCTGGTTTTACCTTTTGCAGCCAGCAGCTGCCGCGCCCCTGCTCCCCGATAACGCCCGTGCCGTGGGCATCATCGACCATCAACCAGCCATTGTGCTGTTGCGTTACTTGCTGGATTTCCGCCAGTGGCGCACTATCGCCGTCCATGCTGAACACGCCTTCTGTCACCACCAGTTGCTGCCCCGGACAGGGGGAAGCAAGCAGTCGCGCCAGATGAGCGACATCGTTATGGGTAAAACGTCGAAGCGGCGACGGGCTTAAACTGGCAGCCTCCAGCAATGAGGCATGGCTAAGCCGGTCGGCAACAATACGGTCCTCTTTCGCCATCATCGCGGCAATGACAGCCTGATTAGCGGCAAAACCAGAAATAAACAGCAGCGCCCGCGAATAGCCCAGCCATTCGGCCAGTTCTTCTTCCAGCACCTGGTGCGCCACGCTATAACCGCTGACGTGACCGGAACCGCCGCTACCGACACCAAATTGATCCGCGCCCTGCTGCCAGGCGCGGATAATTTGCGGATGATGGCTTAAACCTAAATAATCGTTACTGGAAAAGTTCAGATACTGGCAATCATCTGCCACCAGCCAGCGTCCGGCTCCTTGTGCCACCGGATAACGGCGACGCAAGGCATCAGCAACACGCCGCGCATCAAGCGCCGCGTCGATTTTCTCCTGCCAGATCATAGTGCTGCCGCGTTGTAATATTCGTCAGTGTCCGGGGTCATCAGCGCCTGCTCCAGACGCTGCTGTTGTTCGTTATCGCCCGCCAGCACGGCAGTTTGCTGCGGATTTAGCCCCAGTTTGCGGAACAGTTGCAGGTCTTTATCTTCTTCCGGATTCGGCGTAGTCAGCAGTTTGCAACCGTAGAAAATCGAGTTTGCGCCAGCCATAAAGCACATCGCCTGAGTCTGTTCGTTCATCTGCTCGCGTCCGGCAGAAAGGCGTACGTAAGAGGTCGGCATCATGATCCGCGCTACGGCAATGGTGCGAATAAAATCAAAGGCATCGACATCATCGTTATCCGCCAGCGGTGTGCCTTTCACCTTCACCAGCATGTTGATTGGCACGCTTTCCGGCGGCGTCGGCAGGTTTGCCAGTTGCAGTAATAATCCGGCGCGATCTTTCACCGTTTCGCCTAAGCCCACAATGCCACCTGAACAGACTTTAATCCCAGCTTCTCGCACTTTTTCCAGCGTATCGAGACGTTCCTGATAAGTGCGGGTGGTGATGATATTGCCGTAAAACTCCGGCGAGGTGTCGAGGTTGTGGTTATAGTAATCCAGCCCGGCATTCGCCAGGCGCTGCGCTTGAGATTCACTCAACGTGCCCAGCGTCATACACGCCTCCAGACCCATCGCTTTTACCCCCTGCACCATTTGTTCCAGGTACGGCATATCGCGTTCGTGGGGATTCTTCCACGCCGCGCCCATACAGAAACGCGTCGATCCCGCCGCTTTCGCTTTGCGCGCCGACTCCAGCACCTGTTCAACTTCCATCAACCGCTCGGCTTCCAGCCCGGTTTTGTAGCGCGAGCTTTGCGGGCAATATTTGCAATCTTCCGGACAAGCTCCGGTCTTAATCGACAGCAAAGTGCTGACCTGCACCTGACGAGGATCGAAATGCTGACGATGCACCTGCTGCGCTTCAAACAGCAGATCCAGCAACGGTTTTTCAAATAATTCTGTGACTTGCGACAATGTCCAGCGTGGGCGGTGAGCCATGGGGCTTCTCCAAAACGTGTTTTTTGTTGTTAATTCGGTGTAGACTCGTAAACCTAAATCTTTTCAATTTGGTTTACAAGTCGATTATGACAACGGACGATCTTGCCTTTGACCAACGCCATATCTGGCACCCATACACATCCATGACCTCCCCGCTGCCGGTTTATCCGGTGGCAAGCGCCGAAGATTGCGAGCTAATTTTGTCTGACGGCAGGCGCCTGGTTGACGGTATGTCGTCCTGGTGGGCGGCGATCCACGGTTACAATCACCCGCAGCTTAATGCGGCGATGAAGTCGCAAATTGATGCTATGTCGCATGTGATGTTTGGCGGTATCACCCATGCGCCCGCCATTGAGCTGTGCCGCAAATTGGTGGCAATGACGCCGCAACCGCTGGAGTGCGTTTTTCTCGCGGACTCCGGCTCCGTAGCGGTAGAAGTGGCGATGAAAATGGCGTTGCAGTACTGGCAGGCCAAAGGCGAAGCGCGCCAGCGTTTTCTAACCTTCCGCAATGGTTATCATGGCGATACCTTTGGCGCGATGTCGGTGTGCGATCCGGACAACTCAATGCACAGCCTGTGGAAAGGCTATCTGCCAGAAAACCTGTTTGCTCCCGCCCCGCAAAGCCGCATGGATGGCGAATGGGATGAGCGCAATATGGTGGGCTTTGCCCGCCTGATGGCAGCGCATCGTCATGAAATCGCGGCGGTGATCATTGAACCGATTGTCCAGGGCGCAGGCGGGATGCGCATGTACCATCCGGAATGGTTAAAACGAATCCGCAAAATGTGCGATCGCGAAGGTATCTTGCTGATTGCCGACGAGATCGCCACCGGATTTGGTCGTACCGGCAAACTGTTTGCCTGTGAACATGCAGAAATCGCGCCGGATATTTTGTGTCTCGGTAAAGCCTTAACCGGCGGCACAATGACCCTTTCCGCCACGCTCACCACGCGCGAGGTTGCGGAAACCATCAGTAACGGCGAAGCCGGCTGCTTTATGCATGGGCCAACTTTTATGGGCAATCCGCTGGCCTGCGCAGCAGCAAACGCCAGCCTGGCGATTCTTGAATCTGGCGACTGGCAGCATCAGGTGGCGGCTATTGAAGCGCAGCTACGCGAGCAACTTGCCCCCGCCTGTGACGCCGAAATGGTTGCCGATGTGCGCGTACTGGGGGCAATCGGCGTGGTCGAAACCACTCGTCCGGTGAATATGGCAGCGCTGCAAAAATTCTTTGTCGAACAGGGGGTATGGATCCGGCCTTTTGGCAAACTGATTTACCTGATGCCGCCCTATATTATTCTCCCGCAACAGTTGCAGCGTCTGACCGCAGCGGTTAACCGTGCGGTGCAGGATGAAACATTTTTTTGCCAATAACGGGAAGTCAGCGTGAGGGTTTCTGGCTACACTTTCTGCAAACAAGAAAGGAGGGTTCATGAAACTCATCAGTAACGATCTGCGCGATGGCGATAAGCTGCCGCATCGTCATGTCTTTAACGGCATGGGTTACGATGGCGATAATATTTCACCGCATCTGGCGTGGGATGATGTTCCTGTGGGAACGAAAAGTTTTGTTGTCACCTGCTATGACCCGGATGCGCCAACCGGCTCCGGCTGGTGGCACTGGGTAGTTGTTAATTTACCCGCTGATACCCGCGTATTACCGCAAGGGTTTGGCTCTGGTCTGGTAGCAATGCCAGACGGCGTTTTGCAGACGCGTACCGACTTTGGTAAAACCGGGTACGATGGTGCAGCGCCGCCGAAAGGCGAAACCCATCGCTACATTTTTACCGTTCACGCGCTGGATGTAGAACGTATTGATGTCGATGAAGGTGCCAGCGGCGCGATGGTCGGGTTTAACGTTCATTTCCACTCTCTGGCAAGCGCCTCGATTACTGCGATGTTTAGTTAATCACTCTGCCAGATGGCGCAATGCCATCTGGTATCACTTAAAGGTATTAAAAACAACTTTTTGTCTTTTTACCTTCCCGTTTCGCTAAAGTTAGTATAAAAAAGCAGGCTTCAACGGATTCATTTTTCTATTTCATAGCCCGGAGCAACCTGTGAACACATTTTCAGTTTCCCGTCTGGCGCTGGCATTGGCTTTTGGCGTGACGCTGACCGCCTGTAGCTCAACACCGCCCGATCAACGTCCTTCTGATCAAACCGCGCCTGGTACCTCTTCTCGCCCGATTCTGTCGGCAAAAGAAGCGCAGAATTTCGATGCTCAACACTATTTTGCATCCCTGACACCAGGTGCGGCAGCGTGGAATCCTTCCCCGATTACCCTGCCTGCACAACCTGACTTTGTTGTCGGCCCGGCGGGTACTCAAGGTGTAACGCATACCACGATTCAGGCGGCGGTAGATGCGGCAATTATCAAGCGTACCAACAAGCGCCAGTATATTGCCGTGATGCCTGGTGAGTATCAGGGAACGGTATATGTCCCTGCCGCTCCGGGTGGAATTACTCTGTACGGTACAGGTGAAAAACCGATTGATGTGAAGATTGGGCTTTCCCTTGATGGGGGCATGAGCCCTGCCGACTGGCGTCACGACGTCAACCCGCGCGGCAAATATATGCCAGGTAAACCAGCGTGGTATATGTACGATAGCTGCCAGAGCAAACGCAGCGACAGTATCGGCGTTCTCTGCTCTGCGGTCTTCTGGTCACAAAACAATGGACTGCAACTGCAAAACCTGACCATCGAAAACACGCTGGGCGATAGCGTAGATGCGGGTAACCATCCGGCGGTGGCACTGCGTACTGATGGTGACCAGGTACAGATTAACAACGTTAACATTCTCGGTCGTCAGAACACCTTCTTTGTCACCAACAGCGGTGTGCAGAACCGTCTGGAAACGAATCGTCAGCCGCGTACGCTGGTGACCAACAGCTACATTGAAGGGGATGTGGATATCGTTTCTGGTCGCGGCGCAGTGGTGTTCGATAATACCGAATTCCGCGTGGTGAACTCACGTACTCAGCAAGAAGCGTATGTGTTTGCACCGGCTACGCTGTCCAACATTTACTACGGTTTCCTCGCCGTAAACAGTCGTTTCAATGCTTCCGGTGATGGCGTGGCGCAACTGGGCCGCTCGCTGGATGTTGATGCCAATACCAACGGTCAGGTGGTGATCCGTGATAGCGCCATCAACGAAGGTTTTAACACAGCCAAACCGTGGGCTGATGCGGTGATTTCCAATCGTCCATTCGCGGGTAACACCGGCAGCGTTGATGATAACGACGAAGTACAGCGCAATCTGAATGACACTAACTACAACCGCATGTGGGAATACAATAACCGCGGCGTGGGTAGCAAAGTGGTTGCAGAGGCGAAGAAGTAGGAGCTGTTAACTATGTGCCGGATGCGGCGTAAACGCCTTATCCGGCCTACGGTTCGATGCGATTTGTAGGTCGGATAAGATGCGCCAGCATCGCATCCGACAATAAGTGCCGGATGCGACCTACATTCACATGGCGCTTTTTACATCTGACGGTTTTTATTGAAGTTAATCAAACTACCCGCCTTGATAATCTCGCGCTCTTCAGCAGTCAGACTTTCCATATAGAGCGTAATCTCCGTTACCGGTGCATCTTCATGGATCACATAACCTTTAAACGTCGTTCCAGGATTATCCAGCGCCGCTTTAATGCCAGGGATGTAAATGTAATCCCCCACTTCAAACGTTGGTGCTTCCGCCATTTGCAGCGGTAACATCCCCCAGTTGATGACGTTAGAACGGTAGCGTTTAGTCGCGTATTCCTCGGCAATATTCGCCAGACCGCCAATCACACGCTGGCAGCTCGCCGCCTGCTCACGCGCAGAACCATCGCCTGGTTTCACCGCATAGACCATGCTGCCAATTTCAGTTTGCAGCGGATCAATATGCTCCTGACCAGCAATCTGCTTAATGCGCGCAAACACCTCTGTCAGCTCGCTGACATTCCCCGCCAGACGCTGATTTTCCAGCTCAGCAGTCGCTTTACTTCTGCCAACATAACCGGGATCGCGGCGTGACAGGGTAAACTCCGCCAGACCAATCGGATTTGAACGATAAGAAGAGGTTTCACCGGAAGGAATCAGTTCGTCGGTGGTGGTGACTTCGTCGAGGATCTTCGAGCACACTTTGAGGACGATATTGTCAGTCAGCGCGCCCAATTCCGGCCAGTCTTTGATGTTCGGTCCGTAGATCAGCGGTTGCTGGGTCGCCCCTTTCACAAAGCCTTGATAGACGCGATTTTTATACGGCGTTACATCGAAGGCGTACTCCGGCACGTTGTCCCAGCAATCGAGTTCGCTGGCAGAGGTTAAATAGCCACCGTTTGCCGCAGTTGCAGCGATAGAACGAGCGTCCATCAACGCCACCGCTGACATCTGCCCATTAGCTGGCTTAGAGCCTTCGCGGTTCGGGAAGTTACGCGTGGTGTGGCGAATACTCAAACCGTTGTTGATTGGCGTATCGCCCGCACCAAAGCATGGGCCGCAGAACGCGGTTCTGATGATTGCGCCTGCGCCAATCAAATCTGCTACCACACCTTTTTTGGCGAGATCCATAAACACCGGCTGTGATGACGGGTAAACCGCCAATGAGAAGGTATCGTTGCCGCAGGATTGACCGCGCAGCGCATTCGCCGCCGCGATGACGTTTTCGTAGTTACCGCCAGAACAGCCCGCGATAATCCCCTGCTGCACTTTCAGGCGACCATTTTCCACTTTATCCAGCAGCGAGAGTTTGGCTTTACCGTGCGCCACGCGTTCGGACTCAATTTCAATCTCACGCAGAATGTCGGTCAGGTTCTGGTTCAGCGTGTCGATTTCATACACGTTGCTCGGGTGGAATGGCAGCGCAATCATTGGTTTGATGGCGCTTAAATCAACGCTGATGCAGCCATCGTAGTACGCCATTGGTTGAGGGTTAAGTTGGCAGTAATCCTGGCCGCGACCGTGCAGCGCCAGCCAGTTATGGACTTCTTCATCGGTTTGCCAGACAGAACTTAAACAGGTCGTTTCAGTGGTCATCACGTCAACGCTGTTACGGAAATCGGTAGAGAGCGCTGCAACACCGGGACCTACGAACTCCATCACTTTGTTTTTGACGTAACCGTTTTTGAACACGGCACCGATGATAGCCAGCGCCACATCCTGCGGCCCCACATACGGCGCAGGTTTTCCGGTCAGATGCACCGCAACCACGCCCGGATAGTCGATATCCCAGGTGTCATTAAGCAGCTGTTTTACCAACTCGCCGCCGCCCTCGCCAACCGCCATTGTCCCTAACGCACCGTAACGGGTATGGCTGTCTGACCCGAGGATCATTTTGCCGCCGCCCGCCATCATTTCACGCATATATTGATGGATGACCGCAATATGCGGTGGCACAAAAATACCGCCATAACGCTGGGCCGCCGATAAACCAAAAACATGGTCATCACCGTTAATGGTGCCGCCCACAGCACAGAGTGAGTTATGGCAGTTGGTCAGCACATACGGCAGCGGGAAACGTTCCATACCGGACGCTTTAGCGGTCTGTACAATACCAACAAAGGTAATATCGTGAGAGGCTAATGAATCAAACTTAATTTTAAGTTTATCCATATTTCCGGACGTATTATGAGAAGAGAGAATAGACCAGGCAATAGTGCCTTTTTTTGCTTCTTCTTTTTTTATTTCGCCGGTGAAATGTTCTTCGGCAATTATTTCGTTATTGCTGGCGAGAAACACGCCTTTTTCAGATAACTTGATCATCAAATGCTCCAGATATCTGCGCACCGTGAAGTGCGCAGAAAGATAATAAATGGATATACTCTAAATAATTCGAGTTGCAGGAAGGCGACAAGCGAGTGAATCCCCAGGAGCTTACATAAGTAAGTGACTGGGGTGAGCGAACGCAGACGCAGCACATGCAACTTGAAGTATGACGAGTATATTTACAGCATGTTCCAGCCGATCAGCATATTCCACCACCACACGCCGAGGGTGATATGCACCAGGAAGGTTAATATCGTCAGTACCGCACCGACCAACCACCAGGATTTAATATCGTTGTAACCCACGCCAAAGATGACCGGACCTGCCGCGCCGCCATAGTGAGTAACCATGCCGCCATAGGAGTTAGAGAACAACAGTGCCAGCGCGGTTAACATTAACGGTGCGCCGGAGACATTCGCCAGCATGGCAAATACCGGTAACATGGCAACGATATAGGCACTACCAGAAGCGAAGAAATAACGCACGATGATGCTGAGGAAAATAATAACGAAGAAAGCAACGTTACCGTGACCATCAAATGCCAGGTTATTTTTAAAGACTTCAGCTAACCATTCGAAGAATTTAACTTTCGATAATAAGGAGCTTAAGCCGATAATACCGCCGTACCAGATTAAGGTATTCCAGCCGCCTTTATTTTTAACCACGTCTTCCCAGGTAACGATACCCAGCAGCAGCATAGTTGCCATAACAACGATTGCCACGGTGGATTCATCAACCCCCAGAGACTTACTGAAAATCCAGCCCAGCAGCGCCAGCACAAAGACACCGAGCAGCATTTTTTCGCGGATTTTCATCGGTCCCAGTTCGGCAAGGCCCGCTTTAGCGATGGTTTTGTTATCCACCTTCTTAATTTCTGGTGGATACATGGTGTAAATCACCAGCGGGGTGACCAGCAGCATAATGATGCCCGGCAATCCGGCGGCTAGCGCCCATCCACCCCAGCTAATTTGCAGGTGCAGAATGTCGTTGATCATTTTCAGCGCCAGAATGTTCCCCGCCATTGCGGTAAAGAACATATAGCTGGTGGTTTTAGTGACCATGTAAATGGACATCATCAGGTAATGTCCAACACGACGCGGACTTTTTTCCGGTTCTGATCCCAAAGCCACTGCCACGCTGTTGATGATCGGTAACACGATGCCGCCCGCACGCGCGGTGTTAGACGGTGTTGCCGGAGCCAGTACCAGATCGAGAAATACCGTAACGTAACCCAGACCCAGGGTAGTGCTACCAATTTTACCAATCAGCAGATAGGCAATACGTTTACCTAAGCCTGTGGTTACAAACGCGGCGCTTAAAGTAAACGCAGAAAACACCAGCCAGGTGGTACCGGAAGAGTAACCGCTTAATACGGCGGTGGTTTTAAATTCCCCACCTGATAAGTTACCCACCACTACCATCGATGCGGCGACGGCAATTAACAGTACGACAGGTTCCGGGAAAGGCTTGATAACCAGCCCCACAATGGCCGCCAGGTAAATACCAAAAAGCACCCACGCCAGTTCGCTTAATCCTGCCGGAGCTGGCATAAAGCCAATAATACATGGGATCGCTAATATCAGAATTAGCTTCCATAACGATTTTTTATTCATTTAATATCCTGTTCTTTCTGTATGACTCATACAGAATTCCTTTATTGATTGTCATTATCACGACAACAAAATTTTTCAGGGAAGATAAACTTCACCGGAAAATATTTTTCTTGTCGTCCGAATAACAGATGCGCGTAACGTCGTGGCATCCTGACCTTCATTACTTAAATGAACGTCGAGCGCACCACTGGGGTGTTCAATATTGATATTGCCGTATCCTACAGAAGGGACGATTTGTCGGGTGACGGTGCCTTCCAATGCACAACTACAGGAAATAGCAATAGCACCGGTTATCGCCAAAGCGCGATGGCAAGAATGCGGCATAAAATAACGCACATTAATTGCCCCGCCTTTCTGCGCTGGAGAAATAAGTACAGGTTTAGGGATAACCATATTACTGACATCGCCTAAGCCCATTGCTTTACCCGCTTGTAGACGGATAGATTCAATGCTGGCTAATAATGCTTTGTCGGCATCCAGCTCTGCCGGTAATTCATAGCCTGTTTTTCCCAGATATTCAGCAGGAATAATGACAACTGGCATCGCCATATCGATACAGGTCACCGGGACATCGTCAAAATAATCAATCTGATTATCCGTCGGGAAGACTTTTCCGGTTTTCGTTCCGGCGGCATTCAGGAAAGTGAGCGCAACCGGTGCGGCAGTACCCGGTACGCCGTCAATTCTGGCGCTACCCTCGTACTCGACAACACCATTTGGCGTTTGCACATCAGCTTCGATAAACGTACCCGTATTGACGTTGCGGATACGTACGCGGGTAACTGGCGAAGTCGCTGCAATCAAACCATTTTCAATGGCGAATGCCCCAACGCCAGACAGCATATTGCCGCAGTTAGGCGTGGTATCGACACGTTGCTCATGGACGATAACTTGAGCAAACAGATAATCGACATCTGCACGCGGATCGCTGGAGCGGCTAATAATGGCGACTTTACTGGTCAGCGGATTACCGCCGCCAATACCGTCAATTTCCAGATCGTTACCGGAACCCATAATTACCATCAATATTTTATCGCGCTGCGTTTGATCTTCGGGTAGATGTTCCGCTAACAGGAACGCGCCCCTCGAGGTTCCACCTCGCATCATCACGCAGGGTATTTTTTTCATAATAATGCCCTCAATTTAAAAACATAACTTATTGCGATATGGTTACATTAAGGGCAAAGCATCTCTAATGACTTTAGCTCAACGATTAATAACATTTTTTCATTAATTTAAGTTGGCTAAATGCAGTTAAAATTTTTAACTGCCAGTCACCCAAAATCGTCGCTTCCATTTTCCGGAGTAATAATGAAGCATGAATTATCAAGTATGAAGGCATTTGTCATACTGGCAGAGTCCAGTTCATTTAACAATGCTGCTAAATTACTCAATATTACGCAACCTGCATTAACGCGAAGAATAAAAAAGATGGAGGAAGATTTACACATTCAACTATTTGAGCGTACAACTCGCAAGGTTACGTTAACAAAAGCAGGAAAAAGGTTGCTCCCGGAGGCGCGGGAATTAATAAAAAAATTCGATGAAACGCTTTTTAATATTCGTGATATGAATGCTTATCATCGTGGTATGGTGACGTTAGCGTGTATTCCGACCGCAGTATTTTATTTTTTACCGCTGGCAATCGGTAAATTTAATGAGCTGTATCCCAATATTAAAGTGCGGATTCTGGAACAAGGCACGAATAATTGCATGGAATCGGTGCTGTGTAACGAATCAGACTTTGGCATAAACATGAACAACGTCACAAATTCATCCATTGATTTTACCCCACTGGTCAACGAGCCGTTCGTGCTGGCCTGTCGGCGTGACCATCCATTGGCCAAAAAGCAGCTTGTAGAATGGCAGGAGTTAGTGGGTTACAAAATGATTGGCGTACGCTCCTCCAGCGGCAACCGACTATTGATAGAACAACAGCTAGCCGACAAGCCCTGGAAGCTGGACTGGTTTTACGAAGTGCGTCATCTTTCGACGTCATTAGGGCTGGTGGAGGCGGGACTGGGGATTTCGGCGCTTCCTGGTCTGGCAATGCCCCATGCGCCCTATTCTTCGATTATTGGTATCCCGCTGGTGGAACCGGTTATACGTCGGACATTGGGGATTATTCGCCGCAAAGATGCCGTGCTTTCTCCGGCAGCTGAACGCTTTTTTGCCTTGCTGATTAATTTGTGGACTGACGATAAAGACAATTTGTGGACCAATATCGTCGAACGCCAGAGACATGCGTTACAGGAGATAGGTTAATACACCGGCGCAGAAGAGACTGCGCCGGGTAAATCAGCGGTTAGTGTGCGTTAACCACCACCCACATTGGTCCCTGCCCGACCGCATAGCGGCCTTTTTCATGCAGTAGCCCCTGCTCGCCAACAATTTCGTATACCGAGATGTGGTGAGATTTTTGCCCGGCGGCAATCAGATACTTGCCGCTGTGATCAACATTGAAGCCGCGCGGCTGGGTTTCAGTTGGCTGGAAGCCTTCTTTACTCAACACGCTGCCATCTTCCGAAACGCTGAAAACAGTAATCAGACTGGCGGTACGGTCGCAGGCGTATAAATGACGACCATCCGGGGTGATATGAATATCAGCCGCCCAACGGGTGTCGGAGAAGTTTTCCGGCATCATATCCAGCGTCTGGACACATTCGATATTGCCATGCGGATCTTTCAGTTCCCAGACATCCACTGAGCTGTTTAACTCATTGACGCAATACGCATATTGTTCGTTTGGATGGAATACCATATGACGCGGGCCGGCCCCTTCAACGGTAGTCACTTCCGCAGGGTCCTGCGCCACCAGATGACCATCATCGCTGACCGTAAACAGGCAAATGCGATCCTGCTTTAATGCCGGAACCCACAGCGTACGGTTGTCCGGTGAGATATTGGCGGAATGGCAACCGTCCAGCCCCTCGACCACATCGACGACGCCCACTGGCAGGCCATCTTCCAGACGCGTTACGCTCACGTTACCCGCATTGTAAGAACCGACAAAGACAAACTGCCCCTGGTGATCGGTGGAAATATGCGTCGGACTACCCGGCAGCGCAGACTCTGCGGCAAAGGTCAGCGCGCCATCGTCCGGGGCGATACGATACGCCAGGACGCGAAACTCAGGGCGCACACCAACATAGAGATAACGTTTGTCCGGGCTGACCACCATCGGCTGCACCTGCCCCGGCACATCGACAACCTGTGTCAGCGTCAGTGCGCCTTCATGATTCAGGTTCCAGACGTGAATTTGCTGGCTCTCAGGGCTGGCGATATAAACTGTTTGCTTCATGAATGCTCCTTTGCATTTAGCAACTGACTGTAACAGCTAAAATTAGTCGCTTTTGGCGGTGAATGCTGAATTAAAACGCAGAATTTTGTCCGATAGTGGTATCGGTGTACCATTCGCGCAGACGAAAATTCTTAACCTTAATCTGGAATACGCCATGACCACACGCGTGATTGCTCTCGACTTAGACGGCACCTTATTGACCCCGAAAAAGACCTTGCTTCCATCATCGATAGAAGCCCTGGCCCGCGCTCGCGAAGCAGGCTATCAATTAATCATCGTCACAGGTCGCCATCACGTCGCTATTCATCCTTTTTATCAGGCGCTGGCGCTGGATACACCTGCTATTTGCTGTAATGGCACCTATTTGTATGATTATCATGCAAAAACTGTGCTGGAAGCGGACCCAATGCCTGTTAACAAAGCCCTGCAACTCATTGAGATGCTGAATGAACACCACATTCACGGTCTGATGTATGTGGATGATGCGATGGTTTATGAGCACCCGACCGGACATGTCATTCGCACGTCTAACTGGGCGCAAACCCTGCCGCCGGAACAGCGTCCGACTTTCACACAAGTCGCTTCTCTGGCTGAAACGGCGCAACAAGTTAACGCCGTATGGAAGTTCGCCCTGACGCACGATGACCTGCCGCAATTGCAGAATTTTGGTAAGCATGTCGAACATGAACTGGGACTGGAGTGTGAATGGTCCTGGCACGATCAGGTTGATATTGCACGCGGCGGCAACAGCAAAGGTAAACGTTTGACGAAATGGGTTGAGGCGCAAGGCTGGTCGATGGAAAACGTCGTGGCCTTCGGCGATAACTTCAATGATATTAGTATGCTGGAAGCCGCTGGTACAGGCGTGGCGATGGGCAACGCCGATGACGCAGTAAAAGCGCGCGCCAACATTGTGATTGGTGATAACACCACCGACAGCATTGCCCAGTTCATTTATAGCCACCTGATTTAATCAGGCGGTTATCGACACACTTTTAATTTGCGCATACAGCCACAGGCCAGGTTTGATCGCCAGTTCATCCCTGGCCCACGGGCTGATACGCGCCCACAGCGTTTTACCGCCGACTTCCAGCTCCACTTCCACCTGGCCGTTGTCGTCATAACTATTAACAACTTTTGCCCGCAATACGTTACGAATGCTGGTTTGCTGTGGCGGTTGTAAAACCAGCGAGACATCGGAAGCCTGAATGCGGATGCGTAGCGCAGCTTGCAGCGGTTCGTCCAGCTTATTGACCCACAAATGCTGATCGCCCAGCGCCAGCGCGGTCATCGCGTAATGCGGATGATGCTCAAGTACTGTCACTTTCAGAATGCTACTTTGTTGCTCTTTCGGTAGCCACGGATTCATCACGCTACTACCCCAGACTTCTTCCAGCGCGCCAAAGGCTTTCACCTGACCGTTTTCCAGTACCATCACTCTGTCTGCCAGATGGAGGATTTCATCCAGCGAATGGCTGACATACAACATCGGAATGTTGATTTCCCGCGTCAGACGTTGCAGATAAGGCAACAGTTCGCGTTTACGCGGAATATCCAGTGACGCCAGCGGTTCATCCAGCAACAGCAATTCCGGTGCTGTCAGCAAAGCCCGACCAATCGCCACGCGCTGTTTTTCGCCTCCGGACAGGCTGCCTGGTAAACGTTCAAGCAACGGTTCAATGCCTAAAAGCGCCACCAGCTTATCGAACTGATTGACCATGCTTTTCGCCATGCCGTAGCGCAGATTGCCACGCACTTTGTAATGCGGGAACAGCCGCGCATCCTGAAAAACATAGCCAACGCGACGCTTTTCCGGCGACAGGCAGATACCTTTTTCGGCATCATTTAGTACCCGACCATTGAGGACAATCCGCCCTTTTTGCGGACGTGTCAGTCCACTGATGGCGTTAATCAGCGAAGTTTTTCCGGCACCGGAGACGCCAAAGATAGCAGTTATGCCATTGGCGGGCAGCGTTTCATCAATGGTCAGGCAATGGTTGCCCAACGTCTGGGAAAAATTCAGTTCCAGCATGATTAGCGCCCTGCCCGTTCACGGCTGATTCTGGCCAGCCATTCTGAAATCAACAGGGAGATCATCGCCAGCGCAATAGAAATAATGCACAGTCTCGCCGCGCCACTTTCCCCGCCGGGGGTCTGGATCAGGGTATACATGGCAGAAGGAATGGTTCGCGTTTCACCAGGAATGTTCGACACAAAGGTGATGGTTGCACCAAACTCACCGAGAGAACGAGCAAAAGCCAGTACCGTACCAACAATAATGCCCGGTAAGGTCAGCGGTAACGTGATAGTAAAGAAAACGCGCCAGCGCCCGGCACCCAGTGTTCTTGCGGCCTGTTCCAGTTTGATATCAACACCTTCCAGCGCCAGACGAATTGCCCGCACCATCAGCGGAAACGACATAACGGCGGCAGCGAGAACCGCGCCGCGCCAGCTAAAGGCGAAGGTAATGCCAAACCAGTCATACAGACGTTCACCGATAAATCCGCGCCGTCCCATCGAAACTAATAATAAGTAACCGACGACCACGGGCGGTAACACCAGCGGTAGATGCAGTACGCTGTCGAGCAGAGCTTTGCCCGGAAACGTGCAACGCACCAGTAACCAGGCAAAAAAGATCCCAAACGGCAGGCTAAACAGCACAGCCAGGGAAGAAACTTTCAGGCTTAATAAAACTGCCTGCCATTCTGGATCAGTCAGTATCATTACTTGGTTGTAAATCCGTAACGTTTAAAGATTTCCGCAGCCTGCGGCCCTTTCAAATAATCATAAAATGCTTTCACTGTCGCATTGTTATGCCCTTCCACAACAGCAACCGGATATTCCACTTTTTTATGTGAATCTTCCGGGAAGGTGGCAACCACTTTTACCCCTTTGCTGGCAACTGCGTCAGAACCGTAAACAATACCCAGCGGCGCTTCATTGCGTTCGACCAACGCCAGCGCGCCACGAACATCTTCCGCCGGAGCCAGTTTCGGGGAGAGCGTATCCCATGCGCCCAGTTTTTGCAGTGCTTCTTTTGCATAAATGCCAGCGGGAACATGTTCCGGATCGCCAACCGCCAGACGACCGCCATTCAGCAGCGAAGTCCAGTTGGTTTTGCTGTCGATGGTGAAATCTTTCTGCTCGCTGGCTTTCGGTGCTACAACGACCAGGCTATTGCCGAGCAGTGTCTGGCGCGAAGCCGTATCGATCGCTTTTTTATCAACCGCATAATCCATCCATTTCTGATCGGCAGAAATAAACAGATCCGCAGGCGCACCCGCTTCAATCTGACGGGCCAAAGTAGATGACGAAGCGAAAGAAGAAACCACATCCACGCCTTTCTCTTTTTTATACTGCGTAGCAATGTCCTGCATTGCGTTAGTCAGTGATGCGGCGGCGAACACCGTGATTTTCCCTTCATCTGCCAGTGCATTGCCAGCAACAGCGAAAGAGAGTGCCGCCCCGGCAAACAAGTTCAACCATTTACGAGCCATTGGTAACCCCTTAATCTAACGTTATGTAGGCGACAATATAACGGCTAACTCAGAATTTTCCCAGCAGTTATTGCTAACCTTTGTGAGGTAGATGAGAAAAAATATCGGCAGGAAAAGCAGGAGGTTGAGAAAAAGAAATGCCCGACTAAGCGGGCATTCAGGGATTCAATGATTTTGTCCGGGCTGGTCTTTTTTACCAACACCAGAAAAGATGTTGAATACTTCACCAAGACCGTAAATCAGACCCAGGATGATGGCCATCACGACAGGTACCATGATTACGGCGAATACCAGACTTTTTAATAACTCTAACATGGTCAACTCCAGATATAGTCATGAGACTATTCTAACCGCTAAGCAAAGAAAAGCACTCCCCTTTTGTGCGGTCAGCTTTGCGTGGCGTTCGTTTTCCGTCACAATAAGACTTTTTCCAGGATATTGTTATGCAGGCCGAAATCCTTCTCACCCTTAAGCTCCAACAAAAATTATTCGCCGACCCGCGCCGCATTTCGCTACTAAAACACATTGCGCTTTCCGGTTCCATTAGCCAGGGAGCGAAAGATGCCGGTATCAGCTATAAAAGCGCATGGGATGCCATTAACGAGATGAATCAGTTAAGTGAGCATATTCTGGTTGAGCGCGCAACAGGCGGTAAAGGTGGAGGCGGCGCAGTACTGACCCGCTATGGTCAGCGACTGATTCAGCTCTATGACTTACTGGCGCAAATCCAGCAAAAAGCCTTTGATGTGTTAAGTGACGATGACGCCCTGCCGCTGAACAGCCTGCTGGCCGCGATCTCACGTTTTTCACTGCAAACCAGCGCCCGTAACCAATGGTTTGGCACCATCACCGCCCGCGATCATGATGACGTTCAACAGCATGTTGATGTCTTACTGGCTGACGGAAAAACACGCCTGAAAGTCGCAATTACCGCACAAAGCGGCGCGCGTCTGGGGCTGGATGAAGGCAAAGAAGTGTTGATATTACTAAAAGCGCCGTGGGTAGGCATTACTCAGGACGAAGCGGTCGCACAAAACGCCGACAACCAATTACCGGGTATTATTAGCCATATTGAGCGCGGCGCAGAGCAGTGCGAAGTATTAATGGCGCTACCCGACGGGCAAACACTGTGCGCCACAGTGCCGGTAAATGAAGCGACTTCTCTTCAGCAAGGACAGAATGTCACGGCCTACTTTAATGCCGACAGCGTGATTATCGCCACGCTGTGCTAAGCGTGTTGACAATTTGTTATGAAACACGTATCCCTGTCAGTAATCGCTGCACAAAATGGGATATAAAATGTCATCGTTGCAAATTTTGCAAGGCACGTTTCGTCTTAGCGACACAAAAACGCTGCAATTGCCTCAGCTAACGTTAAACGCGGGTGATAGTTGGGCGTTTGTCGGTTCGAATGGAAGCGGGAAATCGGCGCTGGCCCGCGCGCAGGCGGGGGAACTTCCGCTTTTGAAAGGTGAACGGCAAAGCCAGTTTTCCCACATCACTCGTCTCTCCTTCGAGCAATTGCAAAAGCTCGTCAGCGACGAATGGCAGCGGAATAACACCGATATGCTCGGCCCTGGCGAAGATGACACCGGGCGTACCACGGCTGAAATCATTCAGGATGAAGTAAAGGATGCACCGCGTTGCATGCAACTGGCGCAGCAGTTCGGTATTACCGCCCTCCTCGACCGACGCTTTAAATACCTTTCCACTGGCGAGACGCGAAAAACCCTGCTGTGTCAGGCGCTGATGTCGGAGCCTGACTTGTTGATTCTTGATGAGCCGTTCGATGGCCTGGATGTTGCCTCACGTCAGCAGCTGGCTGAGCTACTCGCCTCGTTACATCAGTCCGGTATTACTCTGGTACTGGTGCTCAATCGCTTCGATGAGATCCCGGAATTTGTCCAGTTTGCTGGCGTGCTGGCGGATTGTACGTTAGCGGAAACGGGCGCTAAAGAGGAACTGCTCCAGCAAGCACTCGTCGCGCAACTGGCACATAGCGAACAGCTTGAAGGTGTGCAACTGCCGGAGCCGGATGAACCTTCAGCACGTCACGCCTTACCCGCCAACGAACCGCGCATTGTGCTGAACAACGGCGTGGTTTCTTATAACGATCGCCCCATTCTTAATAACCTTAGCTGGCAGGTGAATCCAGGCGAGCACTGGCAAATTGTCGGGCCAAATGGCGCGGGAAAATCGACGTTATTAAGCCTGATTACTGGCGATCATCCGCAAGGTTACAGCAACGATTTGACGCTTTTCGGACGACGTCGCGGCAGCGGCGAAACCATCTGGGATATCAAAAAGCATATCGGTTACGTCAGCAGTAGTTTGCATCTGGATTACCGGGTCAGCACTACCGTGCGTAATGTGATCCTTTCTGGCTATTTTGATTCGATTGGCATTTATCAGGCCGTTTCGGATCGCCAGCAAAAACTGGTGCAGCAGTGGCTGGATATTCTCGGCATTGATAAACGCACGGCTGACGCTCCGTTCCATAGTCTTTCCTGGGGACAGCAGCGTCTGGCGCTGATCGTCCGCGCGCTGGTGAAACATCCGACGTTGCTTATTCTCGATGAACCACTACAGGGGCTTGATCCGCTCAATCGCCAGCTTATCCGCCGGTTTGTTGATGTGCTGATTAGCGAAGGTGAAACGCAATTGTTGTTTGTTTCGCACCATGCTGAAGATGCGCCTGCCTGTATTACCCATCGTCTTGAGTTCGTGCCGGACGGTGACTTTTATCGCTATGCGCTGACAAAAATAAACTGAGTCGGTAATGCTGACTGTACCGGAGGCGGCCTAAGCGCCCTCTCCGGCCTACAGTTCGACGCATCCAGGCATGAAACCGCGACTTTTTTCAGATAAAAAGCTCAATCATTCATAAACCCTCTGTTTTATAATCCATTAATGGCGCATAAAAAACGGCTAAATTCTTGTGTAAACGATTCCACTAATTTATTCCATGTCACACTTTTCGCATCTTTGTTATGCTATGGTTATTTCATACCATAAGCCTAATGGAGCGAATTATGAGAGTTCTGGTTACCGGTGGTAGCGGTTACATTGGAAGTCATACCTGTGTGCAATTACTGCAAAACGGTCATGATGTCATCATTCTTGATAACCTCTGTAACAGTAAGCGCAGCGTACTGCCTGTTATCGAGCGTTTAGGCGGCAAACATCCAACGTTTGTTGAAGGCGATATCCGTAACGAAGCGTTGATGACCGAGATCCTGCACGATCACGCTATCGACACTGTGATCCACTTCGCCGGGCTGAAAGCCGTTGGCGAATCGGTACAAAAACCGCTTGAATATTACGACAACAATGTCAACGGTACCCTGCGCCTGATTAGCGCCATGCGCGCCGCGAACGTCAAAAACTTTATTTTTAGCTCCTCCGCCACCGTCTATGGCGATCAGCCCAAAATTCCATACGTTGAAAGCTTCCCGACCGGCACACCGCAAAGCCCTTACGGCAAAAGCAAACTGATGGTGGAACAGATCCTCACCGATCTGCAAAAAGCCCAGCCGGACTGGAGCATTGCCCTGCTGCGCTACTTCAACCCGGTTGGCGCGCATCCGTCGGGCGATATGGGCGAAGATCCGCAAGGCATTCCGAATAACCTGATGCCATACATCGCCCAGGTTGCTGTAGGCCGTCGCGACTCGCTGGCGATTTTTGGTAACGATTATCCGACCGAAGACGGTACTGGCGTACGCGATTACATCCACGTAATGGATCTGGCGGACGGTCACGTCGTGGCGATGGAAAAACTGGCGAACAAGCCAGGCGTACACATCTATAACCTCGGCGCTGGTGTAGGCAGCAGCGTGCTGGACGTGGTTAATGCCTTCAGCAAAGCCTGCGGCAAACCGGTTAATTATCATTTTGCACCGCGTCGCGAGGGCGACCTTCCGGCCTACTGGGCGGACGCCAGCAAAGCCGACCGTGAACTGAACTGGCGCGTAACGCGCACACTCGATGAAATGGCGCAGGACACCTGGCACTGGCAGTCACGCCATCCACAGGGATATCCCGATTAAGGAACGACCATGACGCAATTTAATCCCGTTGATCATCCACATCGCCGCTACAACCCGCTCACCGGGCAATGGATTCTGGTTTCACCGCACCGCGCTAAGCGCCCCTGGCAGGGGGCGCAGGAAACGCCAGCCAAACAGGTGTTACCTGCTCATGATCCAGATTGCTTCCTCTGCGCAGGTAATGTGCGGGTGACAGGCGATAAAAACCCCGATTACACCGGGACTTACGTTTTCACTAATGACTTTGCGGCTTTGATGTCTGACACACCAGATGCGCCGGAAAGTCACGATCCGCTGATGCGTTGCCAGAGCGCGCGTGGCACCAGTCGGGTGATCTGCTTTTCACCGGATCACAGCAAAACGTTGCCAGAACTCAGCGTTGCGGCATTGACGGAAATCGTCAAAACCTGGCAGGAGCAAACCGCAGAACTGGGGAAAACGTACCCATGGGTGCAGGTCTTTGAAAACAAAGGCGCGGCGATGGGCTGCTCTAACCCGCATCCGCACGGACAGATTTGGGCAAATAGCTTCCTGCCTAACGAAGCTGAGCGCGAAGACCGTCTGCAAAAAGAATATTTCGCCGAACAGAAATCGCCAATGCTGGTGGATTATGTTCAGCGCGAGCTGGCAGACGGTAGCCGTACCGTTGTCGAAACCGAACACTGGTTAGCCGTTGTACCTTACTGGGCTGCCTGGCCGTTCGAAACGCTACTGCTGCCCAAAGCCCACGTTTTACGGATCACCGATTTGACCGACGCCCAGCGCAGCGATTTGGCACTGGCGTTGAAAAAGCTGACCAGTCGTTATGACAACCTCTTCCAGTGCTCCTTCCCCTACTCTATGGGCTGGCACGGCGCGCCATTTAATGGCGAAGAGAATCAACACTGGCAGCTGCACGCGCACTTTTATCCGCCTCTGTTGCGCTCTGCCACCGTACGTAAATTTATGGTTGGTTATGAAATGCTGGCAGAAACCCAGCGAGACCTGACCGCAGAACAGGCCGCAGAGCGTTTGCGCGCAGTCAGCGATATCCATTTTCGCGAATCCGGAGTGTAAGAAATGAGTCTGAAAGAAAAAACACAATCTCTGTTTGCCAACGCATTTGGCTACCCTGCCACTCACACCATTCAGGCGCCTGGCCGCGTGAATTTGATTGGTGAACACACCGACTACAACGACGGTTTCGTTCTGCCCTGCGCGATTGATTATCAAACCGTGATCAGTTGTGCACCACGCGATGACCGTAAAGTTCGCGTGATGGCAGCCGATTATGAAAATCAGCTCGACGAGTTTTCCCTCGATGCGACCATTGTCGCGCATGAAAACTATCAATGGGCTAACTACGTTCGTGGCGTGGTGAAACATCTGCAACTGCGTAACAACAGCTTCGGCGGCGTGGACATGGTGATCAGCGGCAATGTGCCGCAGGGTGCCGGGTTAAGTTCTTCCGCTTCACTGGAAGTCGCGGTCGGAACCGTATTGCAGCAGCTTTATCATTTGCCGCTGGACGGCGCACAAATCGCGCTTAACGGTCAGGAAGCAGAAAACCAGTTTGTTGGCTGTAACTGCGGGATCATGGATCAGCTAATTTCCGCACTCGGCAAGAAAGATCATGCCTTGCTGATTGACTGCCGCTCACTGGGGACTAAAGCAGTTTCCATGCCGAAAGGTGTGGCTGTCGTCATCATTAACAGTAACTTCAAACGTACCCTGGTTGGCAGCGAATACAACACCCGTCGTGAACAGTGCGAAACTGGTGCGCGTTTCTTCCAGCAGCCAGCGCTGCGCGATGTCACCATTGAAGAGTTCAACGCTGTTGCGCATGAACTGGACCCAATCGTGGCGAAACGCGTGCGTCATATCCTGACTGAAAACGCCCGCACCGTTGAAGCTGCCAGCGCACTGGAGCAAGGCGACCTGAAACGTATGGGCGAGTTGATGGCGGAGTCTCATGCCTCTATGCGCGATGATTTCGAAATCACCGTGCCGCAAATTGACACTCTGGTAGAAATCGTCAAAGCTGTGATTGGCGACAAAGGTGGCGTACGCATGACCGGCGGCGGATTTGGCGGCTGTATCGTCGCGCTGATCCCGGAAGAGCTGGTGCCTGCCGTACAGCAAGCTGTCGCTGAACAATATGAAGAAAAAACAGGTATTAAAGAGACTTTTTACGTTTGTAAACCATCACAAGGAGCAGGACAGTGCTGAACGAAACTCCCGCACTGGCACCCGATGGTCAGCCGTACCGACTGTTAACTTTGCGTAACAACGCAGGGATGGTAGTCACGCTGATGGACTGGGGTGCGACTTTACTTTCCGCCCGTATTCCGTTTTCCGATGGCAGCGTCCGCGAGGCGCTGCTCGGCTGTGCCAGCCCGGAATGCTATCAGGATCAGGCCGCATTTCTGGGGGCCTCTATTGGTCGTTATGCCAACCGTATCGCCAATAGCCGTTATACCTTTGACGGTGAAACCGTGACGCTTTCACCAAGTCAGGGCGTTAACCAGCTGCACGGCGGCCCGGAAGGGTTCGACAAACGTCGCTGGCAGATTGTGAACCAGAACGATCGTCAGGTGCTGTTTGCCCTGAGTTCAGATGATGGCGATCAGGGCTTCCCGGGTAATCTCGGAGCGACGGTACAATATCGTCTGACCGACGATAACCGTATCTCTATTACTTATCGCGCCACAGTTGATAAACCTTGCCCGGTGAATATGACTAATCACGTCTATTTCAATCTTGACGGCGAGCAGTCTGACGTGCGCAATCACAAGTTGCAGATTCTGGCGGACGAATATCTGCCGGTTGATGAAGGCGGCATTCCCCACGACGGCCTGAAATCTGTCGCCGGAACGTCTTTTGATTTCCGCAGCGCCAAAATCATCGCCAGTGAGTTTCTTGCCGACGACGATCAGCGCAAAGTGAAAGGTTACGATCACGCGTTCTTGTTACAGGCCAAAGGCGATGGCAAGAAAGTGGCGGCGCATGTCTGGTCAGCAGATGAAAAATTGCAGCTGAAGGTCTACACCACCGCTCCGGCTCTGCAATTCTACTCCGGCAACTACCTCGGCGGCACACCGTCGCGGGGAACCGAACCTTACACCGACTGGCAAGGGCTGGCGTTGGAAAGCGAGTTTCTGCCGGACAGCCCGAACCACCCTGAATGGCCGCAACCGGACTGTTTCCTGCGTCCTGGCGAAGAGTATTCCAGCCTGACGGAATATCAGTTTATTGCTCAGTAATGTTAAGCCCTCGTCATGAGGGCTTTATCTTCATATTGTTCAAATCACCAGCAAACACCGACATATTTGCAACTCAATATTCACAACAACCTTACACTGCGACACTATTTTCGCTATGGTTATGCGTAAGCATTGCTGTTGCTTCGTCACGGCAATATAATGAGAATTATTATCATTAAAAGATGATTTGAGGAGTAAGTATATGGCTGTAACTAAGCTGGTTCTGGTTCGTCATGGCGAAAGTCAGTGGAACAAAGAAAACCGTTTCACCGGTTGGTACGACGTGGATCTGTCTGAGAAAGGCGTAAGCGAAGCAAAAGCAGCAGGTAAGCTGCTGAAAGAGGAAGGTTACAGCTTTGACTTTGCTTACACCTCTGTGCTGAAACGCGCTATCCATACCCTGTGGAATGTGCTGGACGAACTGGATCAGGCATGGCTGCCCGTTGAGAAATCCTGGAAACTGAACGAACGTCACTACGGTGCGTTGCAGGGTCTGAACAAAGCAGAAACCGCTGAAAAGTATGGCGACGAGCAGGTGAAACAGTGGCGTCGTGGTTTTGCAGTGACTCCGCCGGAACTGACTAAAGATGATGAGCGTTATCCGGGTCACGATCCACGTTACGCGAAGCTGAGCGAGAAAGAACTGCCGCTGACGGAAAGCCTGGCGCTGACCATTGACCGCGTGATCCCTTACTGGAATGAAACCATTCTGCCGCGTATGAAGAGCGGTGAGCGCGTAATCATCGCTGCACACGGTAACTCGTTACGTGCGCTGGTGAAATATCTTGATAACATGAGCGAAGAAGAGATTCTTGAGCTGAATATCCCGACCGGCGTGCCGCTGGTTTATGAGTTTGACGAGAACTTCAAACCGCTGAAACGCTATTATCTGGGTAATGCTGACGAGATCGCGGCGAAAGCAGCAGCCGTTGCGAACCAGGGTAAAGCGAAGTAAACGTCATTCGTTTAAAAATGAGAAAGCCGACTGCAAGTGAGTCGGCTTTTTTGTTTGTCGTTGCTAACAATGGAGCACATTGCCTGATGCTACGCTGCGCGTCTTATCAGGGCTGCAAACGTACAGTCATGGCGATTCGACTATAAATTACCCGCGACGCGCTTTTACTGCATTCGCCAGTTGACGTAACAGAGCATCGGTATCATCCCAGCCAATGCAGGCATCGGTGATGCTCTTACCATAGGCCAGCGGTTCCCCACTCTCGAGGCTCTGATTGCCTTCCACCAGATGGCTTTCCACCATCACGCCAATAATAGCCTTTTCGCCACCGGCAATCTGCTGGCAAACGTCAGCACAAACATCCATCTGCTTTTTGAATTGTTTTGACGAGTTAGCATGGCTGAAATCGATCATCACCTGTGCTGGCAGGCCTGCTTTGTTCAGCCCTTCTTTCACTTCAGCAACGTGCTTCGCGCTGTAGTTAGGCTCTTTACCGCCGCGCAGAATGATATGGCAATCGCCGTTACCGCTGGTATTCACAATCGCCGAATGCCCCCATTTCGTTACGGACAGGAAGCAGTGCGGCGCACCGGCGGCATTAATGGCATCGATAGCCACTTTAATCGTACCGTCGGTGCCATTTTTGAAGCCGACCGGACAAGAAAGCCCTGATGCCAGTTCGCGGTGCACCTGCGATTCGGTGGTACGTGCGCCAATTGCGCCCCAGCTCATCAGGTCAGCGAGATATTGTGGGGTGATCATATCCAGGAATTCACCCGCCGCTGGCAGACCGCTGTCGTTAATATCGAGCAGCAATTTGCGGGCAATACGCAGACCATCGTTGATCTGGAAGCTGTTATCCATATGCGGATCGTTAATCAGCCCTTTCCAGCCCACCGTAGTACGCGGCTTTTCAAAATAGACGCGCATCACGATTTCCAGCTCATCTTGCAACTCTTCACGCAGCGTCAGCAAGCGAGTGGCATACTCTTTCGCCGCGACAGGATCATGAATTGAGCACGGACCAATCACCACCAACAGGCGATCATCATTACCTTTCAGGATCTTATGGATCGCTTTTCGGGCATGGGCGACCGTATTCGCGGCATTTTCAGTAGCGGGGAATTTTTCCAGCAATGCGACAGGAGGAAGTAACTCTTTGATTTCTTTGATGCGTAAATCGTCGTTCTGATAATTCATGTCTGTTCCAGTGTTGCCATACTTATCTTAGTGAATGCAATACTTCCAATCTATATCTTCCGTCAGAATGTGTAAACGGGGTTTTACACTATGAACGGATTAATCCTGGAATTAGCAAGAAAAACGCCAGATTGTCGCGAAAAACGAGATCTCTCCTACAATTTCTAACTGTAACTCCTTTGTTTGTTAATTATTTCAAGATTCTCTGCTGGGTATCTTTGCCTGGCTGAAATCTTAAACCATTGCCTTATATTCACCTGCAAATGCACTGTTGGAAGAGGTTATCCGACATAACGACCATAACAGGAGCATCCTATGAAAATGACAAAACTGGCCACACTATTTTTGACTGCCACTCTAAGCCTTGCCAGCGGTGCCGCACTGGCTGCCGATAGCGGAGCGCAAAGCAATAACGGCCAGGCAAACGCCGCAGCTGATGCGGGCCAGGTAGCCCCTGACGCCCGTGAAAATGTCGCGCCAAATAACGTCGACAATAACGGGGTAAATACCGGTTCTGGAGGCACAATGCTGCATCCGGATGGTTCTTCAATGAACAACGACGGCATGACCAAAGATGAAGAGCACAAGAACACCATGTGCAAAGATGGTCGCTGCCCGGATATCAATAAAAAAGTCCAAACCGGTGATGGCATCAACAATGATGTCGATACCAAAACCGACGGTACCACGCAGTAACCCTGCGAAATAGCCAATAATGGGAGAGCGGAGTCTCTCCCTTTTAATTTTTCCCTTCTAAAAGCAGTATGATGTCATAAAGTTAAGTGAGAATAATTAAGGGATGACTCGTCATGGCGCACTCACACTCACACACTTCCTCACACCTGCCAGAAGATAATAATGCTCGTCGCTTGTTATATGCTTTCGGCGTGACTGCCGGGTTTATGCTCGTAGAAGTCATTGGTGGTTTTCTTTCCGGTTCTCTGGCATTGCTGGCCGATGCGGGTCATATGTTGACCGATACTGCCGCCCTGCTTTTCGCCCTACTCGCAGTGCAATTTTCCCGTCGTCCTCCCACCATTCGCCACACTTTCGGTTGGCTAAGATTGACCACGCTCGCGGCGTTTGTGAATGCCATCGCCCTGGTGGTGATTACTATTTTGATTGTCTGGGAGGCGATAGAACGCTTCCGCACTCCGCGTCCGGTCGAGGGCGGCATGATGATGGCAATTGCCGTGGCTGGGCTGCTGGCAAATATACTTTCTTTCTGGTTACTTCATCACGGCAGCGAAGAGAAAAACCTCAACGTGCGAGCAGCGGCACTGCATGTGCTCGGGGACCTGCTGGGTTCGGTTGGGGCTATTATTGCCGCGTTGATTATTATCTGGACCGGCTGGACACCTGCTGACCCCATTCTCTCAATACTGGTGTCGCTTCTGGTTCTGCGTAGCGCGTGGCGACTGTTGAAAGATAGCGTGAATGAATTACTTGAAGGTGCACCGGTATCGCTGGATATCGCCGAACTGAAGCGTCGTATGTGCCGGGAAATCCCGGAAGTCCGCAATGTGCACCATGTGCATGTATGGATGGTAGGCGAGAAGCCGGTGATGACGCTGCATGTGCAGGTGATCCCGCCACACGATCACGATGCCTTGTTAGATCAGATCCAACACTACCTGATGGATCACTATCAGATTGAGCACGCCACTATTCAGATGGAATATCAACCTTGTCATGGGCCAGACTGCCACCTGAATGAAGGGGTGTCTGGCCATTCACATCATCACCATTAATGGGACAGCGCGCGTGAACCTCTTTCGCGTGCGCTGTTGATCCACATCCGGCTGCCGTTGAGGGCAATAAAGGTCAGGATGATGTACTCCAGAGACATGGCGTAAACGCCCTGAAGTGCAAAAATAACGACGCTAATCACGTTAATAATCACCCACAACAGCCAGTTTTCCACATACTTACGCGTCATCAGAATCATTGCCACGATAGATAACACCATCATGCATGAATCCCAGAACGGGAAAGCGTCCGGCTGTAGTTCAGGCATCGCAACCTGTAATCCTAATGCTTGCATGATCATGACTGCCACGCGGGTCAAAAATGCAAACACCGGATTGATAAATACTGTCATCAGACCAATCGAAACAACGCAAACCGCTAACCAGCTTAGCGCCTTCGGCAATGGCAACCAGCGAATTTTCAACTCCGCCTCGTTCTGACTGGTTTGTCGCGACCACGCATACCAGCCGTAAATATTCGCGGCAAAGAAAAACACCTGTAATAGCAGGCTGGCATACAGCTGAATCTGAAAGAAAATAATGCCAAACAAGGTGACGTTGATCAGGCCAAAGAAGTAGTTGCTGATCTTCTCCAGACTGGCAAGGCCAATACACAGCAACCCGGCGATCGTGCCTACCGCTTCGATCCATGAGAGATCATAACCGCCTGCACCTATTGGTATATGTACCAGGATATTCTGCACACTAAAAAAATCCATCTTTCCCCCAAAGCGTAACGTTACGCCTTATTATTCGTTATCCACGTAGTGTAGCCGCAAAATCCAGCATACGATTGAGCGGCACCAGCGCCCTCTCTCGCAGCCTTTCATCAACATGAACCTCGTGATTGCTTCCTTCCTGTTCTAATGCCTCTGCGATGGCCTGAAGGCCATTCATGGCCATCCACGGACAATGCGCGCAGCTGCGGCAGGTTGCACCCTCACCCGCGGTTGGTGCTTCCAGTAACTCTTTATCTGGCACCGCCTGCTGCATTTTGTAGAAAATGCCCCGATCGGTTGCCACGATAAGCCGCTGATGTGGCAATGTTTTCGCAGCAGCGATCAGTTGACTGGTGGAACCGACCGCATCCGCCATATCGACAATAGCTTGTGGTGATTCTGGATGCACCAGTATGGCAGCATCCGGGTATTCTTCTTGCAAGCGGGTTAACGCCTGAGTCTTAAATTCATCATGCACAATGCAGGCACCCTGCCAGCATAAAATGTCTGCGCCCGTCTGTTTTTGCACGTAACGCCCCAGATGTTTGTCGGGTGCCCAGATGATTTTTTCACCCAAACTATCCAGATGATCAATAAGTTCGACGGCAATGCTTGAAGTTACCACCCAATCTGCGCGCGCTTTTACCGCAGCAGAAGTGTTGGCGTAGACGACGACAGTACGATCGGGATGGGCATCGCAAAATGCGTTAAATTCTTCAACAGGGCAGCCGAGATCCAGTGAACATTCAGCCTGAAGTGTCGGCATCAGAATTGTTTTTTCCGGACTGAGAATTTTGGCGGTTTCTCCCATAAATCTCACCCCAGCGACTAATAACGTAGAAGCGGGATGCTTTGCACCGAAGCGCGCCATTTCCAGAGAATCAGAAATACAGCCACCGGTTTCTTCTGCCAGTTGTTGAATTTCGGGATCGGTATAGTAGTGGGCAACCATCACCGCATTACGTTCTTTTAGCAGACGTTTTATCTTCTCACGGTAATACGCTTTTTCATCAATGCTTAACGGCGTCGGCTTCGGGGGGAAAGGATAAATCGCCGTGTCTGGATCAAACATCACGCTCATCTTACCATCTCGTTTTACAGGCTTAACGTTAAAACCGACATGAGCGTAATATTCGCTGTTATCGGTGAAATTTGTTTTATATGCTAAACAAGATAGTCGAATGGTGGGGAAAAGTCACTCGAATTACGTATGAGATGCCGAATGCCACACTTTGCGTCTTATTCCTCCGACGTAGAGTTGTTTACGCAGCAAACGCGGAGTATGTCATCAGGGTCAAGAATTGAAATTGAGAGATGCCTGAATAGCAAAAAAGCGCCTTTAGGGCGCTTTTTTGCATTGGTGGGTCGTGCAGGATTCGAACCTGCGACCAATTGATTAAAAGTCAACTGCTCTACCAACTGAGCTAACGACCCCTTGCGGGATTATGCTGCTTTAATCATTCAGGATGGTGGGTCGTGCAGGATTCGAACCTGCGACCAATTGATTAAAAGTCAACTGCTCTACCAACTGAGCTAACGACCCATACGGGTGTTACCTGAAAGATTTCTACTCGGAACCAATGTTTAAAATTGGTGGGTCGTGCAGGATTCGAACCTGCGACCAATTGATTAAAAGTCAACTGCTCTACCAACTGAGCTAACGACCCGAGTGGTGGGTGATGACGGGATCGAACCGCCGACCCCCTCCTTGTAAGGGAGGTGCTCTCCCAGCTGAGCTAATCACCCGATACTGCGCTGGATACTACAAACTACTTCCACCGAACCCACAGTAATTAGTGGTGGGTCGTGCAGGATTCGAACCTGCGACCAATTGATTAAAAGTCAACTGCTCTACCAACTGAGCTAACGACCCGGTGGTGGGTGATGACGGGATCGAACCGCCGACCCCCTCCTTGTAAGGGAGGTGCTCTCCCAGCTGAGCTAATCACCCGATACTACGCTGGATACTACAACTAACTATGTTAGTGGTGGGTCGTGCAGGATGACTCGACTTCGTCTCGCCCTTCGGGCCGTTGCTGACGCAACGTTATCCTTCACGTTTTACTACCGCGTCCACCTTAGCGATTGGTGGGTCGTGCAGGATTCGAACCTGCGACCAATTGATTAAAAGTCAACTGCTCTACCAACTGAGCTAACGACCCACTTTTTCGTTGCTTTCGGTTTGTTTGATATCCCGTGGCAACGGCGGCATATATTACTGATTTCAGACTTGAGCGCAACAAAAATTTCGATGTAGATCACTCAACTGCTTATGATTCGCACGACACGACCAGAAATAATGCGACTTCTGGTCGTGTGTTATGCATTACATCGCGTTCAGACGTTTTTGCGCCTGTTTAGCGCCATCAGTACCAGGGTATTTACTGATAACCTGCTGGTATACGGCTTTCGCTTTTGCGGTGTCACCTTTGTCCTGCATGATGACGCCGACTTTAAACATCGCATCTGCAGCCTTCGGTGACTTCGGATAGTTTTTCACTACCGAAGCAAAATAATACGCCGCATCATCTTTTTTACCCTTGTTGTAGTTTAACTGACCCAGCCAATAATTGGCGTTTGGCAGGTAAGTTGAATCAGGGTAATTTTTGATGAAATTCTGAAATGCCACCATTGCGTCATCCTGGCGGGATTTATCCTGCACCAGCGCAATAGCTGCATTGTAATCCGTGTTTGCATCACCGCTTTTCACCGGCGCGCCAGCATTCGCAGTACCAGCATCAGCTGTCGGCGTCGTTGATGCCGCCACACCGCTTTGATCGCCGCTGGTTGATTGCGCCGCTGCACCACCGCTGCTGAGGCTGTCGATCTGCAACAGGATCTGCTTTTGCCGCTCCACGACCTGATTCAGTTGATACTGATTTTCCTGAATCTGACCACGCAGGGAATCAATATCGGATTGATTATCAGAGAGTTGTTGCTGGAGTTGGGTTAAAAGCTGGCTGTGAGCATTAGAAATACGCTCAAGTTGAGTGACGCGGTCTTCGACCGAGCCTGAGCCGACACTACTGATTGGTGCCTGAGCAAAAGCGGCCCAGGGGGCCGCTATACCAACCAGTAACGACAGACTCAATAGTTGATGTCTGAAGTTACTGCTCATGCAATTCTCTTAGTAAACCAGTACCGCACGACGGTTTTTGGCATACGCCGCTTCGTCATGACCCAGTACTGCAGGTTTTTCTTTACCGTAAGAAACGATGGAGATCTGGTCAGCAGAAACGCCTTTACCCTGCAGATACATCTTAACAGCGTTCGCACGACGTTCACCCAGGGAGATGTTGTATTCCGGAGTACCACGTTCGTCCGCGTGACCTTCTACGGTGACTTTGTAAGACGGGTTGCTACGCAGGAAGTTTGCGTGTGCATCCAGCATTTGAGCGAAGTCAGAACGGATATCGTACTTGTCCAGATCGAAGTAAACGATGTTGTTCTGCTGCAGCTGTTGCATTTGCAGACGAGCCTGCTCTTCGGAAGACATGTTGCCGTTGCCGCCGTTCGCATCCATACCAGTGCCGGCACCCAGCATGCCTTCGCTGCCGTCATTGCTGGCGTTCTTGTTGGAAGAACATGCCGCAATTGCCATAACAGGCAGAGCAATCATCAGCCCTTTCAGCACTTTGTTCAGTTGCATTTCAATGATTCCTTTACTATTCAATTAATTATTATCACAGATACGGCGACCAGGCAGGGAATTTGACCTGTCCATCAGTTGCCGGAAGACGCGCTTTGAAACGCCCATCTGTAGAAACCAAATTCAGCACGGATCCCATCCCCTGAGAAGAGCTGTAGATTACCATAGTGCCGTTAGGTGCCAGACTTGGCGTTTCATCCAGGAACGTGGACGACAGAACTTGTACGCCTCCCGTTGCCAGATCTTGTTTGGCAATGTGCTGCTGCCCACCGTTGGAGCTGACCATTACCATAAATTTACCGTCGCTGCTGACATCCGCATCCTGGTTCTGCGAACCTTCCCAGGTAATACGTTGTGGCGCACCGCCGTTGATATTCACTTTATAAACCTGCGGACGACCGGCCTGGTCAGAAGTAAATGCCAGGTTCTGGCTGTCCGGGAACCAGGTCGGTTCGGTATTGTTACTGCGACCATCAGTTACCTGGCGGATCTGACCAGAAGCCAAATCCATTACGTACAGGTTCAGGCTACCGGTTTTCGACAAGGCGAATGCCAGTTTGCTGCCGTCTGGCGAGAATGCAGGTGCACCGTTGTGACGCGGGAATGAAGCCACCTGACGTACAGCGCCATTTGCCAGCGTCTGAATAACCAGCGCGGAACGACCGCTTTCGAAGGTCACATAAGCCAGTTTAGAACCGTCTGGTGACCACGCCGGAGACATCAGCGGTTGCGGTGAACGGTGAACGACAAACTGGTTGTAACCGTCATAGTCAGATACGCGCAGTTCATACGGGAACTGACCGCCGTTAGTCTGAACAACGTAGGCAATACGGGTACGGAACGCACCTTTAATACCGGTCAGTTTTTCAAATACTTCGTCACTGGCGGTATGACCAGCATAACGCAGCCACTGCTTGTTCACTTTGTACGAGTTCTGAGCAAGTACAGTACCCGGTGCGCCGCCAGTGTCAACAAGTTGATAAGCGACATTGTAAGAACCATCCGGATTCGGAGTGACCTGACCGACAACCACAGCGTCAATGCCCAGCGCGGACCATGCAGCTGGTTGTACTTCCTGCGCACTACCCGGCTGCTGTGGCAGACGAGCACGATCTAACGGATTAAATTTACCGCTGTTACGCAAGTCAGCAGCAACGATGCCGCCAATATCTTCAGGTGCCGCACCAGGCCCCGCCCACTGGAAAGGAACAACACCAATAGGACGACCGGAATCTACACCGCTGTCGATCACAATGCGGACTTCAGCATGCAGAACTGATGCCCACAGTATGAGAAAACCAAATGCTACTCGTAATGCCTGCTTCATCATATCTCCCTTATCTGGACCGATGGCCCACGATAATTTAGCAGAATGTTAACAAACTAAAATACACAAAACTACCAGAACCCCGTGGCAACCGGTGCCTGATGTTGACCGTCGGAACAGTCAACATCGCGATTACGGTTTGAAGTCCAATGGCGCGTTTTTGAACACTTCATATACTGCCTGGCTTGGTGGTTTCGGGATCTTCGCAAGTTTAGCTGCTGCCAACGCAGCTTGACAAAGTGCGGGATCGCCACCTTCAGGTTTGATATCCAGTAACATACCATCGGGTGCCAGTTTTATGCGCAGCGTACAGGTTTTGCCTGCATAGGACGATGCGTCATAGAACTTACTTTCGATAGCAGATTTAATCTGCCCGGCATAGTTATTGATATCGGCCCCTGATGCGCCATTGTTTTTAGTATTACCACTCCCGGCAGGCGAAGCATTGTTCCCTTTCGCCCCTCCCCCCGTTTTCGGTGCATTCTTACCAGAGCTTAGCTCACCGAAAATATCATCTGCCTCTGCGGCAGCTTTTGCTGCAGCGGCTTTTTCAGCTGCTGCTTTTGCCGCTGCCGCTTTTTTGTCTGCGGCGGCTTTTTCTGCCGCTGCTTTCTTATCAGCTGCTGCCTTTTCAGCAGCCGCTTTTTCTGCTGCTTTTTTGTCGGCTGCCGCTTTCTCTGCTGCCGCTTTCTTATCAGCTGCAGCCTTTTCAGCAGCCGCTTTCTTCTCAGCTTCTGCCTTGGCTTTTTCAGCAGCTTCGGTTGCCGCTTTCTTTCTTGCTTCAGCTGCAGCTGCTTCTGCCGCTTCAGCTTTCTTCTTCAGCGCCGCAGCAGCAGCCTCGGCTTTTTTCTGCGCTTCGACTGCGGCTTTGGCGGCTTCTGCTTCTGCTTTTTTCTTCGCGTCTGCCGCCGCTTTCTTCGCTGCTTCTTCCGCAGCTTTAGCATCCGCTTCGGCCTTCGCTTTAGCATCCGCTTCGGCCTTCGCTTTAGCATCTGCCGCCGCTTTCGCTGCCGCCTCTTCCGCTTGCTTCTGCTTTAACTCGGCCTGTTTTGCGGCTTCTTCAGCCTGCTTTTTCTGCTCCTGAGCCGCTAACCGCTCTTTCTCAAGTTGCTTCAGGCGTTCCTGTTCAGCCGCTTGTTTCTCACGCAGTTCTTCAGCAGCCTGCTGCTCCTTCATCTTGCGCTGCTCATCAGAACGCTTCGCGCTTGATTCCTGGCTTTGCATACGTTTGTACTGCTCAACTACCGCACCTGAATCAACCATGACAGCGTCGATGGACGAACCACCGCCGCCTCCGGCTGAAGCTTCTATATTCTCATCGAACGAACTCCAGATCAGCGCCGCAAATAAGATGACATGCAGCACTGCTGAAATAATTATCGCCCGCTTGAGCTTGTCGTTTTGTTCGGTTGCCTTTGACACTCTCGGTTTCCAAAAACTGTTCGCCTGTTACCCGCTCTCTTTCAAGCAAGGGAAACGCAGATGTTTAGATAGGCTGCGTCATTAAACCAACCGATTTCACACCCGCACTATGTAACAAGTTCAGTGCTTTAATTATTTCATCGTAAGGCACATCTTTTGCGCCACCGATCAGAAAGACCGTTTTCGGGTTGGCCTTGAAACGGCTGGACACTTCCGCCACCACCTGCTCTGGTGGTAAACGCTCCAGACGATCTTTCTCAACCACCACGGTGTACTGACCAATACCAGACACTTCAACAATCACTGGCGGATTATCGTTACTGCTCACCGCCTGTGATTCAGTAGCGTCTGGCAGATCGACCTCCACGCTCTGGGTGATGATGGGCGCTGTCGCCATAAAGATCAGCAACAGCACCAGCAGTACGTCCAGCAACGGTACAATGTTGATTTCGGACTTGAGATCGCGACGACCTCGTCCACGCGCTCTGGCCATGGCTTACCCCTTGTTGCTCTCGCTAACGGTAAACGCCTGGCGGTGCAGAATCGCGGTAAACTCTTCCATAAAGTTGTCGTAATTCAGTTCCAGTTTGTTTACGCGCTGGTTGAGACGGTTATAAGCCATTACCGCCGGAATTGCGGCGAACAGACCAATTGCCGTCGCAATCAACGCTTCTGCGATACCGGGCGCAACCATTTGCAGTGTTGCTTGTTTTACCGCCCCGAGGGCGATAAAGGCGTGCATGATCCCCCAGACCGTACCAAACAGACCAATATACGGGCTGATGGAGCCAACCGTACCGAGGAACGGAATGTGCGTTTCCAGATTTTCAAGTTCACGATTCATGGAAATACGCATCGCACGCGACGCCCCTTCCACTACGGCTTCCGGCGCATGGCTATTGGCACGATGCAGGCGCACAAACTCTTTGAAGCCGCTGTAAAAGATTTGTTCCGAACCGCTCAGATTATCCCGTTTCCCCTGGCTCTCTTGATAGAGGCGAGAGAGTTCGATTCCAGACCAGAATTTATCTTCAAACGCTTCGGCTTCGCGCGCCGCTGCGTTAAGAATACGGGTCCGCTGGATAATAATGGCCCAGGATGCGATTGAAAAACCAATCAAAATCAACATGATAAGTTTAACCAGAAGGCTAGCCTTCAGGAACAAATCAAGGATATTCATGTCAGTCACTGCTTAAACTCCGCGACAATAGACTTGGGAAGCGCACGAGGCTTCATTTTGAGTGGGTCAACGCAAACAACCAGAACCTCTGCTTCATTCAACAAAGTATTCTCGGCGTTGACAATACGTTGCGTGAAAACCAAAGAGGTGCCACGCATTGATGTTATTTCAGTCTGTATTTCGAGCATATCGTCGAGCCGCGCAGGTGCGTAATATTCCACCGTCATTTTACGTACCACAAAGGCAACGCGTTCAGCCATCAGCGCCTGTTGACTGAAATGATGATGACGCAGCATCTCTGTGCGTGCTCTTTCATAAAAAGCGACGTAACTGGCGTGGTACACCACACCACCGGCATCGGTATCTTCATAGTAGACGCGAACCGGCCATCGAAACAGCGTTGTATTCACTTTACATCCCGGTAATGCAACAAAAGTTAGAGCTTTTAAACGCTGCTACTATACGCGCGCGATTGAGGTTTGGGAATGAGGGCAAGTTAAGGGAGCGTAAAAATTTATGGGCCTGACTCGGCCCATAAATTTTTAAAGAGAATTCTGATTTAAAAGAAGAAGAAAATCAGCCCGACAATGAGAACAATATCGGCAAGCAATGGGCAAAAAATCCCTTGCCAGAGAACCTTCTGCGGACGAAAGCCCACGCCGTGAATCACACCAGCACAGACGGCCCACATCAGCAGTAAACCATGCCAGATTTCCAGTTCACTGGTCTTCGCGGCGAAACGTGATGGGTCCCAAAACATACATCCTGCTAACAGAAGTGCCATCACGAAGGAAAGCGCCCGCAGGGGGCGCTTGTCCATTACCGCATACAAGGTTGCGATAATCTTACTCATCAGATGTCTTCTTGACCGGCTTTGCCTGATTCGACGTGCTCAAGCGCCAGCGCGGTGATTACCCCAAACGAACAGGCAAGAAGCGTTCCCAGAATCCATGCGAAATACCACATTTTTAGCTCCTTACTTAGTACAGAGAGTGGGTGTTACGTTCAATATCTTCTTTGGTGATACGACCGAACATTTTCCAGTAACACCAGGCGGTGTAGAGCAGAATGATCGGTACCAGAACCACCGCAACCCAGGTCATGACGTTAAGCGTCAGCTGGCTGGAAGTTGCATCCCACATTGTCAGACTTGCGTTCATCATGGTGCTGGACGGCATCACAAACGGGAACATTGCGATACCGGCAGTCAGGATGATGCAGGCCAGCGTCAGGGAGGAGAACACAAACGCCCACGCGGCTTTATCCATACGTGCAGTCAGGATGGTCAGCAGCGGCAGAACCACACCCAGTGCCGGAATAGCCCACAGAATTGGCGTGTTGTTGAAGTTAACCAGCCATGCGCCAGCTTCACGAACCACTTCTTTATTCAGCGGGTTAGAGGCTGCGTAATGGTCCATTGTCGATTTCACGACATAACCATCGATACCGTACATCACCCATACGCCAGCCAGTGCGAAGCAGACCAGCGTCACCAGTGCCGCCACCTGAGCCGTTGCACGGGTACGCAGGTGCAGTTCGCCCACGGTACGCATTTGCAGATAGGTTGCGCCCTGAGTAATGATCATCCCTACGCTCACCACACCTGCCAGCAGGCCGAACGGGTTAAGCAGCTGGAAGAAGTTACCGGTGTAGTACAGACGCAGATATTCATCAACGTTGAATGGTACGCCCTGCAACAGGTTACCGAACGCTACACCAATCACCAGCGGCGGAACGAAGCTACCAATGAAGATGCCCCAGTCCCACATGTTACGCCAGCGGGTTTCTTCAATCTTGGAGCGGTAATCAAAACCGACCGGACGGAAGAACAAAGACGCCAGCACGAGGATCATCGCCACATAGAAGCCGGAGAACGCAGCGGCATAGACCATCGGCCAGGCAGCAAACAGTGCGCCGCCTGCGGTGATCAGCCAAACCTGGTTACCGTCCCAGTGTGGTGCGATGGAGTTAATCATAATTCGACGCTCGGTGTCGTTACGACCGAGGAAACGGGTGAGCATGCCCACCCCCATGTCGAAACCGTCAGTGACTGCAAAACCAATCAGCAGAACGCCAACCAGCAGCCACCAGATAAAACGCAATACTTCATAATCGATCATTTGACGACTCCTGTCTTAGCGTGCCGGCTGAGTAGTCGTGGAAGACTGCTCAAAGTGATAGCGACCGGTTTTCAGGCTGCTTGGGCCGAGGCGTGCAAACTTGAACATTAAGAACAATTCTGCCACCAGGAACAGGGTATACAGGCCGCAAATCAGCACCATTGAGAAGATGAGATCGCCTGCGGTCAGTGACGAATTCGCCACAGCTGTCGGCAGCACTTCACCGATAGCCCACGGTTGGCGGCCATATTCAGCCACGAACCAGCCCGCTTCTACAGCAATCCACGGCAGCGGAATACCGTACAGCGCGGCGCGCAGCAGCCATTTTTTCTCGCCAATGCGGTTGCGGATGACACTCCAGAAAGAGAGCGCAATGATTGCCAGCAGCAGGAAGCCACACGCCACCATGATACGGAACGCGAAGTACAGCGGCGCTACACGCGGAATGGAGTCTTTGGTTGCCTGTTGAATCTGAGCTTCAGTCGCATCAGCCACGTTTGGCGTATAGCGTTTCAGCAGCAGACCGTAACCGAGATCTTTCTTCATGCTATTGAACTGGTCACGAACGGCCTGGTCAGTAGAACCAGAACGCAGTTGTTCGAGCAGAGAGTACGCCTTCATCCCGTTACGAATGCGTTCTTCATGCTGCACCATCAGTTCTTTCAGGCCGATAACTGGAGTATCCACGGAACGCGTTGCAATGATGCCCAGCGCGTAAGGGATCTGGATCGCAAATTTGTTCGTCTCCTCTTCCTGATCAGGAATGCCGAACAGAGTAAAGGCAGCAGGTGCAGGTTGCGTTTCCCACTCGGCTTCGATAGCAGCCAGTTTGGTTTTCTGCACGTCGCCCATTTCGTAACCGGATTCATCACCCAGAACAATAACAGACAGAACGGCAGCCATACCGAAGCTGGCAGCGATAGCAAAGGAGCGTTTAGCGAAGGCGAAGTCACGACCTTTCAGCATATACCATGCGCTGATACCGAGGATGAACATTGCGCCAGTCACATAACCAGAAGCTACGGTGTGAACGAATTTCACCTGAGCAACCGGGTTAAGCACCAGCTCGGAGAAGCTCACCATCTCCATACGCATAGTTTCAAAGTTGAAATCGGACGCGATTGGGTTTTGCATCCAGCCGTTTGCAACCAGAATCCACAGTGCGGACAGGTTTGAACCGAGCGCCACCAGCCAGGTGACACACATATGCTGAACTTTACCCAGACGATCCCAACCGAAGAAGAACAGACCTACAAAGGTGGATTCGAGGAAGAAGGCCATCAGACCTTCGATTGCCAGCGGCGCACCGAAGATATCCCCTACATAGTGGGAATAGTAAGACCAGTTAGTCCCGAACTGGAACTCCATGGTCAGACCGGTAGCCACACCCAGAGCAAAGTTGATACCAAACAACTTGCCCCAGAACTTGGTCATATCTTTATAAATCTGTTTGCCGGAAAGGACGTAGACCGTTTCCATAATGGCCAGCAGGAACGCCATACCGAGCGTCAGTGGCACAAAAAGGAAGTGGTACATCGCGGTCAAGGCAAACTGTAAGCGCGACAGTTCGACTATATCTAACATCATGACTCCTTGCTCATCGCATGAAGACTCCGAGAGTGAACCCCGTTAGAAAGGGTCACACGCATGCCCCAATACAAAATTATTTGCTCGCCTCTATCGTTGCCATTTCATCAAAAGAGGAAAAGACAATGATAAAAAAGTTACAAATGTGTTAATGAATAAACCAAATTGATCCCGTAATTATATTACGCCGCAAAATCCTTACAATAAACAGGTTTTTATTGAGCAAATTTGCATTTTTCGACAGTGATCAATTTATAGCGAAATTGTCACGATCTCACCAATTTGATCTACAACAATTTATCGTGTTTTGCAGATTTTTTTCAAGAATTAAAAATTGATTTATATCAAAATCAACCATATATGTTAATTATGTGTGAATCATGAGCCACTGGTAACTTTATTGTTAATTTATTGTAACAAAATAGCACAGTAAAATTACCCACATGGAAATATATAGATAAAAAACCAGTATTTTATTTAACAGAGCCGCTTTATCGACTTTTTATAATACTAATTAGTTAGAGTAGCTACTTTATTGCCATTTTACATAACATATTTTTATCAACGTTAATTGATTGTTGTCTTTATGAGCAACGTACTGTAAATCCGTCACTTATTGTTTCATTGGTAATAATCACAAGAAGAAATAGATACCTTAGGTATAGTCAGATGGAACAAGGATTTTCAAAATAAAATATATATGGTATTAATATTTCCCGATCTGTATTCAATGATTAGCTCAAAGATTGAAAATCAAGAGAAATTGTTATAGCAGTGATACGAAACAACAAAACGGAATGATTGCCAGCCGTTAGAAAACACCGGACACTCTCGTGTAAAAAGCTACCCTGTCTATGGATATAGCGATATCAACTCATCAAGCGTGGACTGAATGATATTCAGCTCCATATGGGCGGCAACCTGGAGGATAAACATGATTTCGCCGTTGGAATCAAGGTTGTTCTGCAATATCTACCAGACTGCTTCAATTTATCTGTTTTGGCAGTGCCATAATCTTAATTTAACTATTTGAAGATGATGATATTGTAAGATGCCAGAAATTTAGTAATCTGGAGAACCATGTTTACGATCACTAAATATTAAAGTAATAGTCGATAATTCAGTAACACATCGGGTAATATAATGTATTGATACATAATCATATTAAAAATTCGTGATTAAATAACATAAGAATATGTTTTATTATCATTAAAAAACCTTCTATTTCCATCATCCTTAAGATAATAGAACAGTGAATGATGGATAACTTCACCAGAAAAACAAGCAAGAATATAAAATTTAAAAATATGATTCCACTTTCATTGTTATAAAATGGCATCGTGAAGAGCGAGTTGATAATACTGCAATGCATCAGCGTCCTGTCCAGCAGTTTCATAAATTTTGGCAATGTTATAATAGGAGTTAGCGCGCATTGTCGCCGCATTTGCTCCACTGGCTAACGAGATCGCTTTACGATTTGCCCAAATTGCTTCCGCGATGTTGCCATTTTTCTGATACGCCAGCCCCAGGTTACTAAATGCCTGTCCGTAATTGCCGTCTAATTCTGTTGCCTGTTGGAAGAGTTGAATGGCTTGCTCAAGTTGACCGGTTTTATAAACAGCTTCACCTTCGCGATTATATTTTCTTGCCAGTTGAGTATCTCCACTGTTTTGCATCGCAGGTGAAGCCGGAGTTGAAGAACCCGTCGCAGGCATTATCACAGTGGCTAAATCCCTGACGCCTAATGTGGTGTCGTTAAAATTGGCGCTGGTAACAGAGTTGATATCTTCAAACTCGCCGTTTGGATTGAGTTTAAACACGGTCCAGATGTTCCCTCGTTTTCCAGCAGGGACACTATAACTACGCACCAGGGAGCTCCCTACATAAACAAACACTTTTGCCTTACTGGCAGAGAGATAATTACTGTTGGGCAACCCTTTGTTGCTATAGTCCTGCACGGCATAGATGTAACTTTCGCCAAAATGCTTTTTGCTGATAGTGACAGTTTCTGATCCATAGCTATCCGTATCATCAACATCCAGATTAGCATCAGTCCCCTCTTTACTATCAAAATAGATATGTCCGCCAGGGAAGATCAAATGTGAATCAAGATCAAAAGGCTTTTCGCCCCAGCTCAAAACTACACGCATGCCATCCAGACTAGTCATTGCCGGACTAATCGCATAAGTCATGCCAGCACACGAACATTTGACCACCAGATTAGAATAGCCCTCTTTTTTGACGATCAATAAAGCATCTTGATCATCAGCAAATGTAGAACCCAGATTAACGCTGCCCGATGCATTTGTGGTTCCAGAAACAGATTGTGCGCCATTGCGTTGCAGCGTCACCGATACTCCCTCAATGCGTTTATCTTTCACTGTCGCACTTAAAATATCGATATTTACATCGGCCGCATAAACGTCCGAATTTACACCCATCAGGGCCAGAGCAACCGGCAGAACAATTTTCTTCTTGTATAAATGCTTTTACAGAACGGAGAGGGGATATTTTGCCGGGCATTATTGCGCAGAAGATGGGAGAAAAGCAGTGGGCAAACTTTTCAGATTAGTGCCCGAATAAAAAAGGCCATCATAAGATGGCCAACCATGTCGAAACCGACAGCCCTTCGCCCCTCCTGTAGAGGGAAGCGGCGAGGGCTATTTCTTATTACAGATATTTATTTCAGAACAGTTTTCAGTGCTTCACCGATATCCGCCAGGCTGCGAACGGTTTTCACGCCTGCGGCTTCCAGAGCAGCGAATTTCTCATCCGCAGTCCCTTTACCACCGGCAATGATCGCACCTGCGTGACCCATACGTTTGCCTTTCGGCGCAGTCACACCAGCGATGTAACCCACAACTGGCTTGGTAACGTGCTCCTTGATGTACGCCGCTGCTTCTTCTTCAGCGCTACCGCCGATCTCACCGATCATCACGATCGCTTCGGTCTGCGGATCTTTTTCGAACATTTCGAGGATGTCGATAAAGTTAGAGCCAGGGATCGGGTCGCCGCCGATACCAACGCAGGTCGACTGACCGAAACCGTAATCCGTGGTCTGTTTAACCGCTTCATAGGTCAGCGTACCGGAACGGGAAACGATACCCACTTTACCCGGTTTGTGAATGTGACCCGGCTGGATACCGATTTTGCATTCCCCCGGGGTGATAACGCCTGGGCAGTTCGGGCCGATCATACGAACGCCTGCTTCATCCAGTTTCACTTTCACCGTCAGCATATCCAGCGTCGGGATGCCTTCAGTGATGGTGATAATCAGTTTGATGCCTGCATCGATAGCTTCCAGAATGGAGTCTTTGCAGAACGGTGCTGGTACGTAGATAACAGAGGCGGTAGCGCCAGTAGCAGCAACAGCTTCACGCACGGTGTTGAACACTGGCAGGCCGAGGTGGGTAGTACCGCCTTTACCTGGGGTTACGCCGCCAACCATTTTAGTGCCGTATGCAATGGCCTGTTCTGAGTGGAAAGTCCCCTGGCTACCGGTAAAGCCCTGGCAGATAACCTTGGTGTTTTTATCAATTAAAATGGACATTATTTCCCCTCCACTGCGGCAACAACCTGCTGAGCTGCATCCGTCAGACCTTTTGCTGCAATAATATTCAGGCCGCTGTCAGCCAGTTTCTTCGCGCCGAGTTCGGCGTTGTTACCTTCCAGACGTACCACGACCGGTACGTTAACACCCACTTCCGCTACCGCGCCGATGATACCGTCAGCGATCAGGTCGCAACGAACGATACCGCCGAAGATGTTAACCAGAACGGCTTTCACTTTGTCGTCAGAGAGGATGATTTTGAACGCTTCGGTTACACGTTCTTTGGTTGCGCCGCCGCCAACGTCCAGGAAGTTAGCTGGTTCGCCGCCGTGCAGTTTAACGATGTCCATGGTGCCCATCGCCAGGCCTGCGCCGTTAACCATACAACCGATGTTACCGTCCAGCGCAACGTAGTTCAGTTCCCACTGTGCAGCCTGTGCTTCACGCGGATCTTCCTGCGACTGGTCACGCATTTCGCGCAGATCAGGCTGGCGGAACAGTGCGTTGCCATCAGCGCCCAGTTTGCCGTCGAGGCAAATCAGATCGCCCTGTTTGGTAATGACCAGCGGGTTGATTTCGATCAGCGCCAGGTCGCGCTCCAGGAAAATGGTCGCCAGGCCCATGAAGATTTTGGTGAACTGCTGAACCAGTTTACCTTCCAGACCCAGTTTGAACGCCAGCTCGCGTCCCTGATACGGCATCGGGCCAGTCAGCGGATCAAGCGCAACTTTGTGGATCAGGTGCGGAGTTTCTTCCGCCACTTTTTCAATTTCCACGCCGCCTTCGGTGGAGGCCATAAAGACCACACGACGGGAACTACGGTCAACAACGGCACCGAGATACAGCTCTTTAGCGATATCGGTCGCTGCTTCAACCAGAATCTGGTTAACCGGTTGGCCATTGGCATCTGTTTGATACGTTACCAGACGCTTGCCCAGCCAGTTTTCTGCAAAAGCACGGATGTCTTCTTTGCTGTTTACCACTTTCACACCGCCCGCTTTACCGCGGCCACCAGCGTGAACCTGACATTTCACTACCCACGGACCGGCACCGATTTTTGAAGCGGCTTCTTCTGCTTCGCGCGGAGTAGTACAGGCATAACCCACCGGTGCTGGTAAGCCATAGCGGGCAAAAAGTTGTTTTGCCTGATATTCATGTAAGTTCATGTGTTCTGTCCATCCTTCAGTAATCGTTATCTTTTAAACCGTAGACCGACACCCTATTCACGTCGGTCTACAGTGCAGGTGAAGCTTAAACTACTACACGTCCAGCAGCAGACGAGTCGGATCTTCCAGCAACTCTTTGATCGTTACCAGGAAGCCCACGGATTCGCGACCATCGATCAGACGGTGATCGTAGGACAGCGCCAGGTACATCATCGGCAGGATCTCAACCTGACCATTCACCGCCATCGGACGATCTTTGATAGCGTGCATACCCAGAATTGCGCTCTGCGGCGGGTTGATGATAGGCGTTGACATCAGGGAACCGAACACACCACCGTTGGTGATGGTGAAGTTACCACCGGTCAGATCTTCAACCGTCAGCTTGCCGTCACGGCCTTTAACTGCCAGCTCTTTGATTTTCTTCTCGATGTCTGCCATGCCGAGGGTATCGACATCACGCAGAACCGGCGTCACCAGGCCGCGCGGCGTAGAAACCGCCATACTGACGTCGAAATAGTTGTGGTAAACCACATCATCGCCGTCGATAGACGCATTCACTTCCGGGTAACGTTTCAGGGCTTCAACCACCGCTTTCACGTAGAAGGACATAAAGCCCAGACGAATGCCGTGGCGTTTTTCAAACGCTTCACCGTACTGCTTACGCAGATCCATAATCGGCTTCATGTTGACTTCGTTGAACGTGGTCAGCATGGCGGTGGAGTTTTTCGCTTCCAGCAGACGCTCTGCCACACGCTTACGCAGGCGGGTCATCGGGACACGTTTTTCGCTACGTGCAGCCAGGGCCGGTTGCGCCGCCGGAGCAGCCGCTGCCGGAGCAGACTCTTTCGCCGGGGCTTTCGCCAGATGTTTTTCCACATCTTCACGGGTCAGACGACCACCCACACCGGTGCCTTTAATGGCGCTGGCGTCGAGGTTATGTTCAGCCAGCAGGCGACGGATCGCCGGGCTTAACGCATCGTTGTTTTGCTCTTCCAGAGACGCCTGCTGGCGTTGCGCCGGAGTGGACGCTTTCTCTTCAGATTTCGCGCTGGTTTCTTTACCCGCGCTGTTGCCTTCACGCAGGCGACCAAGGATCTGACGAGACGTTACCGTTGTACCTTCATCTTCCAGAACCGCATCCAGAATGCCGTCTGCTGATGCCGGTACTTCCAGTACCACTTTGTCAGTTTCGATTTCTACCAGCACTTCATCACGTACGACTGCGTCGCCGGGTTTTTTATGCCAGGTTGCGACGGTGGCATCGGCTACGGATTCAGGCAGGTCAGGGACCAGAATATCTACGCTACTCATTGTGTATCCTTTATTTATTCGACGTTCAGCGCGTCATTAACCAGATCTTGTTGCTGTTTCTGGTGAACGGACATATACCCTACCGCCGGAGAGGCGGAGGCCGGGCGGCCTGCATAACGCAGAGAAGCCCCAAACGGAATCACTTCACGGAAATGATGCTGGCTGCAGTACCATGCGCCCTGGTTGAGCGGCTCTTCCTGGCACCAGACAAAATCCTTGACGTGAGCAAACTGCTGCAACACTTCCTGCATCGCTTTATGCGGGAACGGGTAGAGTTGCTCGATACGCACAATGGCGACATCGTGTTGATTGTTCTTACGACGTTGTTCCAGCAGGTCGTAATAAACCTTACCAGAACACATCACTACACGCTTAACGCCCTTCGGATCAAGCTCGTCGATTTCACCGATGGCTGGCAGGAAGGTGCCGTTCGCCAGTTCTTCGAGGCTGGAAACCGCCAGCGGATGACGCAGCAGGGATTTCGGCGACATCACGACCAGCGGACGACGCATCCCGCGCAGCGCCTGACGACGCAGCATGTGGTAAACCTGTGCCGGGGTAGAAGGTACGCAAACCTGCATGTTTTGCTCAGCACAAAGTTGCAGATAACGTTCCAGACGCGCGGAGGAGTGCTCCGGCCCCTGCCCTTCGTAACCGTGCGGCAGCAACATCACCAGACCACACATCCGGCCCCATTTCTGTTCGCCAGAGGAGATGAACTGGTCGATAACCACCTGCGCACCGTTGGCGAAGTCACCGAACTGCGCTTCCCAGATGGTCAGAGTGCGTGGTTCTGCGGTGGCATAACCGTATTCAAACGCCAGCACGGCTTCTTCTGACAGTACGGAGTCCCAGACACGGAACGCGCCCTGACCGTTATGGATGTGTTGCAGCGGCGTGTAAGTGGAACCGTTAGACTGGTTGTGGATCACCGCGTGGCGGTGGAAGAAGGTACCGCGACCGGAGTCTTCACCCGACAGGCGAACCGGAATGCCTTCATCAACCAGCGTGGCGTAAGCGAGGTTTTCCGCACCGCCCCAGTCGAACAGTTTCTCACCGGCTGCCATTGCCTGGCGATCGCCATAAATCTTGGCAACGCGAGACTGCATTTCAACTGCTTCCGGCACCGTACTGATGCGTTTAGCCAGTTCCTGCAGGCGCTTCATCTCAACTTTGTTCGGGTACTCTTCGTCCCATTCGTGGTTGAGGTATGGCGACCAGGTGAAAGAGTGCATGTTCATCGGACGCCACTCTGCTACCACGCAATCGCCAGCATCCAGCGCATCGCGGTACAGGTTAACCATCTCGGTGGCATCTTCCAGCGTCGCCACTTTTTCCTGCTCCAGCTTGTCAGCGTAGATTTTGCGCGGCGTCGGATGTTTTTTGATTTTCTGATACATCAGCGGCTGGGTTGCGCTCGGCTCGTCGGCTTCGTTGTGGCCATGACGGCGGTAGCACACCAGGTCGATGAAGACATCACGTTTAAAGGTGTTACGGAAATCGAGCGCCAGACGGGTCACAAAGGCAACGGCTTCCGGATCATCCGCGTTTACGTGGAAAATCGGTGCCTGAACCATCTTACCGATATCAGTACAGTACGGCGTCGAACGGGCATCCAGCGGGTTAGAGGTGGTGAAGCCAACCTGGTTGTTGATAACGATACGTACCGTACCGCCAACTTCATAGCCACGCGCTTTCGACATGTTCAGGGTTTCCTGAACCACGCCCTGTCCGGTCACTGCGGCGTCACCGTGGATGGTGATTGGCAGCACTTTGTTGCTGCTCGGCTCATCAAGTCTGTCCAGACGGGCACGAACAGAACCGATAACTACCGGGCTGACAATCTCAAGGTGAGACGGGTTAAACGCCAGCGCCAGGTGCACCAGGCCGCCATCGGTCTGGAAGTCAGACGAGAAGCCCATGTGGTATTTCACGTCACCCGTGCCGAGGTGTTCTTTATGTTTACCGGCGAACTCGTCGAACAAGTCTTGCGGTTTTTTACCCAGCACGTTCACCAGCACGTTCAGACGACCACGGTGCGCCATCCCGAGAACCACTTCGCGGGTGCCGCTGTTGCCAGCGTGGCGGATCATCTCTTTAAGCATCGGGATTAACGCGTCACCGCCTTCCAGCGAGAAGCGTTTTGCGCCAGGGAATTTTGCGCCGAGGTAACGTTCAAGGCCTTCAGCGGCGGTCAGTTCGCTTAAGAAGCGTTTTTTCTCTTCGCTATTGAAAGTCGCGCGACCAGACTCGATACGCTGTTGGATCCAGCGTTTTTCTTCGGTGCTGGTGATGTGCATATACTCGGCACCAATCGGGCCGCAGTAGGTTTGCTTGAGGGCTTCCAGCAGCTCGCCGAGTTTCATGGTTTCTTTGCCGCTGGCAAATGAACCGACGTTGAAGGTCTCCTGGAAGTCTGCTTCGGTCAGATCGTGGAAAGATGGATCCAGATCGGCCACTTTATCTTGCTGCCACAGTCCCAGCGGATCGAGATTCGCATGCTGGTGACCACGGAAGCGGTATGCGTTAATGAGCTGCAGGACTTTAACCTGCTTCACATTGGTGTCAGGGTCGGAGATCGTTGAAGAGTAACGTGAAGCGTCTTTCGCCAGGCGGCGGAAATATTCACGCGTTTGAGAGTGGAATTGATCCGGTTTGACTCCCGTACCAGGTAACTGCTGGAACGTCGAACGCCAGTTAGCGTCAACCGAGTCAGGATCGGTTAAGAAGTCTTCATAGAGCTGTTCTATCCAGCTCTGGTTTGCGCCAGAGAGGTAAGAAGAGTCCAACCAGGCTTTCAAAGCGCTGTTCTGCATCGTGATCCCTTAAGCATCTTTTTTATGCTTACTTCGCCGTGGATACTACCACGCACATTTCATATCTGATGTGCGTGCCGGGGTTCACTTGTTGCGGACTTGTCGTGTTTTCTGCGTCCGCTAAGGAACCTTTAAAAACTGTCTTAGTGTCAGGGGCAGTTTTTAAAGATTTCCTGCATTTCTTTTGTAGGCCGGATAAGGCATTCACGCCGCATCCGGCGCTGTTTGCCTGATGCGACGCTTGCGCGTCTTATCAGGCCTACGGTTTCTGCATTTCTTTTGTAGGCCGGATAAGGCGTTCACGCCGCATCCGGCACTGGTTGCCTGATGCGACGCTTGTGCGTCTTATCAGGCCTGGGTTTACGCATTACGTTGCAACAACATCGACTTGATATGGCCGATGGCGCGCGTCGGGTTCAGCCCCTTCGGACATACACTGACGCAGTTCATGATGCTGTGACAGCGGAATACGCTGAATGCATCGCTCAAACCGTCGAGGCGGCTGTCAGTCTCGGTATCACGGCTATCGATCAGGAAACGATATGCCGCTAACAAGCCTGCCGGGCCGATAAACTTATCGGGATTCCACCAGAAAGACGGACAAGAGGTTGAACAACATGCGCAGAGAATACATTCATACAGCCCGTCGAGTTTTTCGCGCTGCTCTGGCATCTGTAAATGCTCGCGAGCTGGCGGATTTTGTCCATTATTCAACAGGTAAGGCTTAATTTTCTCATATTGCGCATAGAATTGTCCCATGTCTACCACCAAATCGCGGATCACCGGTAAACCTGGCAGCGGGCGAATCACAATCTTCTTGCCCGGCTGGTTGAGTGCCGAAATCGGGGTAATACAGGCCAGACCATTCTTGCCGTTCATGTTCAGACCGTCGGAACCGCACACACCTTCACGGCAGGAGCGACGGAACGACAGGCTGGGATCTTTCTCTTTCAGCTGGATAAGCGCATCCAGCAGCATCATGTCACGACCTTCTTCCGCTTCCAGGGTGTAATCCTGCATACGCGGAGCATCATCAACATCCGGGTTATAGCGATAAATTGAAAACTCGAGTCTCATTTTCCTGTCTCCGCATTAGTAAGTACGAATCTTCGGCGGGAATGCCGGGCGCAGTTTCGGTTCCATGTTGACGCTTCGGCGCGTCATGGATTCCGACTCAGGCAGATACAGGGAGTGGCACAGCCAGTTTTCATCATCACGATCCGGGAAGTCGAAGCGGCTATGTGCGCCACGGCTTTCGGTACGGAAGTTGGCAGAAACAGCCGTTGCATACGCCGTTTCCATCAGGTTATCCAGTTCCAGGCACTCAACGCGCTGGGTGTTGAACTCGCTGGAAGTGTCATCCAGACGGGCATTTTTCAGACGCTCGCGGATAACTTTCAACTGCTCAAGCCCTTTCGCCATCGCATCACCTTCACGGAAGACCGAGAAGTTATGCTGCATACATTCTTGCAGCGCTTTACGAATCGCCACCGGATCTTCACCGTTACGATTATTGTTCCAGCGGTTCAGACGATCCAGAGATGCTTCAACATCAGACTCGCTGGCATCGCGCAATGCGCCCTGCTCGGCGATAGACTCTTGCAGATGCAAACCCGCTGCGCGACCAAAGACCACCAGGTCCAGCAGCGAGTTGCCGCCCAGACGGTTAGCGCCGTGTACCGATACACAAGCGATTTCACCAACGGCAAACAGCCCCGGAACAACCACATCTTCGCCTTTCTCGTTCACCGTCAGCGCCTGACCGGTCACTTTGGTCGGAATACCGCCCATCATGTAGTGACAGGTTGGGATAACCGGAATCGGCTCTTTCACCGGATCAACGTGAGCGAAGGTACGGGAGAGTTCCAGAATACCCGGCAGACGGGATTCGAGAACTTCTTTACCCAAGTGGTCAAGTTTCAGTTTCGCGTGTGGCCCCCACGGACCATCACAGCCGCGACCTTCACGGATTTCAATCATGATGGAACGCGCCACCACGTCACGGCCCGCCAGGTCTTTGGCGTTCGGCGCATAACGCTCCATAAAGCGTTCGCCATGTTTGTTCAGCAGATAACCGCCTTCACCACGGCACCCTTCGGTGACCAGTACGCCCGCACCGGCAATACCGGTCGGGTGGAACTGCCACATTTCCATATCCTGCACTGGTACGCCTGCACGGATAGCCATGCCGACGCCGTCGCCAGTGTTAATGTGGGCGTTGGTAGTGGACTGATAAATACGCCCTGCCCCGCCAGTCGCCAGCACGGTAGCGCGAGCTTTGAAGTAAACCACTTCACCAGTTTCGATGCACAGTGCGGTACAACCGACCACCGCGCCATCCTGGTTTTTCACCAGATCCAGCGCATACCACTCGGAGAAAATGGTGGTGTGGTTTTTCAGGTTCTGCTGATAAAGGGTGTGCAACAGTGCGTGACCGGTACGGTCAGCTGCCGCCGCAGTACGTGCCGCCTGCTCGCCGCCGAAGTTTTTCGACTGACCGCCAAACGGACGTTGATAGATACGACCATCATCAAGACGCGAGAACGGCAGGCCCATATGTTCCAGTTCCAGAATCGCTTCCGGCCCGGTTTTACACATATATTCAATCGCGTCCTGGTCACCGATATAGTCCGAACCTTTTACGGTGTCGTACATATGCCATTCCCAGTTATCTTCATGGGTATTACCCAGCGCAACGGTAATGCCGCCTTGCGCAGAAACGGTATGGGAACGGGTCGGGAAGACTTTAGAGAGCAGCGCACAGGTCTGACCGCTCTGGGAAATTTGCAGCGCCGCGCGCATACCTGCGCCACCGGCACCAATCACAACTGCATCAAATTCTCTGACTGGCAATTTCATCACACACCCCACACCACAACGAATCCATAAATCACGTAAACCACCAGAGCAACGACAATCACCAGTTGCAGCATCAGGCGCAAGGCCAGCGGTTTAACGTAGTCGGTCAACACCTGCCACATGCCGATCCAGGCATGGATCAAGATAGAAAACAGCGCCAGCAGGGTGAACACTTTGGTGAACGCAGAGGCGAAGAAACCGATCCAGACTTCATATGTCAGTTCGCCACTGGTGGCGAAAAAACCGACCATATAAATGATGTAGAGCGTCAGGACGATAGCGGTAGCGCGAACGAGGATGAAATCATGTACGCCATTGCGTCCTAATGCGGAGGCGTTGCTTACCATACGAGGACTCCTGCGAGAAGTGAAAGCACGACAGTAATAACAAAGGAGATTTTGGCGGAGCGTTTACCCGCTTCGAATGTTTCTTCCAGATAGCCAAAATCCATCATCATGTGGCGAATACCTACGACGACGTGATACGCCAGAGCGGTAAGGATGCCCCACATGATAAATTTGACGAAGAAGCTGCCCATAATCGCGGAAGCTTGCTCGAAACCTTCAGGGGAAGAGAGGCTGGTACCCAGAAGCCACAGCAGGATGCCCACTGCAACAAAGGTGATCACACCGGAAACGCGATGGAGAATGGACGCTATCGCCGTGATGGGGAACCGGATGGTCTGTAGGTCCAGATTAACAGGTCTTTGTTTTTTCACATTTCTTATCATGAATAACGCCCACATGCTGTTCTTATTATTCCCTGGGGACTACGGGCACAGAGGTTAACTTTCTGTTACCTGGAGACGTCGGGATTTCCTTCCTCCGGTCTGCTTGCGGGTCAGACAGCGTCCTTTCTATAACTGCGCGTCATGCAAAACACTGCTTCCAGATGCGAAAACGACACGTTACAACGCTGGGTGGCTCGGGATTGCAGGGTGTTCCGGAGACCTGGCGGCAGTATAGGCCGTTCACAAAATCATTACAATTAACCTACATATAGTTTGTCGGGTTTTATCCTGAACAGTGATCTGCGTCACGATAACAACATTTATTTAATTTTTAATCATCTAATTTGACAATCATTCAACAAAGTTGTTACAAACATTACCAGGAAAAGCATATAATGCGTAAAAGTTATGAAGTCGGTATTTCACCTAAGATTAACTTATGTAACAGTGTGGAAGTATTGACCAATTCATTCGGGACAGTTATTAGTGGTAGACAAGTTTAATAATTCGGATTGCTAAGTACTTGATTCGCCATTTATTCGTCATCAATGGATCCTTTACCTGCAAGCGCCCAGAGCTCTGTACCCAGGTTTTCCCCTCTTTCACAGAGCGGCGAGCCAAATAACAAACGGGTAAAGCCAGGTTGATGTGCGAAGGCAAATTTAAGTTCCGGCAGTCTTACGCAATAAGGCGCTAAGGAGACCTTAAATGGCTGATACAAAAGCAAAACTCACCCTCAACGGGGATACAGCTGTTGAACTGGATGTGCTGAAAGGCACGCTGGGTCAAGATGTTATTGATATCCGTACTCTCGGTTCAAAAGGTGTATTCACCTTTGACCCAGGCTTCACTTCAACCGCATCCTGCGAATCTAAAATTACTTTTATTGATGGTGATGAAGGTATTTTGCTGCACCGCGGTTTCCCGATCGATCAGCTGGCGACCGATTCTAACTACCTGGAAGTTTGTTACATCCTGCTGAATGGTGAAAAACCGACTCAGGAACAGTATGACGAATTTAAAACTACGGTGACCCGTCATACCATGATCCACGAGCAGATTACCCGTCTGTTCCATGCTTTCCGTCGCGACTCGCATCCAATGGCAGTCATGTGTGGTATTACCGGCGCGCTGGCGGCGTTCTACCACGACTCGCTGGATGTTAACAATCCTCGTCATCGTGAAATTGCCGCGTTCCGCCTGCTGTCAAAAATGCCGACCATGGCCGCGATGTGTTACAAGTATTCCATTGGTCAGCCATTTGTTTACCCGCGCAATGATCTCTCCTACGCTGGTAACTTCCTGAATATGATGTTCTCCACGCCGTGCGAACCGTATGAAGTTAATCCGATTCTGGAACGTGCTATGGACCGTATTCTGATCCTGCACGCTGACCATGAACAGAACGCCTCCACCTCCACCGTGCGTACCGCTGGCTCTTCGGGTGCGAACCCGTTTGCCTGTATCGCTGCAGGTATTGCTTCACTGTGGGGACCTGCGCACGGTGGTGCTAACGAAGCGGCGCTGAAAATGCTGGAAGAAATCAGCTCCGTTAAACACATTCCGGAATTTGTTCGTCGTGCGAAAGACAAAAATGATTCTTTCCGCCTGATGGGCTTCGGTCACCGCGTGTACAAAAATTACGACCCGCGCGCCACCGTAATGCGTGAAACCTGCCATGAAGTTCTGAAAGAGCTGGGTACCAAAGATGACCTGCTGGAAGTGGCTATGGAGCTGGAAAACATCGCGCTGAACGACCCGTACTTTATCGAGAAAAAACTGTACCCGAACGTCGATTTCTACTCTGGTATCATCCTGAAAGCGATGGGTATTCCGTCTTCCATGTTCACCGTCATTTTCGCAATGGCACGTACCGTTGGCTGGATCGCCCACTGGAGCGAAATGCACAGTGACGGTATGAAGATTGCCCGTCCGCGTCAACTGTATACAGGATATGAAAAACGCGACTTTAAAAGCGATATCAAGCGTTAATGATTGATTGCTAAGCCGTTTACTTTCCGGACCCGCCTTTAATAGAGCGGGTTCTTTTTTATATGGCTGAACATAATAAATTGTAAAAATTAAACCAGATGCAAATACCCATTAATAAGGTGAAAAAATGTGACAAGTCACATACTGAGCAGAATGATAAGTTTATTTTTTTACTTTCCTGCCGGTAGCATTGTTAACCCAATGAAAATTATGCATATCCATCCCACCCCATCTTTCATCTCATTAAACAATAAATTTATGCACTCAATTATTCCATTCTTTATATAACAAGCTTTTTAATATTGTTAAATAAAACCAAATACATTCAACTGTCAGTTAATATATTCTTGCCTCGCAACACTCTATCTCATTATTTAAAGGACTCAGCTATGTTTAAAGGACAAAAAACATTGGCCGCACTGGCCGTATCTCTGCTGTTCACTGCACCTGTTTATGCGGCTGATGAAGGATCCGGTGAAATTCACTTTAAAGGTGAAGTTATTGAAGCACCGTGTGAAATACATCAGGATGATATTGATAAAGAAGTTGAACTCGGTCAGGTGACCACCAGCCACATTAATCAGTCGCATCACAGCGATGCCGTTGCTGTCGACCTGCGCTTAGTCAACTGCGATCTGGAAAACTCCAACAACGGTTCCGGCGGCAAGATTTCTAAAGTTGCAGTCACCTTTGACAGCTCAGCGAAAACCACCGGCGCAGATCCGATTCTCAACAACACCAGCACGGGTGAAGCGACCGGTGTCGGCGTGCGTTTAATGAATAAAGATCAAAGCAATATCGTTTTAGGCACCGCTACTCCAGATATCGACCTGGCACCAACCTCCAGCGAACAAACGTTAAATTTCTTTGCGTGGATGGAACAAATTGATCAGGCTACGCCCGTAACACCAGGCGCAGTTACGGCGAATGCGACCTACGTACTGGATTATAAATAAGTATCACTTTGGCGGCGTCATCGCCGCCTTTCTTCAAATATTTATCAGGTATGGACACCGTGAATATTTATCGACTCTCTTTTATATCCTGCCTGGTCATGGCGATACCTTCCGCATTGGCGGTCGAATTCAACCTGAATGTCCTCGATAAATCGATGCGAGATCGCATTGATATTTCATTATTAAAGGAAAAAGGGGGCATTGCTCCCGGTGAATATTTTGTTAGCGTTACAGTAAATAACAACCAAATCAGTAACGGACAAAAAATTGACTGGAAAAAGAACGGTGACCAAACCATTCCGTGTATTAATGATTTACTGGTAGATAAATTTGGTTTAAAACCTGAAGTTCGTCAGTCGTTACCACGGTTAAACCAGTGCGTCGATTTTAGCTCCCGGCCTGAAATTCTCTTCATTTTTGATCAGGCTAGCCAGCAACTGAATATCACTATTCCACAAGCCTGGCTGGCGTGGCACTCAGATAACTGGACTCCCCCCTCAACATGGAAAGAAGGTGTCGCCGGCGTCCTGATGGACTACAACCTGTTTGCAAGCAGCTACCGCCCACAGGATGGTAGCAACAGCACTAACCTGAACGCCTATGGAACAGCCGGAATTAACGCGGGAGCATGGCGTTTACGCAGTGATTACCAATTGAATCAGACCGATAGCGATGATAACCATGAACAGTCAGGCGAAATATCACGCACCTATCTTTTTCGTCCATTACCGCAATTAGGTTCAAAATTAACCCTTGGTGAAACGGATTTCAGTTCCAATATTTTCGACGGCTTTTCTTATACCGGCGCGGCACTGGCAAGTGACGATCGGATGTTACCGTGGGAGCTACGCGGCTACGCCCCACAAATCAGCGGCATTGCACAAACCAACGCCACCGTCACCGTGAGTCACTCAGGGCGAGTTATTTACCAGAAGAAAGTCCCACCAGGTCCGTTTATCATTGATGACCTTAATCAGTCCGTCCAGGGTACGTTAGATGTCAAAGTGACGGAAGAAGATGGTCGGGCGAACAATTTCCAGGTTTCGGCAGCATCGACGCCTTTCCTTACGCGCCAGGGGCAGGTTCGCTATAAACTTGCTGCCGGTCAGCCGCGAACATCTATGTCTCATCAAACTGAAAATGAAACCTTTTTTAGCAATGAAGTTTCCTGGGGGATGCTGTCAAATACCTCACTGTACGGCGGCCTGCTGATTTCGGGTGACGACTACCATTCTGCCGCAATGGGTATCGGGCAAAATATGCTGTGGCTTGGTGCATTGTCGTTTGATGTCACGTGGGCCAGTAGTCAGTTTGATACTCAGCAGGACGAGCGGGGCTTAAGTTACCGCTTTAATTACAGCAAACAAGTGGATGCCACCGACAGCACGATTTCGCTCGCCGCTTATCGTTTCTCCGATCGTCATTTTCACAGCTACGCCAACTATCTGGATCACAAATACAACAACAGCGATGCGCAGGACGAAAAACAGACGATCAGCTTATCCGTGGGCCAACCGATTACCCCACTGAACCTCAATCTGTACGCCAACCTGCTGCATCAAACCTGGTGGAATGCAGACGCCTCCACGACCGCCAACATCACGGCGGGTTTTAATGTTGATATTGGTAACTGGAGAGATATCTCGATCTCGACGTCATTCAATACAACCCATTACGAAGATAAAGATCGCGACAATCAGATTTACCTGTCGATTTCGCTCCCCTTCGGTAACGGGGGGCGGGTCGGTTATGACATGCAAAACAGTAGTCACAGCACCACACACCGCATGTCGTGGAATGATACGTTAGATGAACGTAATAGCTGGGGCATGTCTACCGGACTGCAATCCGACCGTCCGGATAATGGAGTCCAGGTGAGCGGTAACTATCAGCACCTGAGTTCAGCGGGTGAGTGGGATATTTCTGGTACCTATGCCGCCAATGATTACAGTTCCGTCAGCAGCAGCTGGAGCGGTTCTTTCACGGCAACTCAATATGGTGCGGCGTTCCATCGTCGCAGCTCCACCAATGAACCACGTCTGATGGTCAGTACCGATGGCGTGGCAGATATTCCGGTTCAGGGCAATCTCGACTACACCAACCATTTTGGCATTGCGGTGGTGCCGTTGATTTCCAGTTATCAGCCTTCCACCGTGGCGGTGAACATGAATGACTTACCCGACGGCGTAACAGTGGCAGAAAACGTTATCAAAGAAACGTGGATTGAAGGCGCGATAGGTTACAAATCGCTGGCTTCCCGTTCCGGTAAAGACGTTAACGTCATCATTCGCAACGCCAGCGGTCAGTTCCCTCCCCTCGGTGCGGATATCCGCTAGGATAACAGCGGCATTAGCGTGGGGATGGTTGGCGAGGAAGGACATGCCTGGTTAAGCGGAGTCGCTGAAAATCAAATGCTTACCGTGGTCTGGGGTGATAGTCAGCATTGCTCGCTCCATCTTCCTGAACATATGGAAGACACCGCAAATCGACTGATTTTACCTTGTCATTAATTAAGGAAATGAAAATGACATTTATGAAAGGACTACCCCTTTTGTTGTTGGTTGCCAGTCTGTGCAGCCACGCTGCACTACAACCCGATCGCACTCGTATTGTGTTTAACGCTAATGATAAAGCTACCAGTCTGCGCGTGGATAATCGTAGCGATAAACTCCCCTACCTCGCTTATTCCTGGCTCGAAAATGAAAAAGGGGAGAAAAGCGATGATCTTCTGGTTGCCCTGCCACCGATACAACGTCTGGAACCGAAAGCAACAACGCAGGTACGGATAGTAAAGCAAGCCTCGACCACAAAATTACCGGGCGATCGCGAAACGCTATTTTTCTACAATATGCGTGAAATTCCTCCCTCCCCAGAAAAAAACAGCGGCCATGCCGTTCTGCAAGTCGCCATTCAGAGTCGTATCAAGGTATTCTGGCGACCGGCTGCATTACGCAAGAAAGCAGGAGAAAAGGTCGAGCTACAGTTACAAGTCAGCCAGCAGGGCAACCAACTGACACTGAAAAATCCTACCGCGTATTATCTGACCATTGCCTATCTGGGGAGAAATGAAAAAGGCGTTCTTCCCGGCTTCAAAACCGTGATGGTTGCGCCTTTTAGTACAGTAATTACAAACACCGGAAGTTATAGCGGCAGTCAGTTTTATCTCGGTTATATGGATGATTACGGCGCGTTACGCATGACGACGCTCAACTGCAGCGGACAATGCCGTTTACAAGCAGTGGAGGCGAAGAAATGAGTGCTGGCAAGGGAGTGTTGCTCGTCATCTGTCTGGTATTTCTGCCATTGAAGTCTGCGCTAGCGCTGAACTGCTATTTTGGTACTTCCGGCGGAACGGTAGAAAAATCGGAAGCGATTCAACCCTTTGCTGTGCCAGGTAATGCCAAACCCGGCGATAAGATCTGGGAATCTGACGATATTAAAATTCCCGTCTATTGTGACAACAATACCAACGGCAACTTTGAAAGCGAACATGTCTACGCATGGGTAAACCCCTACCCCGGGGTACAGGATCGTTATTATCAACTCGGCGTGACATACAATGGTGTCGATTACGATGCCAGTCTGGGGAAAAGCCGCATCGACACCAACCAGTGTATCGACAGTAAGAACATTAACATTTATACCCCTGAGCAGATTATCGCGATGGGCTGGCAGAACAAAATATGCTCGGGTGACCCCGCTAATATTCACATGTCGCGAACCTTTCTCGCTCGTATGCGGTTATACGTTAAGATTCGCGAAATGCCGCCGCATGATTATCAAAGTACGCTTAGCGACTATATCGTCGTGCAATTTGACGGTGCCGGTAGCGTTAACGAAGACCCTACTGCCCAAAACCTGAAATATCATATTACTGGTCTGGAAAACATTCGCGTGCTGGATTGCAGCGTCAATTTTTCCATTTCACCGGAAACACAGGTGATTGATTTTGGTAAATTTAATTTGCTGGATATTCGCCGCCACACAATGTCGAAAACATTCAGTATTAAGACGACAAAATCACAAAATGACCAGTGCACCGACGGATTTAAGGTCAGCTCTTCGTTTTATACCGAAGAAACATTGATTGAAGAGGATAAAGCACTGCTGATTGGTAATGGACTGAAGCTACGTTTGCTGGATGAAAATTCTTCACCCTATACTTTCAACAAATACAGCGAATATGCTGATTTCACCAGCGATATGCTGATCTACGAAAAAACCTATACGGCTGAACTTTCGTCCATTCCCGGCACCCCCATCGAAGCGGGTCCCTTCGATACAGTGGTGCTTTTTAAGATTAACTATAACTAATTTATCATGATGCCCTTTGCAGTCAGTAAAGGGCCTCTCTTTCAGAAAATTGCTGATTTTCCCCTTTTCCTTGATTGCTGTTATTTTTTCCTGGCCCGGCTTTCTTTATGCTGTATCGATACACCAAAGAGAAAATAATGAGGGAGCGAAGGATGCCAGTTTTGCAGTGGGGAATGTTATGTGTGCTCTCACTTCTACTTTCTATTGGCTTCCTCGGATTACATCTCCCGGCGGCGCTATTACTTGGGCCGATGCTCGCCGGGATCATCTTCAGTATGCGCGGGGTTACCCTGCAACTCCCCCGCTCCGCTTTTCTCGCCGCGCAGGCCATTCTTGGCTGCATGATTGCGCAAAACCTGACCGGTTCGATCCTGACCACGCTAGCGGTGAACTGGCCGATTGTGTTAGCTATTTTACTGGTGACGTTACTTTCCAGCGCCATCGTGGGTTGGTTATTGGTGCGCTATAGCTCGCTGCCAGGAAATACCGGGGCCTGGGGTTCTTCTCCTGGCGGCGCGGCGGCAATGGTCGCAATGGCGCAAGATTACGGCGCAGATATTCGCCTGGTGGCGTTTATGCAATATCTGCGAGTGCTGTTCGTCGCAGGAGCCGCTGTTCTGGTCACCCGCATGATGCTGGGCGATAACGCTGAAGCGGTTAACCAGCAGATCGTCTGGTTCCCGCCAGTGAGCATTAATCTCCTGCTTACGATTTTGCTCGCGGTCGTTGCCGGTACGGCGGGATGCTTGCTACGTCTTCCTTCCGGCACGATGCTCATCCCGATGCTGGCGGGCGCAGTGCTCCAGTCTGGTCAGCTCATCACGATTGAACTCCCGGAATGGCTGCTGGCGATGGCATATATGGCAATTGGCTGGCGGATTGGTCTTGGTTTCGATAAGCAAATATTACTGCGGGCATTGCGCCCACTGCCACAAATCCTGCTGTCGATTTTTGCTCTGCTGGCTATTTGTGCGGGTATGGCGTGGGGGCTGACCCGGTTTATGCATATTGATTTTATGACCGCCTACCTCGCCACCAGCCCCGGCGGGCTTGATACCGTGGCGGTCATCGCCGCAGGGAGCAATGCCGATATGGCGCTCATCATGGCGATGCAAACCCTGCGCCTGTTCAGTATTTTGCTGACGGGACCTGCCATTGCGCGGTTTATTTCAACCTATGCGCCGAAGCGTTCTGCCTAATGCTGGCAGCCAGGGCACCAGTAAAACGGGCGAGATGACAGCGTGGTTTTCTCAATGATGCCGCCACAGCGTTCGCACAGTTCGCCATCACGATGAAAAACCTTAAAGCGAAACAGCGCCCCATGATGCTTATTCTCATCCACCTGCCCCCGCGTAGCGTAGGAAAATCGAGGAATATCCAGTAACGCGTGTGCGAGTGCATCCAGTTGCGCCGCATTGAGATCTTTCGCTTTATGATTTCCAGTCAACCCAACCTGCCAGAGGATCTCCACCCGCAAATAATTGCCAAGCCCAGCCAGAAACGCCTGATCGAGCAGTAATCCAGCAAACTGACGGTTACGAAAGCGCGGCGACAATAACCGTTCCTTTACCACCTCCGGCGTCAGATTCGGATCCAGCACATCGGGGCCGACTCGTTGTAAAAACGGATGCGTGATCAGTTGTTCCGGCGTCAACATCTCAATATCCGAGGCGCTATAAAGCAGAATAGTTTTGTCAACCGTTTGCAGTTTTACCCGCAATACTCGCATAGTCTGCGGCTCTTCGCCGGTATCAACCACGCGCCAGACGCCGTAAAGCTGATTATGGCTGTAGAGCGTTAAGTCGTTGGAAAAATGAGTTAACAACGCCTTACCACGCGTTTCCACATGGGTAACGTGTTGACCGATAAGTTGTGATTGATAAGGTTTTAACTGCGGGAAGGCAAACCAGACATCAGTTAGTGGTTTGCCTTTGATCGCCGCCTCCAGGTTATCCGCTGCACGGCGGATCTCCGGGCCTTCAGGCATGGTGATATCCTTTTTTCATTCTTTATTAAACGGGGTTATGCTGCGACAACAATCCCCTTTTCGGCAAATGTAGAGCGTAGTCGGCGGGCGAATGCCAGTGCGTGCTCGCCGTCGCCATGCAGGCAGACCGTTTGCGCCGTGACCGTTGCCCATTCGCCGGTGATGCTTTTGACTCTGCCGTGTTGCACCATCTCCAGCGTTTGCGCCAGCGCCTGTTCTTCGTTTTCAATCAACGCGCCTGGCTGGCTTCGCGGCACCAGCGAACCGTCTGCCTGATAACCGCGATCGGCAAACACTTCCTCGCGCGTTGTCAGGCCATATTGCTTGCCTGCACGAATCAGCTCGCTTCCTGCCAGCCCGACGAGAATCAATGCCGGATCGCAAGCGTATACCGCTCTGGCGATGGCGTCTGCCAGTTGTGCCTCTTTCGCTGCCTGGTTGTATAACATGCCGTGAGGTTTGACATGACGCATAACACCGCCTTGCGCACGGGCAATCGTTGCCAGCGCGCCAATTTGATACAGCGTCTGGGCGTAAACGGTTTCTGGCGGCAGCTGCATGACGCTGCGCCCAAAATTTTCCCTGTCGGGAAAACTCGGGTGAGCGCCAATCGCAACACCATTTTTTATTGCTTCACGCACGCAAGCCTGCATGGTTTGCGCATCGCCTGCATGAAATCCACAGGCAATATTGGCAGAGGAAACCAGCGTTAATAGCTCTGCGTCGCTGGCATAGCCTTCGCCCAGATCGGCGTTCAGGTCAATTTTCATTGTGCAGCCGCCACGCTAATTGTTCGAAATAACGTTGCTGATCTTGCCGTGCTTTCAGTGCTTCTTCCAGTGAACACTGGACAAAATGAATCGGCTGACCGAGCGGAATTTGCGCCAGATGGTACATATCAGCCTCGATGATACAGGCAATACGCGGATAACCACCGGTGGTCTGTGCGTCGTTCATCAACACAATCGGCTGCCCGTTATGTGGCACCTGCACCACGCCCGGTAACAAACCGTGAGATAACAGTTCGCGATCGGTGGTGCGTTTTAAAATTTGCCCCTGTAAGCGATAGCCCATTCGGTTACTTTGCGAGCTAAGCTGCCAGGGCGAACGCCAGAATGCATCCTGCGAGGCGCGATCGAACTCATGATATTCCGGCCCCGGCAAGGCGCGAATGCGGTTGCCCCACAGCAGCTGTTTAACGCCCTGCGCTTCCATAAAATCACGCTTCGATTTGCCAATCGGGAGTCGGTCACCATCCTTTAGTAAACGGCCTTCCAGCCCGCCAATCCCCACTTTGAGATCGGTGCTGCATGACCCCATTACCGGCGGAACATCAATACCACCCGCGACCGCCAGATAACTGCGCATCCCGTGCTGCGGGCGTTTAAGCGTTAAACGCTGACCTGCTTTCATCGGCAATCGCCAGCCGGTCCAGACGGCGTTATCATCCAGCCGCGCTTCGCAACCGGCCCCCGTCAGAGCAAACCACCCATCAGTTTCGAACTCAACCGTTAACTGACCGAGCGTGATCTCCAGCGCGGGGGCATTGGCGTCATTACCCACCAGTAGGTTAGCAATGCGTAACGCGGGCATATCCAGTGCGCCGCAGTGGCTGATACCCGACTGGCGAAAACCGTGACGACCGCCATCCTGCACAGTGGTATACATGCCCGCACGAATAATCTTCAGCATACTCCCTCCTTCTGCGGTACAAAGCGCACGCTGTCTCCCGGACGTAATAAGATGGGTTCGTCACGCGCCGGATCAAACAGGCTGAGTGAGGTATGACCAATCAACTGCCAGCCACCCGGCGTTGCCAGCGGATAAACACCGGTCTGCGGCCCGCCGATCCCGACAGAACCTGCCGGAACGAGCAAGCGCGGTTCAGCGCGCCGTGGCGTGTGTAGTTGTTCCGGCAAACTCCCGAGATACGGGAAGCCCGGTTGAAAACCTAAAAACCAGACCACGTATTCCACGGAGGAGTGCAATTCAACAACCTGTTTTTCGCTCAACCCACAATGCGCCGCGACCACCGCCAAATCCGGTCCGCCTGCGCCACCGTAAACCACCGGAATTTCAATAAAACGAGACTCCGGCTCCAGCGCCTCACTCTCCTCCCACCAGCGTTGCAAACGCTCTATGGCATCCAGCGCCAGCGACTCAGGATTACGTAAAATCACCGTGATATTGTTCATGCCAGGAATGGCTTCAACCACATTCGGCATATCCACCAGACGCTGCGCCAGTCGCCAGATCCGTTTCTGGCTAGCCAGCGTCACCGGCGGTTCCAGCTCCAGCACTACCGCCGTTTCACCTATCAGATAACAACGCGCTCGTTGCACTTTCGATCCCTCTGATTATTCGTTATGCAGGATTAGGAATATCAATAAAGGTCACATCAAGATCGGTATTTTCATTCAGCCACTCGCTCAATGCGCGAATACCACCGCGTTCAGTGGCATGGTGACCCGCAGCATAAAAATGCAATCCCTGCTCGCGGGCTGAATGAATGGTCTGTTCAGAAACTTCGCCAGTAATAAAAGCATCCACGCCAAAACGCGCGGCGCTATCGATAAAACTTTGCCCGCCGCCCGTGCACCAGGCGACGCGCTGGACCACCTCAGGTCCGGTATCGCCACACCATAACGGCTTACGTCCCAGACGCGCTTCAATCCAGGAGGCCAGTTCCAGTCCCGGCACAGGCATGGTCAGTTCGCCCCACGGCACCAACGGCTCAATTTCGCCCATGACCGTGATCCCCAGTAACGCCGCCAGCTGTGCGTTATTGCCCAGCTCAGGATGTGCGTCAAGCGGCAAATGCCAGCCATACAGGTTGATATCATTCGCCAGCAACGTTTTTAAACGGTTACGCTTCATGCCGCGAATGACCGGGGATTCGCCTTTCCAGAAGTAGCCATGATGCACAATGACCGCATCCGCGCCCAGACGCACCGCTTCATCGAGCAAAGCCTGGCTGGCAGTGACACCGGTAACAATTTTTTGCACCGTCTCTTTGCCTTCCACCTGCAAACCATTCGGCGCGTAATCACTAATCGCCGCGCTGTTCAGTTTTTCGTTAATCAGTTGTTCCAGTTCGGTGTTTTTCATCTTCGCGCCTTCCGTATTCTGATAGCTACACCGTTAACATAGCGTTACCTCGCCTGTTCGTCGATAGCCAATCTTTTGACATATTAAGAAACAAACCCGACGCCAAAAGACGCAAATTGTTTATATCATCACGCTTCAGCTAATGTATATTTATGCAATCAGACAGCATATTGCATAAATAATCAGATCTGTATCAAAGTTTTAACTTTAAGGAAACACAAGCACGCCGCGCAACTATTACGTGACGTTGCCATCAATTGTGGAATTATTATGAATAAATACGCATCACAACCGCGCGCTATTTACTATGTCGTTGCACTGCAAATCTGGGAATATTTTAGCTTTTACGGCATGCGTGCCCTGCTGATTCTCTATCTCACCAATCAACTAAAATACAACGATACTCACGCCTACGAGTTATTTAGCGCCTACTGTTCGCTGGTGTATGTCACGCCAATCCTCGGTGGCTTTTTGGCGGATAAAGTTCTCGGTAATCGCATGGCGGTGATGCTGGGGGCGTTGTTGATGGCGATCGGTCATGTGGTGCTGGGTGCCAGTGAGATCCATCCGTCATTCCTCTATCTGTCCCTGGCGATTATCGTTTGTGGCTATGGTCTGTTTAAATCCAACGTCAGTTGCCTGCTCGGCGAGCTGTATGAGCCAACCGATCCGCGTCGTGATGGCGGCTTCTCGCTGATGTATGCGGCGGGTAACGTGGGATCTATTATCGCACCTATCGCCTGTGGCTACGCCCAGGAAGAGTACAGTTGGGCGATGGGCTTTGGCCTGGCGGCGGTTGGCATGATCGCGGGTCTGGTCATTTTCTTATGTGGCAATCGTCATTTCACACACACCCGCGGCGTTAACAAAAAGGTACTGCGTGCGACAAACTTTCTCCTGCCCAACTGGGGATGGCTACTGGTTCTGCTGGTGGCAACGCCTGCGCTGATTACCGTGTTGTTCTGGAAAGAGTGGTCGGTATACGCCTTGATTGTCGCGACGATCATTGGCCTTGGGGTTCTGGCTAAAATTTATCGCAAAGCAGAAAACCAAAAACAGCGTAAGGAGCTGGGGCTGATTGTGACGCTCACCTTCTTCAGTATGTTGTTCTGGGCCTTCGCACAACAGGGCGGTAGCTCGATTAGCCTTTATATCGACCGCTTCGTTAACCGCGATATGTTTGGTTATACCGTTCCGACCGCGATGTTCCAGTCAATTAATGCCTTCGCGGTTATGCTGTGCGGTGTGTTCCTGGCATGGGTGGTTAAAGAAAGCGTCGCAGGTAATCGTACCGTGCGCATCTGGGGGAAATTTGCTCTTGGTCTCGGCCTGATGAGCGCCGGATTCTGCATTCTGACCTTAAGCGCCCGCTGGTCTGCAATGTATGGTCATTCTTCTCTGCCACTGATGGTGTTAGGCCTGGCGGTGATGGGGTTTGCCGAACTGTTTATCGACCCGGTTGCTATGTCGCAGATTACGCGCATTGAAATCCCTGGCGTGACTGGCGTATTAACTGGCATTTATATGCTGCTTTCCGGCGCGATTGCGAACTATCTGGCTGGCGTGATTGCCGATCAGACATCGCAGGCTTCGTTTGATGCTTCCGGGGCGATCAACTACTCCATCAATGCATATATTGAAGTATTTGATCAAATTACCTGGGGCGCACTGGCGTGTGTAGGAGTGGTGTTGATGATTTGGCTGTATCAGGCGCTGAAATTCAGAAACCGCGCGCTGGCGCTGGAATCTTAATAGACCAGCACCGATGCCTGATAAGACGCTCACTGCGTTTTATCAGGCTCCTTTCCTCGCTTCTTCGTACGCTGCCAGCGTTCGCAGCCTTGCCTCTTTGTGATCAACTATCGGTTGCGGATAATCCAGCGTCATACCTGCTTTCTGCGCCCACTTCCACGGCTCATGCACCACTTTCCCTGGCACATCGCGCAGTTCCGGTAGCCACTGGCGGATAAACTCGCCTTCGCGGTCAAATTTCTCGCCCTGGGTTGTCGGGTTAAAAATACGAAAATACGGCGCTGCATCGGTTCCGGTTGAAGCGGCCCACTGCCAGCCACCGTTATTAGCTGCCAAATCACCATCAATCAGCTGCGACATGAAATATCGCTCGCCTTCGCGCCAGTCGATCAACAAATCTTTCACCAGAAAACTGGCTGTAATCATCCGTAGCCTGTTATGCATCCAGCCAGTGCTGTTAAGCTGACGCATGGCAGCATCGACAATCGGGTATCCCGTTTTGCCTTCCTGCCAGGCCTGTAAATGTGCGGGATTGCTCTGCCACTGCACACGATCCGTCCAGGCAATAAACGGACAATGTTTACACAACGAGGGGTAATACGTCATCAGATGACGGTAGAACTCGCGCCAGATCAGCTCACTAAGCCAGACACTACCGGCCCCACCGTCCAGCGCCTGCGGCTGTTCCGCCAACAAGCGATGCAAACACTGGCGAGGCGATAACCCGCCCGTTGCCAAGCTGGCGGACAAACGACTGGTGCCTTCCACTGCCGGAAAATCTCGTTGTTGCTCATATTCTCCGGCACCGTTCTGGCAAAACTGGCGTAATTGCGCAATCGCAGCTTTTTCTTCCACCGGGAAATGCGCAGTATCGAAAGACTGACGAGGATAATTCAGCGTAATGGATGGCGCGGGCTTTATCGATCCGCTACTACGAACTTTTGGTGCAGCGACGCACTCCGGCATCCCTTCCCGCAGCCGTTTCAGCCAGGCATTTTGAAAAGGCGTAAAGACTTTGTACATCTCATGATTGCCAGTCATCACCGCGCCAGGCGGCAGGATCACGCTGTCATCAAATCCTTCACACACCACGTTACGCAGCGTTCTCTCAACCTGCACATCCCGCGCCCGCTCATTCACCTCATACTGATAGTTATAAAAAAGATGAGTAACGCTGTTTTCCGCGCACACCTGTTTAACTATTTCGACGCTGGCGGCAAAGTCATCCACTTCACGGAACAATAAAGGAATGCCTTTTTCCGCCAGCGCGATTTGTAGCCCGTTCAGTTGAGCATTGATAAGTTCAGCCTGACGCGGCGACATGTTATGCGCCGCCCACTGGCGTGGTGTAGCGATATACAACGCCAGCACGCTTGCAGACGAATTGCGGCAGGCGGCAGCCAGCGCGAGATTATCGTGCTGACGTAAATCCTGGCGAAACCAGACCAGATGGGTAGTCATAAAACTCCTGAATGGCGCAAGTTAATCACACACGGCCAAAGTTCGAAATAACGCTGCACTGAAAGCCAGGCGTCAGGATAAAGCGCCATATAGTGTTTGATACGCATCAGCGGCGCAAGAAGTGGTTGCTCGCCACGGCGATAACTGTCGATAAGCGCCGCCAGCTGCTGGCGTTCTGTGGAATCAATATGTGGGCGAAAATATCCCTGAACGTGCATCAAAACGTTAGTATGATCACGCCGGTTGGCAGGGTGAGAAAGCAAAACAATCACGCGTTGGCGGTACTGGTTGTAATAGTCATCCAGACTTTGCCACCGGTGAATATCAGCCACAAACGGGCCAAGTTTGCGGTATTCCGGCTGGGAATGCGCCAGAAAGACGAGTTTATAACGGCTGTGATAATCGAGAAGCGCCCCGCGCGTTAAGCCATGTTCTTTCAGTCGATATAGCTCATAAATCGCGAAGATGCGGATTAGGGTGCTTTCATCAAATCGTTGCTGATTCATTACTGCTCCTGAACGGTTTACAGGAGTAAGTGTAGACGTTGGGAAATGAAATTTGTGAAGTTAATCCTGTTGTAGCAGGGCAAGATTACGAAAGCCCGCTCCCCGTAAGGACTGACGCCAGGTAGTTTCTGTCCATAGCTGCCCTTTCTATTCAAACGTGAAATCAATAAGTTCATCAGGGACATCACAAACAATATGAAGACGGGTTTCTTCTCTGCCGTGACTCTTTTCACTAATTGAGTAACTGTCGTGCTCTGGAT
>NZ_JBJQLL010000019.1:0-79458 GCF_046486405.1 Escherichia sp. WS338 | reverse complement strand
GCGCGGTGGTCCCACCTGACCCCATGCCGAACTCAGAAGTGAAACGCCGTAGCGCCGATGGTAGTGTGGGGTCTCCCCATGCGAGAGTAGGGAACTGCCAGGCATCAAATTAAGCAGAAGGCTATCCGTCAGGATGGCCTTTTTGCGCTGGAGCAGAATAAATGCCGGATGCGACGCTGGCGCGTCTGCTCCAGCTTACGCAAGCATGATAGCATGATAGGGGGCAGCTTATTCCCCCACATATGCCAGATTCAGCAACGGATACGGTTTCCCCAAATCGTCCACCTCAGAGCGTTCCGTAACCTTAAAGCCCACCTTCTTATAGAACCCAACCGCCTGCTCATTTTGCTCATTAACATTGGTTGTCAGTTCCGGGGCCATTGAGAGCGCATGCTTCACCAGCATCCGACCCACGCCGCAGCCGCGCACATCAGGATCGATAAACAGCGCATCCATATGCTGCCCACTTAACAACATAAACCCAACCGGCCGATCCCGCTCATTAACCGCGACCCACAACGGTGCTTCCGGCAGGAAAGAACGTACTAGCTCCTCCAGCTCGGCCCGATACTCTGCTGATAAAAAATCGTGGGTGGCATCGACAGAACGACACCAAATCGCAACGAGTTCCTCCCCCTCCTCATGCCGTGAGCGGCGAATACTAATAACCATTTTCTCTCCTTTTCGTCATTCTTATATTCTAACGTAGCCTTTTCCTTGAAACTTTCTCACCTTCAACATGCAGGCTCGACATTGGTAAATTTTCTGGTTATCTTCAGCTATCTGGATGTCTAAACGTATAAGCGTATGTAGTGAGGTAATCAGGTTATGCCGATTCGTGTGCCGGACGAGCTACCCGCCGTCAATTTCTTGCGTGAAGAAAACGTCTTTGTGATGACAACTTCTCGCGCGTCTGGTCAGGAAATTCGTCCGCTAAAGGTGCTTATCCTTAACCTGATGCCGAAGAAGATCGAAACTGAAAATCAGTTTCTGCGCCTGCTTTCAAACTCACCTTTGCAGGTCGATATTCAGCTGTTGCGCATCGATTCCCGTGAATCGCGCAACACGCCCGCAGAGCATCTGAATAACTTCTACTGTAACTTTGAAGATATTCAGGAACAAAACTTTGACGGTCTGATAGTTACCGGCGCGCCGCTGGGCCTGGTGGAGTTTAATGATGTCGCTTACTGGCCGCAGATCAAACAGGTGCTGGAGTGGTCGAAAGATCACGTCACCTCGACGCTGTTTGTCTGCTGGGCTGTACAGGCCGCGCTCAATATCCTCTACGGCATTCCTAAGCAAACCCGCACCGACAAACTCTCTGGCGTTTACGAGCATCATATTCTCCATCCTCATGCGCTTCTGACGCGTGGCTTTGATGATTCATTCCTGGCACCGCATTCGCGCTATGCTGACTTTCCGGCAGCGTTGATTCGTGATTATACCGATCTGGAAATTCTGGCAGAGACGGAAGAAGGGGATGCATATCTGTTTGCCAGCAAAGATAAGCGCATTGCCTTTGTGACGGGCCATCCCGAATATGATGCGCAAACGCTGGCGCAGGAATTTTTCCGCGATGTGGAAGCCGGGCTAGACCCGGATGTACCGTATAACTATTTCCCGCACAATGATCCGCAAAATACACCGCGAGCGAGCTGGCGTAGTCACGGTAATTTGCTGTTTACCAACTGGCTCAACTATTACGTCTACCAGATCACGCCATACGATCTACGGCACATGAACCCAACGCTGGATTAATCTTCTGTGATAGTCGATCGTTAAGCGATTCAGCACCTTACCTCAGGCACCTTCGGGTGCCTTTTTTATTTCCGAAACACACCTCAGTAGGTGAATAAATTTTATTCATATTGTTATCAATAAGTTATCAAGTATTTTTAATTAAAATGGAAATTGTTTTTGATTTTGCATTTTAAATGAGTAGTCTTAGTTGTGCTGAACGAAAAGCGCACAACGATCCTTCGTTCACAGTGGGGAAGTTTTCGGATCCATGACGAGGAGCTGCACGATGACTGAACAGGCAACAACAACCGATGAATTGGCTTTCACAAGGCCGTATGGCGAGCAGGAGAAGCATATTCTTACTGCCGAAGCGGTAGAATTTCTGACTGAGCTGGTGACGCATTTTACGCCACAACGCAATAAACTTCTGGCAGCGCGCATTCAGCAGCAGCAGGATATCGATAACGGAACGTTGCCTGATTTTATTTCGGAAACAGCTTCCATTCGTGATGCTGACTGGAAAATTCGCGGGATTCCTGCGGACTTAGAAGATCGTCGGGTAGAGATTACCGGCCCGGTTGAGCGCAAGATGGTGATCAACGCGCTCAACGCCAATGTGAAAGTCTTTATGGCCGATTTCGAAGATTCACTGGCACCAGACTGGAACAAAGTGATCGACGGGCAAATTAACCTGCGCGATGCGGTTAACGGCACCATCAGCTATACCAATGAAGCAGGCAAAATTTATCAGCTCAAGCCCAATCCAGCGGTGTTGATTTGTCGGGTACGCGGTCTGCACTTGCCGGAAAAACATGTCACCTGGCGTGGTGAGGCAATCCCCGGTAGCCTGTTTGATTTTGCGCTCTATTTCTTCCACAACTATCAGGCACTGTTGGCAAAGGGCAGTGGTCCCTATTTCTATCTGCCGAAAACCCAGTCCTGGCAGGAAGCGGCCTGGTGGAGCGAAGTCTTCAGCTATGCAGAAGATCGCTTTAATCTGCCGCGCGGCACCATCAAGGCGACGTTGCTGATTGAAACGCTGCCCGCCGTGTTCCAGATGGACGAAATCCTTCACGCGCTGCGTGACCATATTGTTGGTCTGAACTGCGGTCGTTGGGATTACATCTTCAGTTATATCAAAACGTTGAAAAACTATCCCGATCGCGTCCTGCCAGATAGACAGGCAGTGACGATGGATAAACCCTTCCTGAATGCTTACTCACGCCTGTTGATTAAAACCTGCCATAAACGCGGTGCTTTTGCGATGGGCGGTATGGCGGCATTTATTCCGAGCAAAGATGAAGAGTGCAATAACCAGGTGCTCAACAAAGTAAAAGCGGATAAATCGCTGGAAGCCAATAACGGTCACGATGGCACATGGATCGCTCACCCGGGCCTTGCAGATACGGCAATGGCGGTATTCAACGACATTCTCGGCTCCCGTAAAAATCAGCTTGAAGTGATGCGCGAACAAGACGCGCCGATTACTGCCGATCAGCTGCTGGCACCTTGTGATGGTGAACGCACCGAAGAAGGTATGCGCGCCAACATTCGCGTGGCTGTGCAGTACATCGAAGCGTGGATCTCTGGCAACGGCTGTGTGCCGATTTATGGCCTGATGGAAGATGCTGCGACGGCTGAAATTTCCCGTACCTCAATCTGGCAGTGGATCCATCATCAAAAAACGTTGAGCAATGGCAAACCGGTGACTAAAGCCTTGTTCCGCCAGATGCTGGGCGAAGAGATGAAAGTCATTGCCAGCGAACTGGGCGAAGAACGTTTCTCCCAGGGGCGTTTTGACGATGCCGCACGCTTGATGGAACAGATCACCACTTCCGATGAGTTAATTGATTTCCTGACCCTGCCAGGCTACCGCCTGTTAGCGTAAACCACCACATAACTATGGAGCATCTGCACATGAAAACCCGTACACAACAAATTGAAGAATTACAGAAAGAGTGGACTCAACCGCGTTGGGAAGGCATTACTCGCCCGTACAGCGCGGAAGATGTGGTGAAATTACGCGGTTCAGTCAATCCGGAATGCACCCTGGCGCAACTGGGCGCGGCGAAAATGTGGCGTCTGCTGCACGGCGAGTCGAAAAAAGGCTACATCAACAGCCTCGGTGCACTGACTGGCGGTCAGGCGCTGCAACAGGCGAAAGCGGGTATTGAAGCAGTCTATCTGTCGGGATGGCAGGTAGCGGCGGACGCTAACCTGGCGGCCAGCATGTATCCGGATCAGTCGCTCTATCCGGCAAACTCGGTGCCAGCGGTGGTGGAGCGGATCAACAATACTTTCCGCCGTGCGGATCAGATCCAATGGTCCGCGGGCATTGAGCCGGGCGATCCGCGCTATGTCGATTACTTCCTGCCGATCGTCGCCGATGCGGAGGCCGGTTTTGGCGGTGTACTGAATGCCTTTGAACTGATGAAAGCGATGATTGAAGCCGGTGCAGCGGCAGTTCACTTCGAAGATCAGCTGGCATCAGTGAAGAAATGTGGTCACATGGGCGGCAAAGTTTTGGTGCCAACTCAGGAAGCTATTCAGAAACTGGTCGCGGCGCGTCTGGCAGCTGATGTGACGGGCGTTCCAACCCTGCTGGTGGCTCGTACCGATGCCGATGCGGCGGATCTGATTACCTCCGATTGCGACCCATATGACAGCGAATTTATTACTGGTGAGCGTACCAGTGAAGGCTTCTTCCGTACTCATGCGGGTATTGAGCAAGCGATCAGCCGTGGCCTGGCGTATGCGCCATATGCTGACCTGGTATGGTGTGAAACCTCCACGCCGGATCTGGAACTGGCGCGTCGCTTTGCACAAGCCATCCACGCGAAATATCCGGGCAAACTGCTGGCTTATAACTGCTCGCCGTCGTTCAACTGGCAGAAAAACCTCGACGACAAAACTATTGCCAGCTTCCAGCAGCAGCTGTCGGATATGGGCTACAAGTTCCAGTTTATCACTCTGGCGGGAATCCACAGCATGTGGTTCAACATGTTCGACCTGGCAAACGCCTATGCCCAGGGCGAGGGCATGAAGCACTATGTTGAGAAAGTGCAACAGCCGGAATTCGCCGCTGCAAAAGATGGCTATACCTTTGTTTCTCACCAGCAGGAAGTGGGTACGGGTTACTTCGATAAAGTGACGACCATTATTCAAGGTGGCACGTCTTCAGTTACCGCGCTGACCGGCTCCACCGAAGAATCGCAGTTCTAAGCAACCGATAAACGTTGCTGACTGTAGGCCGGATAAGGCGTTCACGCCGCATCCGGCAATCAGCGCCTGATGCGACGCTTGCGCGTCTTATCATGCCTACAGCCGTTGCCGAACGTAGGCCGGATAAGGCGTCTACGCCGCATCCGGCAATCAGCGCCTGATGTGACGCTTACGCGTCTTATCCGGCAATTCTCTGCTCCCGACGAGGGCAACAAATGCCGCGTGGCCTGGAATTACTGATTGCACAAACCATTTTGCAAGGTTTCGACGCTCAGTATGGTCGATTCCTCGAAGTGACTTCCGGGGCGCAGCAGCGTTTCGAGCAAGCCGACTGGCATGCTGTCCAGCAGGCGATGAAAAACCGTATTCATCTTTACGATCATCACGTGGGTCTGGTCGTGGAGCAACTGCGCTGCATTACTAACGGCCAAAGCACGGACGCGGCATTTTTACTGCGCGTTAAAGAGCATTACACCCGGCTGTTGCCAGATTACCCGCGCTTCGAGATTGCGGAGAGCTTTTTTAACTCCGTGTACTGTCGGTTATTTGACCACCGCTCGCTTACTCCCGAGCGGCTTTTTATCTTTAGCTCCCAGCCAGAGCGCCGTTTTCGTACCATTCCGCGCCCGCTGGCGAAAGACTTTCACCCCGATCACGGCTGGGAATCTCTGCTGATGCGTGTTATCAGCGACCTGCCGTTGCGTCTGCGCTGGCAGAATAAAAGCCGTGACATTCATTACATCGTTCGCCATCTGACGGAAACGCTGGGGACAGACAACCTCGCGGAAAGTCATTTACAGGTGGCGAACGAACTGTTTTACCGCAATAAAGCCGCCTGGCTGGTAGGCAAACTGATCACGCCTTCCGGCACATTGCCATTTTTGCTGCCGATCCACCAGACGGACGACGGCGAGTTATTTATTGATACCTGCCTGACGACCACCGCCGAAGCGAGTATTGTTTTTGGCTTTGCGCGTTCTTATTTTATGGTTTATGCACCGCTGCCCGCAGCGCTGGTCGAGTGGCTACGGGAAATTCTGCCAGGTAAAACCACCGCTGAATTGTATATGGCTATCGGCTGCCAGAAGCACGCCAAAACCGAAAGCTACCGCGAATATCTCGTTTATCTACAGGGCTGTAATGAGCAGTTCATTGAAGCGCCGGGTATTCGTGGAATGGTGATGTTGGTGTTTACGTTGCCGGGTTTTGATCGAGTATTCAAAGTCATCAAAGACAGGTTCGCGCCGCAGAAAGAGATGTCTGCCGCTCACGTTCGTGCCTGCTACCAACTGGTGAAAGAGCATGATCGCGTGGGCCGAATGGCGGACACCCAGGAGTTTGAAAACTTTGTGCTGGAGAAGCGGCATATTTCCCCGGCATTAATGGAATTACTGCTCCAGGAAGCAGCGGAAAAAATCACCGATCTCGGCGAACAGATTGTGATTCGCCATCTCTACATCGAACGGCGGATGGTGCCGCTTAATATCTGGCTTGAGCAAGTTGAGGGGCAGCAATTGCGTGATGCTATTGAAGAGTACGGCAATGCCATTCGCCAGCTTGCCGCTGCCAACATCTTCCCTGGGGATATGTTATTTAAAAACTTTGGCGTCACCCGTCACGGGCGCGTGGTGTTTTATGATTACGACGAAATTTGCTACATGACGGAAGTGAATTTCCGCGACATCCCGCTGCCGCGCTACCCGGAAGACGAACTTGCCAGCGAACCGTGGTACAGCGTCTCGCCGGGCGATGTTTTCCCGGAAGAGTTCCGTCACTGGTTATGTGCCGACCCGCGTATTGGTCCGCTATTTGAAGAGATGCACGCCGACTTGTTCCGCGCTGATTACTGGCGCGCACTACAAAACCGCATACGTGAAGGGCATGTGGAAGATGTTTATGCGTATCGGCGCAAGCAGCGGTTTAGCGTTCGATTCGTATAAATCAGAGGCGAAAAAGTCAGCGTATTCCACCGTACGCCAGCGTCACTTCCTTCGCCGCTTTAATCACCATCGCGCCAAACTCGGTCACGCGGTCATCGGTAATACGTGAAATCGGTCCGGAAATTGAAATTGCGGCAAACGGTTCGCGGTGCTCATCGAAAATACACGCTGCAAGGCAACGCAGCCCCAGCGCATGTTCCTCATCGTCAAATGAATAACCCCGTTTGCGCGTTTGGGCGAGATCTTCTTTTAAATGCACAGGAGACACCAGCGTTGCGTGGGTATAGGCATGTAACCCTTTGCGGTGCAGCAGCTTCGTCACCTGTTCTTCGCTCAGTTGGGCCAGAAAGGCTTTACCCGCACCGGAAGCGTGCATCGGCAATTTACCGCCGATAGGCGCGGACATTCGCATCAGGTGAGTACACTGTACCTGGTCGATAATAATCGCTTCGTGATTGCTTTGATCAAGCACCGCCATATTGACCGTTTCGCCAGACTCTTCCATTAGATTGCGCAGGATAGGGTGAACAATCGCTAACAAATTACGGCTCTGGAGAAAGCTGCTACCGACCATAAAGGCGTGTGCGCCGATTGCCCAGTGACCCAGTTCGCCGACCTGACGGACAAAGCCCTGTTGCTGCATCGTGGTTAGCAGGCGGTGGGTCGTGGAATTGGGTAACCCGGCTTGCTGTGCCAGTTCCGTGAGTGCCACACTGCCATTGGATTCGGCAATCCACTCCAGTAATTTCAGGCCACGCGTTAAAGACTGAACCTGTCCAGTCGCTGGTGCGGTGGCAACGGCGGGTTTTCTGCCGCGTTTTGCGGGAATGGGTGCGACCATGACAGTCTCCTTTTTCTGTATCGTGGAAATCATTTTCATTTTTATTATCAGCGAATGCAATAGTTGCTGAACTGATCCGATGAGTTAATGTTGAACAAATCTCATGTTGCGTGGTGGTCGCTTTTACCACAGATGCGTTTATGCCAGTATGGTTTGTTGAATTTTTATTAAATCTGGGTTGAGCGTGTCGGGAGCAAGTGTGAGCAGCAAAGTGGAACAACTGCGTGCGCAGTTAAATGAACGTATTCTGGTGCTGGACGGCGGTATGGGCACCATGATCCAGAGCTATCGACTGAACGAAGCCGATTTTCGTGGTGAACGCTTTGCCGACTGGCCATGCGACCTCAAAGGCAACAACGACCTGCTGGTGCTCAGTAAACCGGAAGTGATCGCCGCTATCCACAACGCCTACTTTGAAGCGGGCGCGGATATCATCGAAACCAACACCTTCAACTCCACGACCATTGCGATGGCGGATTACCAGATGGAATCCCTGTCGGCGGAAATCAACTTTGCGGCGGCGAAACTGGCGCGCGCCTGTGCTGATGAGTGGACCGCGCGCACGCCGGAGAAACCGCGCTACGTTGCCGGTGTTCTCGGCCCGACCAACCGCACGGCGTCTATTTCTCCGGACGTCAACGATCCGGCATTCCGCAACATCACTTTTGACCAGCTGGTGGCGGCCTATCGCGAATCCACCAAAGCGCTGGTGGAAGGTGGTGCGGATCTGATCCTGATTGAAACCGTTTTCGACACCCTTAACGCCAAAGCGGCGGTCTTTGCGGTGAAAACGGAGTTTGAAGCGCTGGGCGTTGAGCTGCCGATTATGATCTCCGGCACCATCACCGACGCCTCCGGGCGCACGCTCTCCGGGCAGACCACCGAAGCGTTTTATAACTCTCTGCGCCACGCCGAAGCGCTGACTTTCGGCCTTAACTGTGCGCTGGGGCCAGACGAACTGCGCCAGTACGTGCAGGAGCTGTCACGGATTGCGGAATGCTACGTCACCGCGCACCCAAACGCCGGGCTACCCAACGCCTTTGGTGAGTACGATCTCGACGCCGACACGATGGCAAAACAGATACGTGAATGGGCGCAAGCGGGCTTTCTCAATATCGTCGGCGGCTGCTGTGGCACCACGCCACAACATATTGCAGCGATGAGTCGTGCAGTAGAAGGATTAGCGCCGCGCAAACTGCCGGAAATCCCCGTAGCCTGCCGTTTGTCCGGCCTGGAGCCGCTGAACATTGGCGAAGATAGCCTGTTTGTGAACGTGGGTGAACGCACCAACGTCACCGGTTCCGCTAAGTTCAAGCGCCTGATCAAAGAAGAGAAATACAGCGAGGCGCTGGATGTGGCGCGTCAGCAGGTGGAAAACGGTGCGCAGATTATCGATATCAACATGGATGAAGGGATGCTCGACGCCGAAGCGGCGATGGTGCGTTTTCTCAATCTGATTGCCGGTGAACCGGATATCGCTCGCGTGCCGATTATGATCGACTCCTCAAAATGGGATGTCATTGAAAAAGGTCTGAAGTGTATCCAGGGCAAAGGCATTGTTAACTCTATTTCGATGAAAGAAGGCGTCGACGCTTTTATCCATCACGCGAAATTGTTGCGTCGTTACGGTGCGGCAGTCGTGGTAATGGCTTTTGACGAACAGGGCCAGGCCGATACCCGCGCACGGAAAATCGAGATTTGCCGTCGGGCGTACAAAATCCTCACCGAAGAGGTTGGCTTCCCGGCTGAAGATATCATCTTCGACCCGAACATCTTCGCGGTCGCAACTGGCATTGAAGAGCACAACAATTACGCGCAGGACTTTATCGGCGCGTGTGAAGACATCAAACGTGAACTGCCGCACGCACTGATTTCCGGCGGCGTATCTAACGTTTCTTTCTCATTCCGTGGCAACGATCCGGTGCGCGAAGCCATTCACGCGGTGTTCCTCTACTACGCTATTCGCAATGGCATGGATATGGGGATCGTCAACGCCGGGCAGCTGGCAATTTACGACGACCTACCCGCTGAACTGCGCGACGCGGTGGAAGATGTGATTCTTAACCGTCGCGACGATGGCACTGAGCGTTTACTGGAGCTTGCCGAGAAATATCGCGGCAGCAAAACCGACGACACCGCTAACGCCCAGCAGGCGGAGTGGCGCTCGTGGGAAGTGAATAAACGTCTGGAATACTCGCTGGTCAAAGGCATTACCGAGTTTATCGAGCAGGATACCGAAGAAGCCCGCCAGCAGGCTACGCGCCCGATTGAAGTGATTGAAGGCCCGTTGATGGACGGCATGAACGTGGTCGGCGATCTGTTTGGCGAAGGGAAAATGTTCCTGCCACAGGTGGTCAAATCGGCGCGTGTGATGAAGCAGGCGGTGGCCTACCTCGAACCGTTTATTGAAGCCAGCAAAGAGCAGGGCAAAACCAACGGCAAGATGGTGATCGCCACCGTGAAGGGCGACGTCCACGACATCGGTAAAAATATCGTTGGTGTGGTGCTGCAATGTAACAACTACGAAATTGTCGATCTCGGCGTTATGGTGCCTGCGGAAAAAATTCTCCGTACCGCTAAAGAAGTGAATGCTGATCTGATTGGACTTTCGGGGCTTATCACGCCGTCGCTGGACGAGATGGTTAACGTGGCGAAAGAGATGGAGCGTCAGGGCTTCACCATTCCGCTATTGATTGGCGGCGCGACCACCTCAAAAGCGCACACGGCGGTGAAAATCGAGCAGAACTACAGCGGCCCGACGGTGTATGTGCAGAACGCTTCACGCACCGTTGGTGTGGTGGCGGCGCTGCTTTCCGACACTCAGCGCGATGATTTCGTTGCTCGTACCCGCAAGGAGTACGAAACCGTGCGTATTCAGCACGGACGAAAGAAACCACGCACACCACCGGTCACGCTGGAGGCGGCGCGTGATAACGACTTCGCTTTTGACTGGCAGGCTTACACGCCGCCGGTGGCGCACCGTCTCGGTGTGCAGGAAGTCGAAGCCAGCATCGAAACGCTGCGTAATTACATCGACTGGACGCCGTTCTTTATGACCTGGTCGCTGGCCGGGAAGTATCCGCGCATTCTGGAAGATGAAGTGGTAGGTGTTGAGGCGCAGCGGCTGTTTAAAGACGCCAACGACATGCTGGATAAATTAAGCGCCGAAAAAACGCTGAATCCGCGTGGCGTGGTGGGCCTGTTCCCGGCAAACCGTGTGGGCGATGACATTGAAATCTACCGTGACGAAACGCGTACCCATGTGATCAACGTCAGCCACCATCTGCGTCAACAGACCGAAAAAACCGGCTTCGCTAACTACTGTCTCGCTGACTTCGTTGCGCCGAAGCTTTCTGGTAAAGCAGATTACATCGGCGCATTTGCCGTGACTGGCGGGCTGGAAGAGGACGCACTGGCTGATGCCTTTGAAGCGCAGCACGATGATTACAACAAAATCATGGTGAAAGCGCTTGCCGACCGTTTAGCCGAAGCCTTTGCGGAGTATCTCCATGAGCGTGTGCGTAAAGTCTACTGGGGCTATGCGCCGAACGAGAACCTCAGCAACGAAGAGCTGATCCGCGAAAACTACCAGGGCATCCGTCCGGCACCGGGTTATCCGGCCTGCCCGGAACATACGGAAAAAGCCACCATCTGGGAGCTGCTGGAAGTGGAAAAACACACTGGCATGAAACTCACAGAATCTTTCGCCATGTGGCCTGGTGCATCGGTTTCGGGTTGGTACTTCAGCCACCCGGACAGCAAGTATTACGCGGTGGCGCAAATCCAGCGCGATCAGGTTGAATACTATGCCCGCCGTAAAGGTATGAGCGTCTCAGATGTTGAGCGCTGGCTGGCACCGAATCTGGGGTATGACGCGGACTGATTCACAAATCTGTCACTTTTCCTTACAACAAACAGGGCGCTCAATGAGTGCCCTGTCTCTTTATTAATATGAAACACTTATACTGGAAACAGGCTGGAATAATCTTAGCCGGAAAAACGAATGTCAAAAGGCACAGTAAAGATGCCAGTCAGCGTGTTTCCGGTCCTTTGGTCATTCAATTGCTTCAGGAACATATAACGATAAGGAGAACCTGAACTCGTGTTAACGCTGCTTCACCTGCTTTCTGCCGTCGCCCTGCTGGTCTGGGGGACTCATATTGTTCGAACCGGCGTAATGCGCGTCTTCGGCGCGCGTTTGCGTACTGTCCTTAGCCGGAGCGTCGAAAAAAAGCCGCTCGCCTTTTGCGCGGGGATAGGCGTTACCGCACTGGTGCAGAGCAGTAATGCCACCACTATGCTGGTGACCTCGTTCGTCGCTCAGGATCTGGTAGCCCTCGCACCGGCTCTGGTGATTGTGCTGGGTGCAGATGTCGGGACGGCGCTAATGGCGCGTATTCTCACCTTCGACTTATCCTGGCTGTCACCATTACTTATTTTTATCGGCGTGATTTTTTTCCTCGGACGCAAACAGTCACGCGCCGGGCAACTGGGCCGCGTCGGTATTGGTCTTGGGTTGATTTTGCTGGCGCTGGAGTTGATTGTGCAGGCCGTAACGCCGATCACCCAGGCAAACGGCGTTCAGGTGATCTTTGCCTCGCTGACCGGCGATATTCTGCTGGATGCGCTGATTGGTGCGATGTTCGCCATTATCAGCTACTCCAGCCTTGCCGCGGTACTGCTGACCGCGACTCTGACCGCCGCAGGCATTATCTCTTTCCCAGTGGCGCTTTGTCTGGTGATTGGTGCAAACCTCGGTTCCGGCCTGCTGGCGATGCTCAACAACAGTGCCGCCAATGCCGCAGCCCGCCGTGTCGCGCTGGGTAGTCTGCTGTTTAAGCTGGTGGGTAGCCTGATTATCCTGCCGTTTGTCCATTTGCTGGCAGAGACAATGGGGAAGTTGTCATTGCCAAAAGCGGAACTGGTGATCTATTTCCATGTCTTCTACAACCTTGTACGTTGCCTGGTCATGCTGCCATTTGTTGACCCGATGGCACGGTTTTGCAAAACGATTATTCGCGATGAACCGGAACTGGATACCCAGCTACGGCCCAAACATCTGGATGTCAGCGCGCTGGATACGCCCACGCTTGCTCTGGCGAACGCCGCGCGCGAAACCCTGCGCATTGGCGACGCCATGGAACAGATGATGGAAGGGCTGAATAAAGTGATGCACGGCGAGCCACGGCAGGAGAAAGAGCTGCGTAAGCTGGCAGATGATATCAACGTTCTCTATACCGCCATTAAGCTGTATCTGGCGCGGATGCCAAAAGAGGAACTGGCAGAAGAAGAGTCGCGCCGCTGGGCGGAGATCATCGAAATGTCGCTCAACCTTGAACAGGCCTCCGATATCGTCGAGCGCATGGGGAGCGAAATTGCCGACAAATCGCTGGCTGCAAGGCGAGCATTTTCGCTTGATGGCTTGAAGGAACTGGATGCGCTCTATGAGCAATTGCTCAGTAATTTAAAACTGGCAATGTCGGTTTTCTTCTCTGGCGATGTTACCAGCGCCCGTCGTTTGCGCCGCAGCAAGCATCGTTTTCGCATTCTTAATCGCCGTTATTCCCATGCTCACGTCGATCGCCTGCATCAGCAAAACGTGCAAAGCATTGAAACCAGTTCGCTACATTTAGGCTTACTGGGAGATATGCAGCGTCTGAACTCGCTGTTTTGTTCGGTGGCTTACAGTGTGCTGGAACAGCCGGATGAAGACGAAGGACGGGACGAGTATTAATACCGTGACCCTGTAGACCTGATAAGACGCGTAAAGCGTCGCATCAGGCACGATGAACAAGATGCCGGATTATGCATCCGGCAATTCATTTAAAAACGGTGACCCGCTTCCAGCGGAACCGCTTCTTCACCAGCCTTAAACACATAAGTGGTGTTCGGGCCACCCAGCGTTGCGTGACCTTTACTCACTGTGATCCAGTTACCTTCCGGTAGACCAATAATTGTGAGTTCTGGCGCGACGACCAGCAGTTCGCGAATACGCTGTTCACGGGTTTCACCTTTATGGCCTTCCGGCAGCGCGTTGGTGAAGTGCGGGTTGATTTGCAACGGGAACAGATTCAGCGCATCGAAACCTTGTGGATCGACAATCGGCATATCGTTGGTGGTACGAATGGTTGGGCAAGCAAGGTTAGCGCCTGCGCTCCAGCCAATATACAGCGCGCCACGTTTAACCACGTCAGTAATTGGTGCCAGCAGCCCGCGCTCGCGGCACTGTTTCAGCAACTGGAAAGTATTACCGCCGCCGACAATCACAATTTCCGCATTTTCAATCGCGGCAACGGGATCGACAACGCTATGAATACCGGTGACAGAAACACCCAGCGGAGCGAGAACCGCAGCCGTTTTCGCTGTGTAATCATCCCAGGTCTGCGTTACGCCAGCGAAAGGGATAAACACCGCTGAGCGGCGACCCTGCAACTGTTCAGCAATTAGCGGCAGTGCATGTTCCAGCCAGGCTTTACCCGGCAGCGTCGAGTTACTCAATAAAAGCAGTTCCATTACTTCTCCGGTTAGTAAGAAATCTCGGGAGGCATGCTACCACTGCGAATTTAACCACTTACTGACATGGCTCACGATGTCACGTATTGCACCGGGCGCTGAGACTGATGACAAACACAGCATTGCCTGATGGGCTACGCTTACCTGGCCTACCAGATAACTGCAATATATTGAATTTTCGAGATTATGTATGCCGAATAAGGCTTCATTCCGCATCCGGCATAAACAATGTGTACTTTGCCACCAATTTGAGCGCCCCTTAAGGCGCTGATGTTTTTTTATCCTTCTCGTGCACATTGGGCCGCTTCAGCAATCAGCCGCACATCCGGTCGCGAAGTTGCCGCGGCGACCAGCCAGCGACATGCAGAGTTAAGTAGCGCGATTAATCATGGGAAATTGCTTCTGCATGGGCGAGCAGATATTGCTCCGCCTCACCGGACCAGATCCCCTGATGACGCGCCAGAATCGCCGCCAGTGCTTGATCCTGAATCTGCGTGAGTGACATAAGCGGCAGGTATTTCCCGGTATACACCAGCTTTTTGCCGCCGCCGACGGCAGGCAATTCAAGCGTGGTTTCGCCCGCGGCATTCAGCCCAAGAATATGTGTTACCACTTTTGCGGCCTGCACTTTTTTCTCTTCGATCAGTTTGACCGCCGCGCGCATGTCGTCGGTATTGCCGCCTGACGTGCCCACGTAGTGGGTAAATGCATAATGCACATCGTAGAAATTAATTGGCGCGCTGAAGTGCTTATCCTGCGGTCCGGCGAAGAAATTCAGACAACCATCTGTCGCCAGCAAGGAAGAGGCGAGAGTCACCAGTCCTTCATTAGGCACAAAGACGAAAATATCATCGAAGCCGTGACCGCCACTCAGTGCCATTAACGTATCAAATGCTGCATCGGCGGCATTGAGATAATGAATCAGTGTTTGCGGTTCTGATGGATAGTGCTTGCGTGCATAACTCAATTTGTCGTTGTCGGTATCGGTAATGACGAGCAGCGACGGGTTAACCGGTCCATGCAACGCATAATCAATCGCCAGCAGCCCCATCGGGCCGGTGCCGCCGAGGATCAGCGTGCGCCCTTGCGGGCGAATCCCCATCGTGTGGTTATAACTACCTTCCTGAAGATGATAGTTGGCGTTGAACGCGCCAATCACGCAGGAAAGCGGTTCAACCAGCGAGCCTTCAAAATAGGTTTCGCCGTCGTATGCCAGCAGGCAATCTTGTTCCATGACCTCGTTGGGAATAACCACATGCGTGGCTTCGCCGCCCACCCACGGGAAGGAGTAGCCGGGGCAGTCCGGGCGGTCGGGGAGTTGCAGGTTGGCCTGAATCACATAACGCTGACCCGGCTGGAATTTGTGCTGCCACTTTTTACCCACGGCCAGAATATCGCCGCAAAACTCGTGGCCGATGATGATTGGGTTGGTCGCCACATCGTCGGGTACTTTTTTATGGTTTTCACCCAGGTTGGCCTCTTTCCAGGAAGAGAGGCACAGGCTGTCAGTGACCACCGTCGCGAGGATTTCATCCTCCTGCATTTCAGGAAGATCAAAGGTTTCCAGGCGTAAATCACGTTTACCATAAAGACGCAGAGCTGTTGTTTTCATAAACCACCTCATGTTGAGCGATGGCCCCGGCAGTCGTGCCGGGGCGAAGAATCAGGACAGGAAGCCCAGCGCATTGCCGATAATCCCTAAGCCAAACAGGGCGAAAATCAGCCATACCGGGTTAATTTTTTTGTTGAGCAGACGAACCATCAGTAGCGTCAGACCGAGCGCCAGCAAACCAGGGCAAAGTTGGTCGAGAATGTTCTGCACGGTCATGGTGACGGTGGAGCCATCGGCGGCATGCGTTTGTGAAACCACCAACGGTACGTTGATTGACGTCCATTTGGTCACCAGCACGCCCATCACAAACAGTCCGAGAATCGACGCGCCTTCGGTGAGTTTTTGCAGCACATTCCCGCCCATATCGCTGACGATATTCACCCCTTTGCGAAAGCCGAGCTGTAGGCCATACCACTTCATCGCCAGACGCACCGCGTTGAAAATAAAGAAGAACAGCAGCGGGCCGAGAATGTTGCCCGAAAGTGCCAGAGATGCGCCGAGCGCGGCGGTAATCGGGCGCAGCGTTCCCCAGACCAGTGGATCGCCAACCCCTGCCAACGGTCCCATCAGGCCGACTTTGATGCCGTTAATGGTACCGTCATCAATTTCCGCGCCGTTGGCTCGCGCCTCTTCCATGGCGGCAGTGACGCCGATGACCGGGCCACATACGGCTGGCGTGGTATTGAAGAACACCAGGTGTCGCCTGAGCGCCGCAACCTGATCCTCTTTTAATGGGTAAAGTCGTTTGATGGCGGGGATCATGTCGTAGCAAAAACCCAGCCCGTGAATACGTTCAAAGTTAAAGGACGCCTGTTGCAGGTTGGAGCGCAGAAACATGCTCACCAGATCGCTGCGTGTAATTTTTCTCTGTTCCATGATGGCTCCGTTAATCATCAAGTTGGTCAAGGGCGGTGATAGTGGTGGTCTGGGGATGTGGTTCAGCTTTACGCCACTGTGGATTTAACTGGATGTAGAGCAGGGCCATGATCACGCCGACGCCACCGAACGCCAGCAGACTGAGATCGAGGTAGCCACCTGCGAGGAAACCGAGGAAAAAGAAAGGCATCAAATATTTCACGCCCATCATGCGAAGCACCATGGCGTAACCGACCACCACGATAAAACCGCCAGCAATCTGCAGTCCACGGGTCACAAATTCGGGAATGGCGCTCAGCATATTGCTCACCATATCAGCGCTGACGAACAGCGAGACAATTAGTGCCGGAATAGCAACGCGCAGCGCCTGCACGCCAAGCGCGGAGACATGCAGAATATCGAGAGTGCGAAACCGCGCCTCTTCCGCTGCTTTATCCGCCGCGTGCTGGAACACTACGGTGATGGTACGGGCAAACACCGTCAGCACCTGGCCTGCCGCAGCCACAGGCAACGCGATGGCGATTCCGGTGGCGATGCTTTGCTGACCAACGATAACCAGAATGGCGGAGATTATGCTGGCGAGTGCAGAATCCGGAGATTGCGCCGCGCCGACGTTCATCCAGCCGAGAGCTATCAATTCCAGCGTACCACCGAGCATAATTCCGGTTTTTAAATCACCGAGAATTAAACCAATCACCGTACAGGCAATTAACGGACGATGAGTCTGAAATTCATCCAGCACGCTGCCCATTCCGGCAATACAGGAAAAAAGAAATATAGCAATGATTTGTAGGGTACTTATTTCCATGATTTGTCACCTTTTAAGTGTCGTCATCCCTGCCTGTTAAAGCATATGTACACAGGCGCTATTATTTAATTTGCGATTAACTGTTCGTTTATTTTGTCGATAATATTGATTGAGGGATCTGACGCTACGACGCGTAAATCCAGTATGACGCCAAGATTATTTAACTCATGAAATGCGTTAATATCATCATCATCTAATGAAACCGCTTTGGTTAACTGTTTTTTACCGGGCCGCCAGGCCATGCCGCCAATATTCAGGGTGTCTATTTTTACCCCCTGGCGAACCATCGCTAAGGCATCCTGTGGGCGAGTGAAAAGATAAAAAACGGTTTCGTCCTGATATTGCGGGTTGTGATAAACCGCGACGGCTTTTTCAATATTGACCACGTTAACCTTCATTCCCGGTGGCGCAGCCTGACGCAATAATGTCCGGCGCACTTCATCGTTATAAACTTCGTCATTGCAGATAATAATGTGCTGGGCATTAGCCACTTTCGACCAGACGGTAGTGACCTGGCCGTGGATCAGACGGTCATCAATGCGGGCGAGCGTAATGTTCATCAGAAATCCTCCTCTGCCGTTGCCAGTTGTTTCCAGACAACGCAGGTTTGCTTTGCGATTTGCGTCAGGTGTTCACACAGTTCATCAACATTCATGCTGTGCTGGTTATCAACCAGTTCGAGCGCCAGCGGCAGAGAAAGGCCGCTGATTACCCGCAGACGAGGATTGCGCATCGCAAGCATCGCTGCCGCATTCCACGGGCTGCCGCACTGTAAATCCACGGCAATCAGCCACTCATCTTGATTGTGAATGCTTACTAACTTTTCCAGCTTTGCTACGATGTCTCCGGCGTTTTCACCGGGCACAAATTCAACGGCTTCAACATTGGCGTTGCCGTAAACCATCTGAACCGATTCCAGCATGGCGCAAGCTAATTTGCCGTGGGCACAAAAAATGGCGTTGACCATAAAGCCTCCTTAGCCGCGCGTTTTGCCGCCCGCAATGTTAGTGGTTACTCCGGTGATATAGCTGGCGCGTTGAGACAGCAGATAACAAACAAAATCAGCGACTTCTGCTAATCTTCCGGCGCGCCCAATAGGAATGGCGTTTTTGGTATAGCCTTCACGCAGCTGCTCGACGGTGATATTGCGCGTCCACGCCAGCGCCTCTTCATATTCCGGCGTGCGTAGCCCGGTTTTTTCCAGAATCCCGGGCGCGATACCGACCACACGGATGCCGTGTTTACCCAGCTCTTTCGACCAGGAGCGCGTGAAGCTATTGAGCGCGGCTTTGGTAGCGGCGTAACAGCTTTGGCCTTCTGAGCCTTCCAGTCCACTTTCTGAGGAAACATTCACAATCACGCCATCATGTTGTTTGACCATCTGTCGCGCCACCGCCTGCGACATCAGAAAAACGCCTTTCTGGTTGATATTGACCATTTTTTCGAATGCAGCTTCGTTGAGTTCATACTGCCCGGCAGGCGCTTTCTCATCGACCAGCAGACGCGGGAAATTGACCCCGGCGTTATTGACCAGACCGTCGATGCGACCAAAACGCTGGATAATTTCCGCTACCGTATGATTTACCTCTTTGGCGCTGGAAATATCGGTCGGCCAAAACTGATAGCCTTTATGACCTTCATATTGTCCATCGCCACCGTGAATATCGACCATCTGTACATTCGCGCCTTGTGCTAATAATTCCTCTACAATCGCCAGACCAATACCGCATGCGCCGCCGGTGACGATAATGATTTTATCCTGCAAATTTAACCACGTTTGCATAACAGACTCCTGATTTTAGATAATAGGGACCCGCCGTAATTTTTATTACGATAAACATCGGGAAGATTTTTATTTCAGTAATAGTTCAGCTGTGCTGCTATTCGTTACCAGACAATTAATATATTTTCCACGCAGTGTACCAATAATTCCGCTGTATTTTTCTTCACTCATGGCAATGCCAATGGAATACCGCGCCTGCTTTAATTTATTCATTTCGATAGAGAGTGTTTTTTCGCTCATATTCGTTTCAACCATTGCGCCGTGAATATCAAAAAAGCGCGAGCAAATATCGCCAGCAACCTGGCGGGCATTCAGGTCGTCACTCTCTTCACCACCATAAAACGCATGCCAGTTAGCGCCGTCGCGAATGGCCGGTGAGCCAATTCCCACCAGGGCGACATCCAGATTATCCCAGTAGGCAGAGATGGTTTTAAAGTGCTGAGACTGCATGATCCCATTACGAATTAATGGGTTATCCAGCAGAGCCGGAAAATCCGCGAGATGCGATTCCCCTTTCAGCTTCGCTGCCGCGCTGTAGGTTAATGTGTTTACGTGATAGCGGCTTTCGAGTTTACCGGACGGTCCGCCAATAATTGGTACGCAAATTAACTGCCGCGATTGCCCCGCCTGCGGCAAGTTTTCAACCAGTGCGCTCACCGCGCGGCCCCAGGAAAAACCGACAATATCGCCAGGTTCCAGCAAGCGATCCAGCAGTTGCGCGCCGTGTAACCCCATCATCGCCAGTTGAGTATCTTCATCCTCATCATTTCCTGACACCACCACAACGTCTTTCAGGCTAAACTTTTGCTTCACTTGCTGCTCCAGCCAGAGATTTTCGTTGTAGTCATAGTTGATGGCGATGGTGACAATTCCCTGATCGCGGCCTCGTTTAAGCAAGCGGCTGATGGTGGTGCGGTAAATACCCAGTTCGCGCGCAATTTGCGCCTGCGTCATATCCTGTTCGTAATAGAGTTGGGCAATCTTCACAATCAAACGGATATCGTCACTGTTTTCCATTGCCGCCTCCTGGTTCTGCACATTTGTGCAAATACGCTTTCTCACCGCTTGATCTGATATAACCCCATCATGATGGCCTTTCAAAGCGATTTTTCACTCTTTGCATGGGGGGAAATAGCGCTTTCTCTTGCACATTTGTTTCTCTGCGTAGTAGTCATCAGCACAGGTGTGCAGCGATGCGTAATTTGTTGATTATTCTTATTTTGCCAGGCAAATTTGCATCGTACTTCCGGAGACACTTTTGTGATAAAAGGCGTGGCAGATCACATTTAATTTCGACGTTGCCGCATAACCCTGTTTTTCCCCGCTAAGAGGTACGGTATATTCCGCGTTTTACAGGAGAATTTATGCTGCCCGACTCATCAGTCCGTTTAAATAAATACATCAGCGAAAGCGGAATTTGCTCACGCCGCGAAGCGGATCGCTATATCGAGCAAGGCAATGTGTTCCTTAATGGCAAGCGAGCCACCATTGGCGATCAGGTGAAACCCGGCGACGTTGTGAAAGTAAACGGTCAGTTGATTGAGCCTCGGGAAGCCGAAGATTTGGTACTTATCGCCCTGAACAAGCCCGTCGGTATTGTCAGCACCACCGAAGATGGCGAGCGCGATAACATTGTCGATTTCGTTAACCACAGCAAACGCGTGTTCCCGATTGGCCGCCTGGATAAAGATTCCCAGGGGCTGATTTTCCTCACCAATCACGGCGATCTGGTGAATAAGATCCTCCGTGCGGGTAACGATCATGAGAAAGAGTATCTGGTGACGGTCGATAAACCGATTACCGATGAATTTATTCGTGGTATGGGGGCGGGGGTGCCGATCCTCGGGACGGTGACGAAAAAGTGCAAAGTCAAAAAAGAAGCGCCGTTTGTCTTCCGCATTACCCTGGTGCAGGGGCTGAACCGTCAGATCCGGCGCATGTGCGAGCACTTTGGTTACGAAGTGAAAAAGCTGGAACGTACGCGCATTATGAACGTCAGCTTAAGCGGCATTCCGCTGGGTGAGTGGCGCGATTTAACTGACGATGAGTTAATCGACCTCTTTAAGCTCATCGAAAATTCCTCTTCCGAGGCAAAACCTAAAACGAAGGCCAAACCGAAAACGGCGGGCATCAAACGTCCAGTCGTTAAGATGGAAAAAACGGCGGAAAAAGGCGGTCGCCCGGCGTCCAACGGTAAGCGTTTTACCTCGCCGGGGCGTAAAAAGAAGGGGCGTTAATCAGCGCCTGCCGCGCGTCGACGTATTTGCTGACCAGCTAAATGACGCTTCAGGATCCGGTTTATAAGCCTGCTTTTTCTTCAATTGGCGGGCTTTTTTTGCTGCTGCTTCACGCTCAACCATCAGCTTATCGATGTACTCTTTTTTAATGCTGTTGGTTTCCGAATTAGTCAACACGCGACCATGCGCAATCCGCGCCCGATCCAGCAGTGTTTTTAGTTCACGCTGCTCGCGTTCAGTCATCTCTTTTTGGGTAATACGGGGGAGTGCCATGATTGTGCCCTCAGTGAGCCAGAGAGTTCAGTGTACGGGAATTCGTTTGCGAGCAGAACTGATAATATTCATTTTGCCTTCTCTTAACTATTTATCTCTTTCTCTAATTAGTTAGAGATGCAGATAAAAAAATTAAAGGCAATTATTCTCCGATAAAGACGTTGGTTAACAGAGTACAGGCTCGTTTATTGATGAGCATAATGACAAGAAAAACAATACGGCCCGAAATAATGTCTTCCGGGCCATACTGTGTTTACTCAAACAAATTAAAATGCAGTTTTTGCACCACCTGCTCGGCATCTTCGCCGGGCACCAGGAAGCACAGGTTATGGCTGGATGCGCCGTAACAAATCATGCGAATGTTGAACGGTTCCAGTACGCCGAATACCTCTTTGCCAACGCCGCAGGCTTTTGACAGGTCATTGCCAATCAACGCGACCAGCGCCAGACCTTCCTCCACTTCTACCCGGCATAGTGCAGACAGCTCCATCAGCAGAGATTGCGTCAGCAAGGTATCGTCAGTGGAGGTTGAACCGGTGGTATCAAGGGTTAATGCCACGCTCACTTCTGACGTGGTGATTAAGTCTACCGAAATATTATGCCGCGCGAGTATGCCGAAAACTTCCGCGAGGAAACCGCGAGAATGCAGCATATTCAGGCTGTGCAAAGTGAGCAGAGTCTGATTGCGACGAAGCGCCAGCGCGCGGAATAGCGGCGGATTTTCAGTTTTATTGCACACCAGCGTACCACCTGCGCGTGGGTCTTTGCTGGAGCCGACAAAGACCGGGATATCGCTACGTACTGCGGGTAGCAACGTTGCCGGATGCAGTACTTTTGCACCAAAAGTTGCCATCTCTGCCGCTTCGGCAAACGCGATTTCATCAATGCGTTTTGCTGCGGAAACCACGCGTGGATCGGTGGTGTAGATGCCCGGGACGTCGGTCCAGATATCAACACGAGATGCGTGTAAAGCCTCCGCCAGCAAGGCTGCCGTATAATCGCTGCCTCCACGGCCAAGCGTCGTTGTACGACCTTTATTTTCGCTACCGATAAATCCCTGGGTGATCACTAAGCCTTCATTGAGGCGTGGGAGCAACTGCAGCGCGGCCAGTTCCGCCAGCGCGGCTACATCTGGCTCTGCACGACCAAATCGGTCGTTGGTACGCATCACTTTACGTACATCAAACCACTGTGCCTGAACATCGCGTTCGCGCAGGATCTCGACAAACAGCAGGGTCGACATCAGCTCGCCGTGGCTGACCAGTTCATCTGTCAGCGCGGGAGACGTTGCCAGCGCCGCCGCTTCTGCCAGAACAGTAATGTTCTCCAGCAGACGTTCAATCTCTTCACGGATAACGTTCGGGTAACGCAGACGTTCCAGAATGGCAAACTGGATGTTGCGAATAGCGTCGAGTTTTTCGAATCGCTCGCCAGGTTCCAGTCCTTCAGCTAAAGCGACCAGCAGATTAGTGATACCAGCAGAAGCCGAGAGGACAACTAAACGCACGTTGGCATCAGAAAGCACAATATCAGCGCTGCGGTTCATGGCGTCAAAATCAGCTACGCTGGTACCGCCAAATTTGGAGACAACAATTTCAGACATAACTACCTCGTGTCAGGGGATCCATTTTCAGCCTTGGCACAAGGGAAGAGCGGAAGACGGGTGGGCGCAGAGCGATACTTCGCTACTATTTTCACCCAGAAGTGCTCCACCACTTGCGAAACGCCCGACTGCGAACGCTTCTGGTGACAACCCAGGGGATTCAGCCCCTGTAGCCGATGATGAACGTGGCCAGCCGTTCAATCACCTCGGCGATGCACCCCCTCAGGTGTTATCACAGGACTGGCTCCTCCAACACCGTTACTTGGGCAACGCGCCTCTTCTGGCCTGCGCTAGCGCAGGTAGTACATTTATAAATAAAGGGTGAGCGGGGCCGTTGTCAACGATGGGGTCATGCGGATTTTTCATCCACTCCTGGCGGTCAGTAGTTCAGCTAATAAATGCTTCGCTGCGCTAAGGGTTTACACTCAACATTACGCTAACGGCACTAAAACCATCACATTTTTCTGTGACTGGCGCTACAATCTTCCAAAGTCACAATTCTCAAAATCAGAAGAGTATTGCTAATGAAAAACATCAATCCAACGCAGACCGCTGCCTGGCAGGCACTACAGAAACACTTCGATGAAATGAAAGACGTTACGATCGCCGATCTTTTTGCTAAAGACGGCGATCGTTTTTCTAAGTTCTCCGCAACCTTCGACGATCAGATGCTGGTGGATTACTCCAAAAACCGCATCACTGAAGAGACGCTGGCGAAATTACAAGATCTGGCGAAAGAGTGCGATCTGGCGGGCGCGATTAAGTCGATGTTCTCTGGTGAGAAGATCAACCGCACCGAAAACCGCGCTGTACTGCACGTAGCGCTGCGTAACCGTAGCAATACCCCGATTCTGGTTGATGGCAAAGATGTTATGCCGGAAGTCAACGCGGTGCTGGAGAAGATGAAAACCTTCTCGGAAGCGATTATCTCCGGTGAGTGGAAAGGCTATACCGGCAAAGCAATCACTGACGTAGTGAACATCGGGATCGGCGGTTCTGACCTCGGCCCGTACATGGTGACTGAAGCACTGCGTCCATACAAAAACCACCTGAACATGCACTTTGTTTCTAACGTCGATGGGACTCACATCGCGGAAGTGCTGAAAAAAGTAAACCCGGAAACCACGCTGTTCCTGGTAGCATCTAAAACCTTCACCACTCAGGAAACCATGACCAACGCCCATAGTGCGCGTGACTGGTTCCTGAAAGCGGCTGGTGATGAAAAACACGTTGCGAAACACTTTGCGGCGCTTTCCACCAATGCCAAAGCCGTTGGCGAGTTTGGTATTGATACTGCCAACATGTTCGAGTTCTGGGACTGGGTTGGCGGCCGTTACTCTTTGTGGTCAGCAATTGGCCTGTCGATTGTTCTCTCCATCGGCTTTGATAATTTTGTTGAACTGCTTTCTGGCGCACACGCGATGGACAAGCATTTCTCCACCACGCCTGCCGAGAAAAACCTGCCTGTCTTGCTGGCGCTGATCGGCATCTGGTACAACAATTTCTTTGGTGCGGAAACTGAAGCGATTCTGCCGTATGACCAGTATATGCACCGTTTCGCGGCGTACTTCCAGCAGGGCAATATGGAGTCCAACGGAAAGTATGTTGACCGTAACGGTAACGTTGTGGATTACCAGACTGGCCCGATTATCTGGGGTGAACCAGGTACTAACGGTCAGCACGCGTTCTACCAGCTGATCCACCAGGGAACCAAAATGGTACCGTGCGATTTCATCGCTCCGGCTATCACCCATAACCCGCTCTCTGATCATCACCAGAAACTGCTGTCTAACTTCTTTGCTCAGACCGAAGCGCTGGCGTTTGGTAAATCCCGCGAAGTGGTTGAGCAGGAATATCGTGATCAGGGTAAAGATCCGGCAACGCTTGACTACGTGGTGCCGTTCAAAGTGTTCGAAGGTAACCGCCCGACCAACTCCATCCTGCTGCGTGAAATCACTCCGTTCAGCCTGGGTGCGTTGATTGCGCTGTATGAGCACAAAATCTTTACTCAGGGCGTGATCCTGAACATCTTCACCTTCGACCAGTGGGGCGTGGAGCTGGGTAAACAACTGGCGAACCGTATTCTGCCAGAGCTGAAAGATGACAAAGAAATCAGCAGCCACGATAGCTCGACCAATGGTCTGATTAACCGCTATAAAGCGTGGCGCGGTTAATCATTGTCGATATGTAGGCCGGATAAGGCGTTCACGCCGCATCCGGCAACCGATGCCTGATGCGACGCGGTCGCGTCTTATCAGGCCTACAGGTCGATGCCGATATGTACATCGTATTCGGCAATTAATACATAGTACGATTGATTAAATAGCCTTAAAAACAATGCCGACGTTATGTCGGCATTTTTTATCAGATAAATCCCCTTGTCTGTGATTTAACGGAAATCATACCGTGAGGTTAATCCTAAAATAGATTTTTAATCGTGATTGATTTCGGAAAATACGCAGATTAATTACTTTTATTTTTATTTTAAGCTTATGATTTTTAGTGCTATTTATATATAAGCTGAAGCTTATATTTGATATTCATTCCAATTATCCTAAAACCCCATCACTAATTCCCCGCGCCGTAATTCGCATGCTTTAGTTGTGTATACTCGATCCCGCCCGAAATGTTTTTGGGTAAATCTCCATTCATTCAATGAAGGGAAATTGTTATGAAAAAAGTTCTGTATGGCATTTTTGCCATATCTGCGCTTGCGGCGACTTCTGTGTGGGCTGCACCTGTACAGGTGGGCGAAGCGGCAGGGTCGGCAGCAACGTCGGTTTCGGCGGGGAGTTCCTCCGCGACCAGCGTCAGCACCGTAAGCTCGGCGGTGGGTGTCGCGCTCGCGGCAAGCGGTGGCGGTGATGGTTCTAATACCGGGACCACAACAACCACGACCACCAGTACCCAGTAATAAAGTATGTATCCCCAAAATAATTCGAGTTGCAGGAAGGCGACAAGCGAGTGAGTCCCCGGGAGCATAGATAACTATGTGACCGGGGTGAACGAGTGCGGTCACCGCATCTGCAGCTTGAAGTATGAAGGGGATTAACCATAACCACACTCCGGTGTGGTTATTCTGCCCCTCTGGAGAAGAGTCGTGAAGCGACCTGCACTCATTCTTATCTGCCTGCTATTACAGGCCTGTTCAGCCACGACTAAAGAGCTGGGCAATTCACTGTGGGACAGTCTGTTCGGCACGCCAGGCGTACAGCTGACGGACGATGATATTCAAAATATGCCCTACGCCAGCCAGTACATGCAGCTTAATGGCGGGCCGCAGTTATTTGTGGTGCTGGCCTTCGCTGAAGACGGACAACAAAAATGGGTCACTCAGGATCAGGCCACTCTCGTCACACAACATGGTCGTCTGGTGAAGACTTTGCTTGGCGGCGACAACCTGATTGAAGTGAATAACCTTGCCGCCGACCCGCTGATTAAACCCGCACAAATTGTTGATGGTGCAACATGGACGCGCACGATGGGCTGGACCGAGTACCAGCAGGTACGCTACGCCACCGCACGCTCAGTCTTCAAATGGGATGGCACCGATACCGTCAAGGTCGGCAGCGATGAAACCCCGGTTCGCGTGCTGGACGAAGAAGTCTCCACCGACCAGGCGCGCTGGCATAACCGCTACTGGATCGACAGCGAAGGGCAAATTCGCCAGTCGCAACAGTATCTCGGCGCGGATTATTTCCCGGTGAAAACCACTCTCATCAAGGCGGCAAAACAATGATTAAACAAACTATTGTCGCATTGATTTTGAGTGTGGGGGCGTCATCAGTCTTCGCGGCGGGAACCGTCAAGGTATTCAGCAATGGCAGCAGTGAGGCCAAAACGCTGACGGGTGCAGAGCATTTAATCGATCTGGTAGGCCAACCACGGCTGGCAAACAGTTGGTGGCCCGGTGCGGTGATTAGCGAAGAGCTGGCAACGGCGGCAGCATTGCGTCAGCAGCAGGCGTTGCTGACACGGCTGGCAGAACTGGCTGCAGATTCCAGCGCCGACGATGCCGCCGCGATTAACGCCTTACGCCAGCAAATTCAGGCGTTGAAAGTGACGGGCAGGCAAAAAATCAATCTTGATCCTGATATCGTCCGCGTTGCCGAACGCGGTAACCCGCCGTTGCAGGGCAACTACACGCTGTGGGTCGGACCACCGCCGTCCACGGTCACGTTATTCGGGCTTATCAGCCGTCCTGGCAAGCAGCCATTCATTCCAGGTCGCGACGTGGCGAGCTATCTCTCCGGGCAGAACCTGCTTAGCGGTGCGGATCGCAGCTACGCGTGGGTGGTTTACCCGGACGGACGCACGCAAAAAGCGCCGGTGGCTTACTGGAACAAGCGTCACGTAGAGCCGATGCCCGGCAGCATTATTTATGTTGGCCTCGCGGACTCCGTCTGGAGTGAGACGCCTGATGCCCTTAACGCCGACATTCTTCAGACTCTGACGCAGCGGATACCTCAATAATGAAAAAAAGACATCTGCTTAGCTTACTGGCGCTGGGCATTAGCACAGCTTGCTACGGCGAAACATATCCTGCGCCCATTGGTCCGTCGCAGTCGGATTTCGGTGGCGTAGGATTATTACAAACGCCCACCGCGCGTATGGCACGGGAAGGGGAGTTGAGTCTGAACTATCGCGATAACGATCAGTACCGTTATTACTCAGCTTCAGTGCAACTCTTCCCGTGGCTGGAAACAACGCTGCGCTACACCGACGTGCGCACCCGGCAGTACAGCAGCGTCGAAGCGTTCTCTGGCGATCAAACGTATAAAGATAAAGCCTTCGATCTCAAACTGCGTTTGTGGGAAGAGAGTTACTGGCTGCCGCAAGTGGCGGTTGGTGCGCGGGATATCGGCGGTACGGGGCTGTTCGATGCGGAATATCTTGTCGCCAGCAAAGCCTGGGGGCCATTCGATTTTACGCTCGGCCTGGGCTGGGGATATCTGGGCACCAGCGGTAATGTGAAAAATCCGCTCTGTTCGGCCAGTGACAAATATTGCTATCGCGATAACAGCTACAAACAAGCGGGATCTATCGACGGCAGCCAGATGTTCCACGGTCCGGCCTCACTGTTTGGCGGCGTGGAATACCAGACGCCCTGGCAACCGCTGCGCCTGAAACTGGAGTATGAAGGCAATAATTATCAGCAGGATTTTGCCGGTAAGCTGGAGCAAAAAAGTAAGTTTAACGTCGGGGCGATTTATCGCGTTACCGATTGGGCCGACGTTAACCTTAGCTATGAACGTGGCAACACTTTTATGTTTGGCGTCACGCTGCGCACCAACTTTAACGATCTGCGCCCGTCCTACAACGATAACGCCCGCCCGCAATATCAACCGCAACCACAGGATGCCATTTTGCAGCATTCGGTGGTGGCGAATCAGTTAACGCTGTTGAAATACAACGCCGGACTGGCCGATCCGCAGATCCAGACGAAAGGCGATACGCTGTATGTCACCGGCGAGCAGGTGAAATATCGTGATTCGCGTGAAGGGATCATCCGTGCTAATCGGATCGTGATGAACGATCTGCCGGATGGGATCAAAACGATCCGCATTACGGAAAATCGCCTTAACATGCCGCAGGTGACGACGGAAACCGATGTCGCCAGCCTGAAAAATCATCTCGCCGGAGAGCCGTTGGGCCACGAAACGAAGCTGGCGCAAAAACGCGTCGAGCCAGTGGTTCCGCAGTCCACCGAGCAGGGCTGGTATATCGACAAATCACGCTTTGATTTCCATATCGATCCGGTGCTGAACCAGTCGGTCGGTGGCCCGGAAAACTTTTACATGTATCAGCTGGGCGTGATGGGAACGGCGGATTTGTGGCTGACGGACCATCTGCTGACCACCGGCAGCCTGTTTGCTAACCTTGCCAACAACTACGACAAGTTTAACTACACCAATCCGCCGCAGGACTCGCACTTACCGCGCGTTCGTACCCATGTGCGCGAGTATGTGCAGAACGATGTCTATGTGAATAACCTGCAAGCCAACTACTTCCAGCATCTGGGCAACGGCTTCTACGGTCAGGTCTACGGAGGTTATCTCGAAACCATGTTTGGCGGTGCGGGGGCAGAAGTGTTGTATCGCCCGCTGGACAGCAACTGGGCGTTTGGTGTGGATGCCAACTACGTTAAACAGCGCGACTGGCGTAGTGCAAAAGATATGATGAAATTCACCGACTACAGCGTGAAAACCGGACATCTGACCGCCTACTGGACGCCATCTTTCGCTCAGGATGTGTTAGTGAAAGCGAGCGTCGGGCAGTATCTGGCAGGGGATAAAGGCGGCACGCTGGAGATCGCCAAACGCTTTGATAGCGGCGTGGTGGTGGGTGGCTATGCCACGATCACTAATGTTTCAAAAGAGGAGTACGGCGAAGGGGACTTCACCAAAGGCGTGTATGTCTCTGTACCGCTGGATCTCTTCTCGTCTGGCCCGACACGCAGCCGTGCGGCAATTGGCTGGACGCCGCTGACGCGTGACGGTGGTCAGCAACTTGGGCGTAAGTTCCAGTTGTATGACATGACCAGCGACCGTAGCGTCAATTTCCGCTAAGTCATGAAAAAGGTGCCAGTTTTCGCACTCACTGGCACCCTCATTCTTAATGGCCTGTCGAGCCATCAGGAACGCAGTTCACCCCCGGTTTGCGATCTGGTGTGTAAAGGCGAAAACATTCTGTCTTCCTGTCCGTCGATATCGGTTGCAGGTCTGGTTGCCTGAGCGACTGGGCCATCATTGGGCTGGAGACATTGCTTTGCGGTAGGTCGGCTTTATCAGCAGTACCGAGCGGACCAGCATAAGCAGGAAGAACAGAGACTGATAACATCAAAGCAGCAAAATAAGGCTTCATTTTTACCACCTTTATCAGGTTACGTTTCATTTGTTCCAGAGGAACATTGTCGATTTTTCGCGCATTGCTGGTGGCTGGGAATCACCTGAATGGGTGATTTTTTGGACAGTGTGTTTTGCCAGATACGATGTTGATGGGAGATGCCCACTTAATCCAGGTTGAACAAAACATACACAAAAAATATAGATCCCCGTCACATTTTTGCGTTATACAGGAAGCTCGCCACTGTGAAGGAGGTACTGCTATGACGTCACTCTCTCGTCCGCGCGTGGAGTTTATCTCCACCATTTTGCAGACCGTACTCAATCTTGGCCTGCTGTGCCTCGGCCTGATTTTGGTTGTCTTCCTCGGCAAAGAAACGGTGCATCTGGCTGATGTGCTGTTCGCGCCAGAACAAACCAGCAAATATGAGCTGGTAGAAGGGCTGGTGGTTTACTTTCTCTATTTCGAATTTATCGCGTTGATTGTGAAGTACTTTCAGTCCGGTTTTCACTTCCCGCTACGTTACTTTGTCTATATTGGGATCACCGCCATTGTGCGCTTGATCATCGTCGATCATAAATCGCCACTGGATGTGTTGATCTACTCGGCTGCGATCCTGTTACTGGTGATCACCCTGTGGTTATGTAATTCGAAACGGCTGAAGCGGGAGTAAAAAAAGGCGCTCCGTGGAGCGCCGAATAACAGTCACAAGTTGGGATAACGTAAGTTGAGGGTGCAGCGGCATAACATTGGCAGAACAACATCTTTAACCTTTCACACCACCTGCCGTCAGGCCGTTGACCAGCCAGCGTTGAGCCAGCAAGAAGACGATGGTGATCGGTAATGCAGACATCACGGCAGCAGCGGCAAAGTCACCCCACAGGTAGTTTTGCGGGTTGAGGTATTGCTGCATCCCCACGGCCAGGGTGTAGCTGTTTACGTCACGCAGTAACAGCGATGCGACCGGAACTTCAGTAATGGCAGCGATAAACGACAGGATGAACACCACCGCCAGAATCGGTACTGACAGCGGCAACAGGACAAGGCGGAAGGCCTGCCACGGTGTCGCACCATCCAGCGCAGCCGCTTCTTCCAGCGAACTATCGATGGTTTCGAAATAGCCTTTGATGGTCCAGACATGCAGCGCAATCCCACCCAGATACGCGAAAATTACGCCGCCGTGAGTATTCAGGCCAATGAATGGAATGTACTCACCCAGACGATCAAACAACGCATACAACGCGACCAGTGAAAGTACTGCCGGGAACATCTGGAAAATCAGCATTCCTTTCAGCAGCGTCGCTTTGCCTGGAAAGCGCATACGGGCGAAAGCGTAGGCGCAGGTGGTGGAGAGCGCCACAATGCCAATCGCGGAAATCCCGGCGACCTTTACCGAGTTCCACAGCCATAGCAGTACCGGAAACGGCGGCGGTGTAACGCGACCATCAGCCTGTTCCACGCTAAAACCTAATGCCAGTTTCCAGTGATCCCAGGAGATTTGCTCCGGGATCAGGCTGCCGGTCGCAAAGTTCCCCTGGCGCAGTGAGATAGCGACGACCATCAGTAGCGGGAACATAATCGCCGCGATAAAAAGTAGCAGTAGCAGGTGAGTAATAAACAAACGTGTTTTTTGCGATTTCGGTTGGACCATTGCCATTTTTGTTATCTCCCTTAATCAAACTTCATTCGCGTGGCTTTCAGGTTCACTATCGCCAGCGCACCCACCAGCAGGAAGATCAGCGTGGCAATTGCTGCCGCCAGACCGAAGTCCTGACCCCCGCCGCCTTCAAAAGCGATACGGTAGGTGTAGTTAACAAGCAGGTCGGTATAACCGGCTGGCGTGGTCGTGCCAAGACGATCCGGGCCGCCGTTGGTTAACAGTTGAATCAGCACGAAGTTGTTAAAGTTAAAGGCGAAGCTGGCGATCATCAGCGGCGTCAGCGGTTTAATCAGCAGCGGCAGCGTAATCTTAAAGAAGTTCTGGAATGGACCTGCGCCATCCATTGCTGAGGCTTCATACAAATCGTCCGGAATCGCCTTCAGCAAGCCCATGCAGAGGATCATCATGTACGGATAACCCAGCCAGGTGTTGACGATAATCAGCATCGTGCGGGCGGTGGTCGGATCGCTGAACCAGGCGGGCTTCACGCCAAACAGCGCGCTCAACATCATGTTGATTTCACCAAAACTCTGGTTAAACAACCCTTTGAAAATCAAGATTGAAATGAATGATGGCACCGCGTAGGGCAGAATAAGCAGGACGCGATAGACCGCTTTGCCGCGCAACGCTTCCCACTGCACCAGACACGCCAGAACCATGCCGACCGCCACCGTTAAAAAGACAGTGATCAGCGAGAACACCACGGTCCAGACGAAAATGGCGAGGAACGGTTTCTGAATGCCTTCGTCGGTAAAGACGCGGGTAAAGTTTTTCCAGCCGGTGGTCACGGTGTAACCGGGGCTTAGCTTTTCATCCCCCCAGTTGCCATCGGCGGTAATGGACTGGTAAAAGCCAATTTGGTTATTCGGACGATATTTCACGCCGCTCTGATTATTCGTCAACGTGCCGTCACCGTCGAGTGTGTAGAGCGGTTGCGTGCCAGAAAACTGGCGCAGGGAGCTCATCATCACTTTGTTGCCATCCGGCAGAATGGCGGTAATGTCACTCAGTGCCTGACGATTCTGGGTAATTACGCGCAGATTCGCGCGTTCGCCTTCGGGCTGGGCGGTCGTTTCTTTCAGTTGCAGTTTTTGCTCGCCGCCAAATTTAAAAGCGTCGGAGAGGTAATTTTTGCCGGTTTCGCCGTCGCTGAGCGCCAGTTGCCACTCATCGCCCGCCGGATAAAGACCAAAATTATAGATTTTGCCTGCTTGCCAGGAGCGATCTAGCAACACTTCCTGCGCACGTTCAAAAGTCAGCTGGTTAGTGCTGCTGTAGTTGGTGAAGGCAATGGCGATGGTGCAGACCAGAGGGAAGAGGACGAATAATCCCATTCCAGCCATTCCCGGGTAAACATAGCGCCAGGCGTAGGCTTTACGATTGGCGAAAATATACAGCCCCGCTGAGCTCAATATCAGCGTGGTAATGGCGAACAGGTATTCCCCTTGTGCGTACATTAAAACAACAAGGTAACCCACCAGCAGGCCGAGCAGACCTAACACTGACCATTTCAGCGCGTCGCTTTGCCACCAATGTTTCTTTTTAATGACATCCATGGGGTTCTTCCTCATTCCAGGACGGATAAGGCTTTCATACCTTATCCGACAACAACTGCCTGATGCGACGCTGACGCGTCTTATCAGGCCTACATACGTTTCAATTTCGTAGGCCGGATAAGGCGTTTACGCCGCATCCGGCATTTCACAGCATTACTTGGTGATACGAGTCTGTGCATCTTTCAGCGCAGCATCCACAGTCTGACGACCGCTGGCGGCGTTGATCACCGCAGTACGCACGGCATACCAGAAAGCGGACATCTGCGGGATGTTCGGCATAATTTCACCTTTCTGAGCGTTATCCATGGTGGCGGCAATACGTGGATCTTTCGCAAGTTCATCCTGATAGGACTTCAGCGCTACTGCACCCAGCGGTTTGTCTTTATTGACCGCTTCCAGACCTTCGTCAGTCAGCAGATAGTTTTCGAGGAACTCTTTCGCCAGCTCTTTGTTCGGACTGGCGGCGTTAATACCTGCGCTCAGCACGCCAACGAACGGTTTAGATGGTTGACCTTTGAAGGTCGGCAGTACCGTTACACCATAATTCACTTTACTGGTGTCGATGTTGGACCATGCCCACGGGCCGTTGATAGTCATCGCTGTTTCGCCTTTATTAAAGGCAGCTTCTGCGATGGAGTAATCGGTGTCTGCATTCATGTGTTTGTTTTTAATCAGATCAACCAGGAAGGTCAGACCCGCTTTCGCGCCAGCGTTATCCACGCCTACGTCTTTAATGTCGTACTTGCCGTTTTCATACTTGAACGCATAACCCCCGTCAGCCGCAATTAGCGGCCAGGTGAAGTATGGTTCTTGCAGGTTGAACATCAGCGCGCTCTTACCTTTCGCTTTCAGTTCTTTATCCAGCGCCGGGATCTCTTCCCAGGTTTTTGGCGGGTTCGGTAGCAGATCTTTGTTATAAATCAGTGATAACGCTTCGACAGCGATCGGGTAAGCAATCAGCTTGCCGTTGTAACGTACGGCATCCCAGGTAAACGGATACAGCTTGTCCTGGAACGCTTTGTCCGGGGTGATTTCAGCCAACAGGCCAGATTGAGCGTAGCCGCCAAAGCGGTCGTGCGCCCAGAAGATAATGTCAGGGCCATCGCCAGTTGCCGCAACCTGAGGGAATTTCTCTTCCAGTTTATCCGGATGCTCAACGGTGACTTTAATTCCGGTATCTTTCTCGAATTTCTTACCGACTTCAGCGAGACCGTTATAGCCTTTATCGCCGTTAATCCAGATTACCAGTTTACCTTCTTCGATTTTGGCGAGAGCCGAGGCGGAAAACATCATCGTCGTTAATGCGGATAATGCGAGGATGCGTGCACCTGTTTTTATTTTCATAATCTATGGTCCTTGTTGGTGAAGTGCTCGTGAAAACACCTAAACGGACTCTAGTTTCTTTATACGGCAACCTCTTTCCATCCTCCTTGCCCCTACGCCCCATCGTTGCTTTGTGTGATCTCTGTTACAGAATTGGCGGTAATGTGGAGATGCGCACATAAAATCGCCATGATTTTTGCAAGCAACATCACGAAATTCCTTACATGACCTCGGTTTAGTTCACAGAAGCTGCGTTCTCATCCTCCCGCCTCCTCCCCCATAAAAAAGCCAGGGGGTGGAGGATTTAAGCCATCTCCTGATGACGCATAGTCAGCCCATCATGAATGTTGCTGTCGATGACAGGTTGTTACAAAGGGAGAAGGGCATGGCGAGCGTACAGCTGCAAAATGTAACGAAAGCCTGGGGCGAGGTCGTGGTATCGAAAGATATCAATCTCGATATCCATGAAGGTGAATTCGTGGTGTTTGTCGGACCGTCTGGCTGCGGTAAATCGACTTTACTGCGCATGATTGCCGGGCTTGAGACGATCACCAGCGGCGACCTGTTCATCGGTGAGAAACGGATGAATGACACTCCGCCTGCAGAACGCGGCGTTGGTATGGTGTTTCAGTCTTACGCGCTCTATCCCCACCTGTCAGTAGCAGAAAACATGTCATTTGGCCTGAAACTGGCTGGCGCGAAAAAAGAAGTGATTAACCAGCGAGTTAACCAGGTTGCGGAAGTGCTGCAACTGGCGCATTTGCTGGATCGCAAACCGAAAGCGCTCTCCGGTGGTCAGCGTCAGCGTGTGGCGATTGGCCGTACGCTGGTGGCCGAGCCAAGCGTATTTTTGCTCGATGAACCGCTCTCCAACCTCGATGCTGCACTGCGTGTGCAAATGCGTATCGAAATCTCCCGTCTGCATAAACGCCTGGGCCGCACAATGATTTACGTCACCCACGATCAGGTCGAAGCGATGACGCTGGCCGACAAAATCGTGGTGCTGGACGCTGGTCGCGTGGCGCAGGTTGGGAAACCGCTGGAGCTGTATCACTATCCGGCAGACCGTTTTGTCGCCGGATTTATCGGTTCTCCAAAGATGAACTTCCTGCCAGTAAAAGTGACCGCCACCGCAATCGATCAAGTGCAGGTGGAGCTGCCGATGCCGAATCGTCAGCAAGTCTGGCTACCGGTCGAAAGCCGTGATGTCCAGGTTGGAGCCAATATGTCACTGGGTATTCGCCCGGAACATCTACTGCCGAGTGATATCGCTGACGTCATCCTTGAGGGTGAAGTTCAGGTCGTCGAGCAACTCGGCAACGAAACGCAAATCCATATCCAGATCCCTTCCATTCGTCAAAACCTGGTGTACCGCCAGAACGACGTGGTGTTGGTAGAAGAAGGTGCCACATTCGCTATCGGCCTGCCGCCAGAGCGTTGCCATCTGTTCCGTGAGGATGGCACTGCATGTCGTCGACTGCATAAGGAGCCGGGCGTTTAAGCACCCCACAAAACACACAAAGCCTGTCACAGGTGATGTGAAAAAAGAAAAGCAATGACTCAGGAGATAGAATGATGATTACTCTGCGCAAACTTCCTCTGGCGGTTGCCGTCGCAGCGGGCGTAATGTCTGCTCAGGCAATGGCTGTTGATTTCCACGGCTATGCACGTTCCGGTATTGGCTGGACAGGTAGCGGCGGCGAACAACAGTGTTTCCAGACTACCGGTGCTCAAAGTAAATACCGTCTTGGCAACGAATGTGAAACTTATGCTGAATTAAAATTGGGTCAGGAAGTGTGGAAAGAGGGCGATAAGAGCTTCTATTTCGACACTAACGTGGCCTATTCCGTCGCGCAACAGAATGACTGGGAAGCTACCGATCCGGCCTTCCGTGAAGCAAACGTGCAGGGTAAAAACCTGATCGAATGGCTACCAGGCTCCACCATCTGGGCAGGTAAGCGCTTCTACCAACGTCATGACGTTCATATGATCGACTTCTACTACTGGGATATTTCTGGTCCTGGTGCCGGTCTGGAAAACATCGATGTTGGCTTCGGTAAACTCTCTCTGGCAGCAACCCGCTCCTCTGAAGCGGGTGGTTCTTCCTCTTTCGCCAGCAACAATATTTATGACTATACCAACGAAACCGCGAACGACGTTTTCGATGTGCGTTTAGCGCAGATGGAAATCAACCCGGGCGGCACATTAGAACTGGGTGTCGACTACGGTCGTGCCAACCTGCGTGATAACTATCGTCTGGTTGATGGCGCATCGAAAGACGGCTGGTTATTCACTGCTGAACATACTCAGAGTGTCCTGAAGGGCTTTAACAAGTTTGTTGTTCAGTACGCTACTGACTCGATGACCTCGCAGGGTAAAGGTCTGTCGCAGGGTTCTGGCGTCGCGTTTGATAACGAAAAATTTGCCTACAATATCAACAACAACGGTCACATGCTGCGTATCCTCGACCACGGTGCGATCTCCATGGGCGACAACTGGGACATGATGTACGTGGGTATGTACCAGGATATCAACTGGGATAACGACAACGGCACCAAGTGGTGGACCGTCGGTATTCGCCCGATGTACAAGTGGACGCCAATCATGAGCACCGTGATGGAAATCGGCTACGACAACGTCGAATCCCAGCGCACCGGCGACAAGAACAATCAGTACAAAATTACCCTTGCACAACAATGGCAGGCTGGCGACAGCATCTGGTCACGCCCGGCTATTCGTGTCTTCGCAACCTACGCCAAGTGGGATGAGAAATGGGGTTATGACTACACCGGTAGCTCTTCAACCAACCCATACTACGGCAAGGCTGTGTCGGCTGATTTCAACGGCGGTAGCTTCGGTCGTGGCGACAGCGACGAGTGGACCTTCGGTGCCCAGATGGAAATCTGGTGGTAATAGCAAAACCTGGGCCGGATAAGGTGCTTGCGCCGCATCCGGCATAAAAACAGCTTTAAGGGGCGAAAGCCCCTCTGATTATCGGGTTTAGCGCGCTATTGCCTGGCTACCGCTGAGCTCCAGATTTTGAGGTGAAAACAATGAAAATGAATAAAAGTCTCATCGCCCTCTGTTTATCAGCAGGGTTGCTGGCAAGCGCGCCTGGAATCAGCCTTGCCGATGTTAACTACGTACCGCAAAACACCAGCGACGCGCCAGCCATTCCATCTGCCGCGCTGCAACAACTCACCTGGACACCGGTCGATCAATCTAAAACCCAGACTACTCAACTGTCGACCGGCGGCCAACAACTGAATGTCCCTGGCATCAGTGGTCCGGTTGCTGCGTACAGCGTCCCGGCAAACATTGGTGAACTGACACTGACGCTGACCAGCGAAGTGAACAAACAAACCAGCGTATTTGCGCCGAATGTGCTGATTCTTGATCAGAACATGACCCCATCAGCCTTCTTCCCCAGCAGTTATTTCACCTACCAGGAACCCGGCGTGATGAGTGCAGATCGGCTGGAAGGCGTTATGCGCCTGACACCGGCGTTGGGGCAGCAAAAACTTTATGTTCTGGTCTTTACCACGGAAAAAGATCTCCAGCAGACGACTCAACTGCTCGACCCGGCTAAAGCCTATGCCAAAGGCGTCGGTAACTCGATCCCGGATATTCCTGACCCGGTTGCTCGTCATACCACCGATGGCTTACTGAAACTGAAAGTCAAAACGAACTCCAGTTCCAGCGTGTTGGTCGGGCCTCTATTTGGTTCTTCCGCTCCAGCTCCGGTTACGGTAGGCAACACGGCGGCACCAGCTGTGGCTGCACCCGCTCCGGCACCGGTGAAGAAAAGCGAGCCGATGCTCAACGACACGGAAAGTTATTTTAATACCGCGATCAAAAACGCTGTCGCGAAAGGTGATGTTGATAAGGCGTTAAAACTGCTTGATGAAGCTGAACGCCTGGGGTCAACATCTGCCCGTTCCACCTTTATCAGCAGTGTAAAAGGCAAGGGGTAATTACGCCCCACAGTGCTGATTTTGCAACAACTGGTGCGTCTCCTGGCGCACCTTTTTTTCTCCTCCTGTACTATTGTTGCGTTTTTGTTGCGCATTAGTTCACTTAATTTGCTTTACATCTCCCGTAAATATTTTTCTGCGATACAATGCCTTTACGTTATGTAACGGAGAGTTCGGCATGTCACACCCCGCGTTAACGCAACTGCGTGCGCTGCGCTATTTTACAGAGATCCCTGCCCTGGAGCCGCAACTGCTCGACTGGCTGTTGCTGGAAGATTCCATGACAAAACGTTTTGAACAGCAGGGAAAAACGGTGAGCGTGACGATGATCCGCGAAGGGTTTGTCGAGCAGAATGAAATTCCCGAAGAACTGCCGCTGCTGCCGAAAGAGTCTCGTTACTGGTTACGTGAAATTTTGTTATGTGCCGATGGTGAACCGTGGCTTGCCGGTCGTACCGTCGTTCCTGTGTCAACGTTAAGCGGGCCGGAGCTGGCGTTACAAAAATTGGGTAAAACGCCGTTAGGACGCTATCTGTTCACATCATCGACATTAACCCGGGACTTTATTGAGATAGGCCGTGATGCCGGACTGTGGGGGCGACGTTCCCGCCTGCGATTAAGCGGTAAACCGCTGTTGCTAACCGAACTGTTTTTACCGGCGTCACCGTTGTACTAAGAGGAAAAAAATATGGAGTGGAGTCTGACGCAGAATAAGCTGCTGGCGTTTCATCGCTTAATGCGTACGGATAAGCCAATTGGCGCGTTACTGCTGCTCTGGCCAACATTATGGGCGTTGTGGGTGGCGACACCGGGCGTTCCCCAGCTCTGGATCCTGGCGGTGTTTGTCGCGGGCGTCTGGCTGATGCGCGCTGCTGGTTGCGTGGTGAATGATTATGCTGACCGCAAGTTTGATGGTCATGTTAAGCGCACGGCGAACCGACCACTTCCCAGCGGCGCGGTAACGGAGAAAGAGGCGCGCGCGCTGTTTGTAGTGCTGGTACTGATTTCATTTTTACTGGTGCTGACGCTGAATACGATGACTATTCTGTTGTCGATTGCCGCGCTGGCGCTGGCGTGGGTATACCCGTTTATGAAGCGGTATACCCATCTACCGCAAGTGGTGCTGGGCGCGGCGTTTGGCTGGTCGATTCCAATGGCTTTTGCCGCTGTGAGTGAGTCGGTGCCATTGAGTTGCTGGTTAATGTTCCTCGCCAATATTCTCTGGGCGGTGGCATACGACACGCAGTATGCGATGGTTGACCGTGATGATGATGTGAAGATTGGCATTAAATCCACCGCAATCCTGTTCGGCCAATACGATAAATTGATTATTGGTATTTTGCAGATTGGCGTACTGGCGCTGATGGCGATTATCGGTGAGTTAAATGGCTTAGGCTGGGGATATTACTGGTCAATTCTGGTGGCTGGCGCGCTGTTTGTTTATCAACAAAAACTGATTGCCAACCGCGAGCGTGAAGCCTGCTTTAAAGCATTTATGAATAATAACTATGTTGGTCTGGTACTGTTTTTAGGGCTGGCAATGAGTTACTGGCATTTCTGATGATGTAAAAAAGCCGGATGATCATCCGGCTTCCTTCTGGGTTGCCTGATGCGCTGCGCTTCTCAGGCCTACACAACATATCGCAATTTATTGAATTTGCAGATCATGGTAGGCCGAATAAGGCGTTTGCGCCGCATCCGGCAATTCTCCCTGATTACCCTTCGCCCTGCGTCGCACTCTCAATCGTCAAACGCACGTCTGATGTAATCAACTCCGCCAGCAACTGATACACCTTCATCGTTTCTGCCGGTTCGGCGTCGCCGCTATCGCTGATATACCCTTCATCACGCAGTGTCAGCACCAGAGAACTGAACACCGCCTTGTCGAAGAACTCCGGCGCGTTGATGCCGTGCAGCACGGAGAGACGTTGCGCGACGGTGCGGCTCTCTTTCTCCAGCGTACCGCGGTTGATCGACGGGTTGGCGCTCAACAGCCAGAAGGTAATGGCATAACGTTGCAGCGTTTCGCGCGCGCCTGCGGCCAGCAGCTGTAGCGTGCGAGAATGCGCCGGGTTGATATGCAACTCATCATCTTGCAGGGTAATCAGCCCCTGACGTTGCATCTCATTTGCCAGTGCATCAATAACGTCCGGCAACTCGTCGCGATCCCAGCGCAGGAACAGCTCCGCTTTCAGCATTGGGTAAAGCACATTGACGTGCTCCATCAATACGTCGCGGGAGATGTGGCGATGCTGGGTGACGATTGCCGCCATCAGCGAAGGCAGCACCAACATATGCGCAATGTTGTTGCGATAGTAGGTCATCAGCACCGCTTGCTCGCGCGGCAGAATGATGATGTCGCCGATCGTGTCTTTCTCAACTTCAAACTTGTTCATTTGCAGCGCGTGATCGATAAGCTCGCTGGCGCTGGCTGAAGGAACGGTAGAGTCCGTGGAGTAAGGCACATTGCGCATCAGATCCAGGTAGCAGTTGAGTTGCTCGGTTAACTGCTCGCGGGTGAGTGAGCGCTGACGTGACGCCAGAAGCGCAGTACAGCACAGGTTCATGGCGTTTGCCGCGCCTGCGTTGTTAATGCGTACCATCAGATCGGCAGCAATATTATTGACCGTCGGCGTTAACCAGGCCGGACGCACCGCTTCGATGGGATCGATAGATTCACGCCAGTCTGGTACGTGCTGGTTAAGGTAGGTCATCAACGGCATTGGTTCACCGAAGTTGACGTAACCCTGACCGAGATTACGCAGCTTGCTTAAACCACGCAGCATCTGCGGCAGGCTCTCTTTCTCTTTCGTCGCACCGCGCAGTTCTTTGGCGTAAGTACCCACTTCCATGACGTGCTCATAACCGATATAGATCGGAATCAGCGTAATCGGACGAGTGCCGCCACGCAGCATCGCCTGAATGGTCATCGATAGCGTACCGGTTTTCGGATCCAGCAAACGCCCCGTACGGGAACGACCGCCTTCCACGAAATACTCGACGGAATAACCACGGCTGAACAGTTCGCCGAGATACTCACGGAAAACGGTGGAATAAAGTTTATTGCCTTTAAACGTACGGCGAATAAAGAACGCCCCCAGACGGCGGAAAATCGGCCCGGCCGGCCAGAAGTTCAGGTTGATCCCGGCGGCGATATGCGGCGGCACCAGCCCCTGGTGATACAGCACGTAAGAAAGCAGCAGGTAGTCCATGTGACTGCGGTGGCAAGGCACATACACTAGCTCATGGCCGTCGTGGGCCAGCTGGCGAACGCGCTCGGCGTTATGGACGTTGATACCCTGGTAAAGTCGGTTCCAGGTGAAGCCCAGAATGCGGTCAGTCAGGCGGATCATCTCGTAAGAGAAATTCGCCGCAATCTCTTCCATCAGCGCAATCGCGTTCTGCTGCGCTTTTTCATGGGAGATTTTTTTGCTGCGCGCTTCATCTTCTACCGCTTTCGCAATGGCGCGGGAGGCGAGCAGCTTATTAAACAGATCCTGACGAGCAGGCAGACGTGGACCCACGGCAGCCAGGCGTTGACGGGCAAAGTGCATACGTGCTACGCGCGCCAGTTTCTGAGCGATAGTTTTATCCGTGCCGTGTTCATCCGCCATACGGCGCAGCGAAACTGACGGCGAGAAACGCACAAAACTGTCGCGACCGAGCCACAGTACAGCGAAAAATTTCTGTACGCCGTTAAGCATACGCAGCGGCGGGTTCACTTCGCCTTTTTCACGCCCCGGCGCGCGACCAAACATCACCGATACTGGCACCATCTGCACATCCAGATTTGGGTTGCTGCGGTGCAAATCGAGATAGTCGTGGAACAGCTTAATAGACTCTTCTTTCGGCGTGTAATAGGTGAACACACGCGGCCCGCCGTGAATGAACACATAGCGCGGCAGTAGCGTGCCGTCGATTTCCAGCGGCTCTAACGGGTCAGGCAGGTCATGTGCCAGACACTGGGCGCGCAACGTCAGCAAGTCAGCTTTCGAGTTGTACGGCAAAACGTACATAATTGGACGAGAGGTATCCAGCCCCAGTTCCGGGGCAGGATCCGCCGGAATAGACTTGCTTTTTACCAGGATGCTTAATGGTAAATTCAGTAATTTGTAGTAAATTCGTGGCCAGCCGGACATAAACGATGTAAAGCCTCTGGTTAATAATGCAAATGCGCGGCAAGGATAGCAGAAAGTCATGGGAAATTCTGTGGTATCCGCTCATGTTTCGCGCGGCGTTACGCAAACCCGAATCATCGGATTTAACGGTACACTGATATTGACGCTCATAATGTAAAAAGGTTCTTTCAATGGCCAATAATACCACTGGATTCACCCGAATTATCAAAGCTGCTGGCTATTCCTGGAAAGGTTTACGCGCTGCATGGATCAACGAAGCGGCATTCCGTCAGGAAGGTGTAGCGGTATTGTTAGCGGTGGTTATCGCCTGCTGGCTGGATGTGGACGCGATTACCCGCGTACTGCTTATCAGCTCCGTGATGCTGGTGATGATTGTGGAAATTCTCAATAGCGCCATCGAAGCGGTGGTTGACCGAATTGGCTCTGAATACCATGAGCTTTCCGGACGCGCTAAAGATATGGGATCCGCCGCAGTGCTGATTGCCATTATCGTCGCCGTGATTACCTGGTGCATCCTGTTATGGTCGCATTTTGGATAACCCTTCCAGATTTCGATAAATCTCTGGTTTATTGTGCAGTTTATGGTTCCAAAATCGCCTTTTGCTGTATATACTCACAGCATAACTGTATATACACCCAGGGGGCGGAATGAAAGCGTTAACGGCCAGGCAACAAGAGGTGTTTGATCTCATCCGTGATCACATCAGCCAGACAGGTATGCCGCCGACGCGTGCGGAAATCGCGCAGCGTTTGGGGTTCCGTTCCCCAAACGCGGCTGAAGAACATCTGAAGGCGCTGGCACGCAAAGGCGTTATTGAAATTGTTTCCGGCGCATCACGCGGGATTCGTTTATTGCAGGAAGAGGAAGAAGGGTTGCCGCTGGTAGGTCGTGTGGCTGCCGGTGAACCGCTTCTGGCGCAACAGCATATTGAAGGTCATTATCAGGTCGACCCTTCCTTGTTCAAGCCGAATGCTGATTTCCTGCTGCGTGTCAGCGGGATGTCGATGAAAGATATCGGCATTATGGATGGCGATTTGCTGGCAGTGCATAAAACTCAGGATGTACGTAACGGTCAGGTCGTTGTCGCACGTATTGATGACGAAGTTACCGTTAAGCGCCTGAAAAAACAGGGCAATAAAGTCGAACTGTTGCCAGAAAACAGCGAGTTTAAACCAATTGTCGTTGACCTTCGTCAGCAGAGCTTCACCATTGAAGGGCTGGCGGTTGGGGTTATTCGCAACGGCGACTGGCTGTAACATATCTCTGAGACCGCGATGCCGCCTGGTATCGCGGTTTGTTTTTCATCTCTCTTCATCAGGCTTGTCTGCATGGCATTCCTCACTTCATCTGATAAAGCACTCTGGCATCTCGCCTTACCCATGATTTTCTCCAATATCACCGTTCCGTTGCTGGGACTGGTCGATACGGCGGTAATTGGTCATCTTGATAGTCCGGTTTATTTGGGCGGCGTGGCGGTTGGTGCAACGGCGACCAGCTTTCTCTTTATGTTGTTGCTGTTTTTACGCATGAGCACCACCGGGCTGACTGCGCAGGCTTATGGTGCCAAAAATCCTCAGGCATTAGCCCGTGCGCTGGTGCAACCGTTGCTGTTGGCGTTGGGGGCTGGGGCGTTAATTGCGCTGCTGCGTACGCCGATTATCGATCTGGCGCTGCATATTGTTGGCGGCAGCGAAGCGGTGCTAGAACAGGCGCGGCGCTTTCTTGAAATCCGCTGGTTAAGCGCACCGGCGTCGCTGGCGAATCTGGTATTACTTGGTTGGTTACTCGGCGTGCAATATGCCCGTGCGCCAGTAATTTTGTTAGTGGTCGGCAATATCCTCAACATTGTGCTGGATGTCTGGCTGGTGATGGGGCTGCATATGAACGTGCAGGGCGCGGCGCTGGCGACGGTTATTGCGGAATATGCAACATTGCTGATTGGTCTGCTAATGGTGCGTAAAATCCTCAAACTACGCGGAATCTCCGGCGAAATGCTGAAAACTGCCTGGCGAGGAAATTTCCGTCGCTTGCTGGCGCTTAACCGCGATATCATGCTGCGCTCGCTGTTGTTGCAACTCTGTTTCGGCGCGATCACCGTACTTGGCGCACGACTGGGGAGTGACATTATCGCTGTTAACGCGGTTCTGATGACGCTACTCACCTTTACCGCCTATGCGCTGGATGGTTTTGCCTACGCGGTTGAAGCACATTCCGGTCAGGCATATGGTGCGCGCGACGGTAGCCAGTTGCTGGATGTCTGGCGGGCAGCGTGCCGCCAGTCGGGGATCGTAGCGTTACTGTTTTCGGTGGTTTATTTGCTGGCAGGGGAACACATCATTGCGTTGCTGACGTCGTTAACCCAGATTCAGCAGCTGGCTGACCGCTATCTTATCTGGCAGGTGATTTTGCCGTTGGTCGGCGTCTGGTGTTATCTGCTGGACGGCATGTTTATAGGCGCAACGCGTGCCGCCGAAATGCGTAACAGTATGGCGGTGGCCGCCGCAGGTTTTGCGCTGACGCTCCTTACGCTGCCGTGGCTGGGGAATCATGGTTTGTGGCTGGCGTTAACCGTCTTTCTGGCGTTACGCGGGCTTTCTCTGGCGGCTATCTGGCGGCGTCACTGGCGTAACGATACCTGGTTTGTCGCAACGTGACGGTTAAAAATTCTGAATAAATAATCCTAAGCCAAATTGCTGACTACACTTAATCTCACGTTCAGAAGAAAAGTGAACGTACTCTCATTCACAACCTAACGATGAGGTCTTGATTATGAATAAAGATGAAGCCGGCGGTAACTGGAAACAGTTTAAAGGTAAAGTGAAAGAGCAATGGGGCAAACTGACCGATGATGATATGACGATCATTGAAGGAAAACGTGATCAGTTAGTGGGTAAAATCCAGGAACGCTACGGTTATCAGAAAGATCAGGCAGAAAAAGAGGTTGATAGTTGGGAAAAACGCCATGATTACCGCTGGTAATTAATCCCTCCTGCCCGACATGTACAAGGATGTACACCCTTTTAGCGAGGTTTCTTTTTCACCTGAATAGAGTGGTCATGATGGCACTGTTCAGGATGACGACACGCTTCTACTTCTACACATGCTGAACATAATCCATGTGCTTCAATAACATTATGCCGCAGGGCAAAACCCATTTTTGCCGCCAGCGTATGCATGATGTCTTCCACGCCTTCAGCACATTCTTCTTTCACCGCGCCGCAGCGATCGCAAATAAACATGGCTGAAGTATGGGTGGGCTGATCGAACAGATGACAGAGCACATAACTGTTGGTGGATTCCACCTTATGCACAAAACCTTGTTCAAGCAGAAACTCCAGCGCGCGATAAACCGTTGGCGGCTTGGCTTGCGGTTCAGCTTCGCGCAGCAAATCAAGCAGATCATAAGCGCTGATAGCGCCATCCTGCAGACTCATCAGGCGCAACACTTCGAGGCGCTGTGGGGTCAGGCGCACATTACGCTGTGCGCAGATTTTTTCAGCCTGCGCTAATAACTCCTGCGTTGTGGTCTTTTCCATTGGGCACCTCGACAGTGGGGTTAAGAATGTCCTTACTTTACCATAGTTCTCGCTTAAACGCCGAGAACAGGGTGTCATGGCTGTCACATTGCCTGATCGCATATTCGTTATGCTATAGTAGCGCCCCCAATTTACCAGATGCTTAAAAAGTCGCCATGCCAGCAGAATCACACACTGTTTATCCCGCTTACCGTTTCTCGATTGCCCCGATGCTTGACTGGACGGACAGACATTGCCGTTATTTCCTGCGTCTGCTTTCCCGCAATACGTTGCTGTATACCGAAATGGTGACCACAGGGGCGATTATTCACGGTAAAGGTGATTACCTGGCGTACAGTGAAGAAGAACATCCGGTAGCGTTGCAACTCGGGGGTAGCGATCCGGCGGCGCTGGCACAGTGTGCGAAGCTGGCAGAAGCGCGTGGATACGATGAGATCAACCTGAATGTCGGCTGCCCGTCTGACCGGGTGCAGAACGGCATGTTTGGTGCGTGTCTGATGGGTAATGCGCAGCTGGTTGCCGACTGCGTGAAAGCGATGCGCGATGTGGTGTCGATTCCGGTGACGGTGAAGACGCGTATTGGCATCGATGATCAGGACAGCTATGAATTTCTCTGCGATTTCATCAACACCGTTTCCGGCAAAGGTGAGTGTGAGATGTTCATCATCCACGCACGTAAAGCCTGGCTTTCTGGGTTAAGTCCGAAAGAAAACCGTGAGATCCCGCCGCTCGATTATCCGCGTGTGTATCAACTGAAGCGTGACTTTCCGCATCTGACGATGTCGATTAACGGTGGTATCAAGTCGCTGGAAGAAGCTAAAGCGCATTTGCAACATATGGATGGCGTGATGGTCGGGCGCGAGGCGTATCAGAATCCGGGTATTCTGGCGGCGGTAGACCGAGAGATTTTTGGTTCCTCGGATATTGATGCCGATCCGGTGGCGGTAGTGCGCGCCATGTATCCGTACATTGAGCGTGAACTCAGCCAGGGTACGTATCTCGGCCATATTACCCGGCATATGCTGGGCTTGTTCCAGGGTATTCCTGGCGCGCGGCAGTGGCGGCGTTATTTAAGTGAAAATGCCCATAAAGCGGGTGCAGACATTAATGTGCTGGAACACGCGCTCAAACTGGTGGCGGATAAGCGTTAACTTTTCACCAAAAAGTAGTCAAATTCACCACGCCCTGCGCACCGTCGCGGGGCGTTTTGCTGTTAAATCAATAGATTATTTTTGGCATGATTCTTGTAATGCCTGCAAGAGATTTCATATTTGGGAGAGCATCATGCTGGAACTACTTTTTGTGATTGGCTTTTTTGTCATGCTGATGGTCACCGGCGTTTCGTTGCTGGGCATTATCGCTGCGCTGGTTGTGGCGACGGCCATTATGTTCCTCGGCGGTATGCTGGCATTGATGATTAAGTTGCTGCCGTGGCTGTTATTGGCGATTGCGGTAGTGTGGGTTATTAAGGTGATTAAAGCACCAAAAGTGCCGAAATATCAGCGCTATGACCGTTGGCGTTACTAAGGGATTGTGCGGACGATCACAACCTAAGGTTTTATCCTTAGAACAAAATAGGAATTGATAATCAAATCTGTCACTATTGCGCCTCTAACAGATTCATCGTGCTGTACCCTACATACAGCCGAACTATAAAAAGAAAGGGCTTCCCAGGTGGAAGCCCTATTTCTTTTATGGAATCAACAGGCTGGAACCTTGCGTCGCCCGGCTTTCCAGAATCTCATGCGCACGCTGCGCATCCTTCAGCGGATATTTCTGCTGCTCGGCGACATCGACCTTAATCACACCGCTGGCAATCAAAGAGAACAGTTCATTACTGGCCTCGGTTAATTCCTCCCGCGTGGTGATATAGCCTTGCAGGGAAGGGCGTGTCACATACAACGAGCCTTTCTGATTGAGAATGCCTAAGTTCACACCGGTAACCGCACCTGATGAGTTGCCAAAACTCACCATTAAGCCGCGGCGTTGCAGGCAATCCAGCGACCGTTCCCAGGTGTCTCTGCCCACGGAATCGTACACCACGCGCACTTTCTTGCCACCGGTGATCTCTTTTAACCGCTCGACCAGATTCTCTTCACGATAGTTAATAACCTGCCACGCGCCCGCTTTTAGCGCACTCTGCGCTTTTTGCGCGGTTCCTACGGTGCCGATAAGTTTCGCGCCAAGGGCTTTTGCCCACTGGCAGGCAATCAAGCCAACGCCGCCAGCCGCTGCGTGGAACAGGAACTGCTCATCGGGTTTAATTTCATAGGTTTTGCGCAGCAGATAATAAACCGTTAAGCCTTTCAGGAAGGATGCCGCAGCTTGCTCAAAAGAAATTGCCGCAGGCAGAATCGCCGCTTTATCCGCATTAATGTTATGCACAGAGCTGTAAGCGCCTAATGCCGATTGTGCATAGACTACGCGATCGCCTGCCTTAATATGCTTTACACCACTGCCGACTTTACTCACGATGCCTGCCGCTTCGGTGCCTAATCCGCTGGGTAGCGATGGCGGCGGGTAAAGGCCGCTGCGGATATACGTGTCGATAAAATTGATGCCGATGGCTTTATTTTCGACCTGGATTTCATTCTCCGCCGGATCGGCAGGAGTGAACTCTACGGCTTGAAGTACTTCCGGGCCACCGTGCTTGTGAAATTCAATTCGTGTTGCCATGTGTCCTCCAGAACGTATCGTCAGGGTCTGCTTCATATGGTAAAGTTTCGACCCATTCTTTATCTCGGTAACTCCATTCACTATGGCAGGAAATAAACCCTTCAACAAACAGCAGGCTGAACCCCGCGAACGCGATCCACAAGTTGCCGGGCTGAAAGTGCCTCCGCACTCGATCGAAGCGGAGCAGTCGGTGTTGGGCGGTTTAATGCTGGATAACGAACGCTGGGATGATGTAGCTGAGCGTGTGGTGGCAGATGATTTTTACACCCGCCCACACCGTCATATCTTTACTGAAATGGCGCGTTTGCAGGAAAGCGGTAGTCCTATCGATCTGATTACCCTTGCGGAATCGCTGGAACGCCAGGGGCAACTCGATAGCGTCGGTGGTTTTGCTTATCTGGCAGAGCTGTCAAAAAATACGCCAAGTGCGGCGAACATCAGTGCATATGCGGATATCGTGCGCGAACGTGCCGTTGTTCGTGAGATGATCTCCGTTGCTAACGAGATTGCCGAAGCTGGTTTTGATCCACAAGGGCGTACCAGTGAAGATCTGCTCGACCTTGCTGAATCCCGCGTCTTTAAAATTGCCGAAAGTCGTGCAAACAAAGACGAAGGGCCGAAGAACATCGCCGATGTGCTCGACGCAACCGTGGCGCGTATTGAGCAGTTGTTTCAGCAGCCACACGATGGCGTTACCGGGGTAAATACCGGTTATGACGATCTCAACAAAAAAACCGCTGGCTTGCAGCCGTCGGATTTGATCATCGTTGCCGCGCGTCCGTCGATGGGTAAAACGACATTTGCGATGAACCTCGTCGAAAACGCGGCGATGTTGCAGGATAAACCGGTGCTTATCTTCTCGCTGGAGATGCCATCAGAACAGATCATGATGCGTTCTCTGGCGTCGCTGTCGCGCGTTGACCAGACTAAAATCCGTACCGGTCAGCTCGATGATGAAGACTGGGCACGCATTTCCGGCACCATGGGTATTTTGCTCGAAAAACGTAATATCTATATCGATGATTCCTCCGGCTTGACGCCAACGGAAGTGCGTTCCCGCGCACGCCGTATTGCCCGTGAACACGGCGGCATCGGGCTTATCATGATCGACTACCTGCAACTGATGCGCGTACCGGCGCTTTCCGATAACCGTACGCTGGAAATTGCAGAAATCTCCCGCTCGCTGAAAGCACTGGCGAAAGAACTGAACGTGCCGGTGGTGGCGCTGTCCCAGTTGAACCGTTCTCTGGAACAACGTGCCGACAAACGCCCGGTCAACTCCGACCTGCGTGAATCTGGCTCTATCGAGCAGGATGCGGACTTGATCATGTTTATCTATCGTGATGAGGTGTATCACGAAAACAGTGATTTAAAAGGCATCGCGGAAATTATTATCGGTAAACAACGTAACGGCCCAATCGGGACGGTACGCCTGACCTTTAACGGTCAATGGTCGCGCTTCGACAACTATGCGGGGCCGCAGTACGACGACGAATAATAATTATTTTATGAATTAGGTAATTAAAGCAAACACTTATCAAGGAACACAAATGCAAGCGGCAACTGTTGTGATTAACCGCCGCGCTCTGCGACACAACCTGCAACGTCTTCGTGAACTGGCGCCTGCCAGTAAAATGGTTGCGGTGGTGAAAGCGAACGCTTATGGTCACGGTCTTCTTGAGACCGCGCGAACGCTCCCCGATGCTGACGCCTTTGGCGTAGCCCGTCTCGAAGAAGCTCTGCGACTGCGTGCGGGGGGAATCACCAAACCTGTACTGTTACTCGAAGGCTTTTTTGATGCCAGAGATCTGCCGACGATTTCTGCGCAACATTTTCATACCGCCGTGCATAACGAAGAACAGCTGGCTGCGCTGGAAGAGGCTAGCCTGGACGAGCCGGTTACCGTCTGGATGAAACTCGATACCGGTATGCACCGTCTGGGCGTAAGGCCGGAACAGGCTGAGGCGTTTTATCATCGCCTGACCCAGTGCAAAAACGTTCGTCAGCCGGTGAATATCGTCAGCCATTTTGCGCGCGCGGATGAACCAAAATGCGGCGCAACCGAGAAACAACTCGCTATCTTTAATACCTTTTGTGAAGGCAAACCAGGTCAACGTTCCATTGCCGCGTCGGGTGGCATTCTGCTGTGGCCACAGTCGCATTTTGACTGGGTGCGCCCGGGCATCATTCTTTATGGCGTCTCGCCGCTGGAAGATCGTTCCACCGGTGCCGATTTTGGCTGTCAGCCGGTAATGTCATTGACCTCCAGCCTGATTGCTGTGCGTGAGCATAAAGCCGGAGAGCCTGTCGGTTATGGTGGAACCTGGGTAAGCGAACGTGATACCCGCCTTGGCGTAGTCGCGATGGGCTATGGCGATGGTTATCCGCGCGCCGCGCCGTCCGGTACGCCAGTGCTGGTGAACGGTCGCGAAGTGCCGATTGTCGGGCGCGTCGCGATGGATATGATCTGCGTAGACTTAGGTCCACAGGCGCAGGACAAAGCCGGGGACCCGGTCATTTTATGGGGCGAAGGTTTGCCCGTAGAACGTATCGCTGAAATGACAAAAGTGAGCGCTTACGAACTTATTACGCGCCTGACTTCAAGGGGCGCGATGAAATACGTGGATTAATCGTTCTGTAATATTTGATTGTCTGTGCCGGATGCGGCGTGAATGCCTTATCCGGCCAATAAAATCCTACCAATTCAATAAGTTGATATTCTTTCATGCTCTTATGAAGGCCGTGCCTCTGGCGGATGTACGTTTGTCATGAGTCTCACTCTGTTGCTAATTGCCGTTCGCCCCTGAACATCCACTCGATCTTCGCCTTCTTCCGGTTTATTGTGTTTTAACCACCTGCCCGTAAACCTGGAGAACCATCGCGTGTTTCAAAAAGTTGACGCCTACGCTGGCGACCCGATTCTTACGCTTATGGAGCGTTTTAAAGAAGACCCTCGCAGCGACAAAGTGAATTTAAGTATCGGTCTGTACTACAACGAAGACGGAATTATTCCACAACTGAAAGCCGTGGCGGATGCGGAAGCGCGCCTGAATGCGCAGCCTCATGGCGCTTCGCTTTATTTACCGATGGAAGGGCTTAACAGCTATCGCCATGCTATTGCGCCGCTGCTGTTTGGTGCCGACCATCCGGTACTGCAACAACAGCGCGTAGCAACCATTCAAACCCTTGGCGGCTCAGGGGCATTGAAAGTGGGCGCGGATTTCCTGAAACGCTACTTCCCGGAATCAGGCGTCTGGGTCAGCGATCCTACATGGGAAAACCACGTAGCAATATTCGCCGGGGCTGGATTCGAAGTAAGTACTTACCCCTGGTATGACGAAGCGACTAACGGCGTGCGCTTTAATGACCTGTTGGTGACGCTGAAAACATTACCTGCCCGCAGTATTGTGTTGCTGCATCCATGTTGCCACAACCCAACGGGTGCCGATCTCACTAATGACCAATGGGATGCGGTGATTGAAATTCTCAAAGCCCGCGAGCTTATCCCATTTCTTGATATTGCCTATCAAGGATTTGGTGCCGGTATGGAAGAGGATGCCTACGCCATTCGCGCCATTGCCAGCGCTGGATTACCCGCTCTGGTGAGCAATTCGTTCTCGAAAATTTTCTCCCTTTACGGCGAGCGCGTCGGCGGACTTTCTGTTCTGTGTGAAGATGCCGAAGCCGCAGGCCGCGTACTGGGGCAATTGAAAGCAACAGTTCGCCGCAACTACTCCAGCCCGCCGAATTTTGGTGCGCAGGTGGTGGCTGCGGTGCTGAATGACGAGGCATTGAAAGCCAGCTGGCTGGCGGAAGTAGAAGAGATGCGTACTCGCATTCTGGCGATGCGTCAGGAACTGGTGAAGGTATTGAGCACAGAGATACCAGAACGCAATTTCGATTATCTGCTTAATCAGCGCGGTATGTTCAGTTATACCGGTTTAAGTGCCGCTCAGGTTGACCGACTACGTGAAGAATTTGGTGTCTATCTCATCGCCAGCGGTCGCATGTGTGTCGCTGGGTTAAATACGGCAAATGTACAACGTGTGGCAAAGGCGTTTGCTGCGGTGATGTAATGCAGGAAAGCAGGCTGGAGTTACCCAGCCTGCAGTGAAATTAAACTGTCGTCGCTTTCACTCTTGCTTTATAGATGATTTTTTTGATGCCATCGTTCTACGTGAGAGGTAATAAAAGGTTGTTAGTTCTAACTTGTTAAGTTTATCCCAATGTTCTGGAGTGCTTTTCCCTGTTTTACCGTGTGGAATAATAATTTTTGCACATCTAACCATTATTAAATTTAATAATAAGTATCGGGTTTGTTACGATAGAATTTTTCTATATCCTCAAGAATATGCTTTGCCTTATTGCCTGTGACTATCTGAGATTCAATTATAGTATCGTTAAATTCTAAAGTTAAAGAGAACTCTTTTTTTCCGCTTTGTGTAAGTTTAACCTTATATTGATTACCAATATCAAATAAAAAGGTCCTGTAATGAGAATAATCACCTTTAACCTCCTCGGCAAAACAGCAAAGCGTGAAAATATACATACAATCTTTCTTACCCCTGATTTTGTTAACTAAATCAATAAATGCGTGAAAAACTGTACTTGCAATAGAACTTGATACTTCTTCTCCAGGTCTACAAAAATCTTTTGCAATTTTTAACTGTGTTTCTATATATAAAAAGAGATCTTTGGCATAAGAGAAATCTTTGTCATAAGAGATACCTTTGTTATTTAGTGTATCTAGCTCTACAGGTAAAGATGTCGTGTTGTTGCTATTCACATTTGATATATTCATATCATCATCTCCTTCGGGAGTAATAAAATTAGTCACCATTGTAGGGTAGGGGGCTGGTCAATCAGAAATCATCTTTATAAACTTCGATTGTTTTTGTAATGCTGTATCATTAAGTTTATTAAATCGTACAGCAGATAAATGTTCTATCAAATTTCGCTCATTTGCAGAGGATTCATCATAATAAACGCAAAATTAATGTATTCTTACATCGCGTAATAAACATTTTTTTTACAAAAAACGACAGGAACGTATTTACTGGGTTAAATATAATCATCCTGCTTTTCATCACAAAAACCGCAGATAATCCTTCCTTTCCCCTGCTGCTGGCGTTATGGTCAGATGGTTTTTGCAACAAATCTCACAATAAAAAGTTTCAACATACTGACTATTTAGGGAAAAATATGCGCAAGATCACACAGGCAATCAGTGCCGTTTGCTTATTGTTCGCTCTAAACAGTTCCGCTGTTGCCCTGGCCTCATCTCCTTCACCGCTTAACCCTGGTACTAACGTTGCCAGGCTTGCTGAACAGGCACCAATTCATTGGGTTTCGGTCGCACAAATTGAAAATAGCCTCGCAGGGCGTCCGCCAATGGCGGTGGGGTTTGATATCGATGACACGGTACTTTTTTCCAGTCCGGGCTTCTGGCGCGGCAAAAAAAACTTCTCGCCAGAAAGCGAAGATTATCTGAAAAATCCTGTGTTCTGGGAAAAAATGAACAATGGCTGGGATGAATTTAGCATTCCAAAAGAGGTCGCTCGCCAGCTGATTGATATGCATGTACGCCGCGGTGACGCGATCTTCTTTGTGACTGGTCGTAGCCCGACGAAAACAGAAACGGTTTCAAAAACGCTGGCGGATAATTTTCATATTCCTGCCACCAACATGAATCCGGTGATCTTTGCGGGTGATAAACCAGGGCAAAATACAAAATCGCAATGGCTGCAGGATAAAAATATCCGAATTTTTTATGGCGATTCCGATAACGATATTACCGCCGCACGCGATGTCGGCGCTCGTGGTATCCGCATTCTGCGCGCCTCCAACTCTACCTACAAACCCTTGCCACAAGCGGGTGCGTTTGGTGAAGAGGTGATCGTCAATTCAGAATACTGACAGAGCGGGAGAGCGTGACACTCTCCCGAATGCTGTTTTTTTAATCACACCTTTATCCTTTCGCTGTCTTGCTGCAAACTGATTAAGAGAGTTTTATCAAGGAGCAGCACATGTGGTATCAAAAGACGCTCACGCTTAGCGCCAAATCTCGTGGGTTTCATCTGGTAACGGATGAAATTCTGAATCAGCTGGCTGATATGCCGCGCGTTAACATCGGTTTACTGCATCTGTTGCTGCAACATACCTCCGCCTCTCTGACACTTAATGAGAACTGCGATCCCACCGTACGCCACGACATGGAGCGTTTTTTCCTCCGCACCGTTCCCGACAACGGAAATTATGAGCATGACTATGAGGGAGCAGACGATATGCCTTCTCATATCAAATCCTCAATGCTGGGAACATCGCTTGTATTGCCGGTGCATAAAGGGCGTATTCAGACCGGCACCTGGCAAGGCATCTGGCTGGGGGAACATCGCATCCACGGCGGATCGCGTCGCATTATCGCGACACTACAAGGGGAGTAAAAAATGACCATTTCGGAGTTGCTACAATATTGCATGGCTAAAGCTGGCGCGGAACAGAGCGTTCACAGCGACTGGAAAGCGACGCAGATCAAAGTTGAAGATGTGCTTTTTGCGATGGTGAAAGAGGTTGAAAATCGCCCAGCTGTTTCGCTGAAAACCAGCCCGGAGCTGGCAGAGTTGTTACGTCAGCAGCACAGTGATGTGCGTCCGAGCCGCCATCTGAACAAAGCGCACTGGAGCACTGTTTATCTCGACGGTTCGCTGCCGGATTCGCAAATCTATTATCTGGTGGATGCGTCTTATCAGCAGGCGGTGAATTTGCTGCCGGAAGAAAAACGTAAATTGCTGGTGCAACTCTGAAAGGAAAAGGCCGCTCAGAAAGCGGCCTTAACGATTACAGCATCGGCTTGAGGAAGCGCGCCGTATGCGAAGCTTCGCACTCCGCGACGGTTTCTGGCGTACCGGAGACGAGGATTTCGCCGCCGCCACTTCCGCCTTCCGGTCCCAGGTCGACAATCCAGTCAGCGGTTTTGATCACGTCGAGATTGTGCTCAATCACCACAATGGTGTTGCCCTGATCGCGCAGTTTATGCAGTACGTCGAGCAGTTGCTGAATATCGGCGAAGTGCAGACCGGTGGTCGGCTCATCAAGAATATACAGCGTCTGCCCGGTGCCGCGTTTTGACAGCTCACGCGCCAGCTTCACGCGCTGGGCTTCACCACCAGAAAGCGTGGTTGCGGACTGCCCGAGGCGAATGTACGTCAGGCCAACGTCCATCAACGTTTGCAGCTTACGCGCCAGAGCTGGCACCGCATCAAAGAACTCACGCGCCTCTTCGATGGTCATATCCAGCACTTCGTGGATGGTTTTGCCTTTGTACTTAATCTCCAGCGTTTCACGATTATAGCGTTTACCTTTGCACTGGTCGCACGGTACGTAAATGTCCGGCAGGAAGTGCATCTCCACTTTGATCACGCCGTCGCCCTGACAGGCTTCGCAGCGCCCGCCACGGACGTTAAAGCTGAAACGTCCCGGCGTATAGCCGCGCGCACGGGATTCCGGTACGCCCGCAAACAGTTCGCGCACAGGCGTAAACACGCCGGTATAGGTCGCCGGGTTAGAACGCGGAGTACGACCAATTGGGCTTTGGTCGATATCGATCACTTTATCGAAATGCTCCAGCCCCTGAATATCGCGATACGGTGCCGGTTCGGCGATGGTCGCACCATTCAACTGGCGTTGGGCAATCGGGAACAGTGTGTCGTTAATCAGCGTCGATTTACCGGAACCTGAAACCCCTGTGATGCAGGTAAACAGACCGACTGGCAGCGTCAGCGTCACGTCTTTCAGGTTATTACCACGTGCGCCTGTCAGCTTCAGCACTTTTTCCGGATTCGCCGGAACGCGTTTCTTCGGCACTTCAATCTTGCGTTTACCGCTCATGTACTGCCCGGTCAACGACTCAGGCACTGCCATAATCGCTTCCAGTGGACCTTCTGCGACCACTTCACCGCCGTGTACACCTGCGCCCGGGCCAATGTCGATCACATGGTCAGCGGCGCGAATCGCGTCTTCGTCGTGCTCCACCACAATCACGGTATTACCGAGATCGCGCAGATGGATAAGCGTACCCAACAGGCGCTCGTTATCGCGCTGGTGCAGGCCGATAGACGGCTCGTCCAGCACATACATAACGCCAACCAGGCCCGCACCAATCTGGCTCGCCAGACGGATACGCTGTGCTTCACCGCCAGAAAGCGTTTCTGCCGAGCGGGAAAGTGTCAGGTAATTCAGGCCTACGTTAACGAGGAATTTCAGGCGATCGCCAATCTCTTTAAGAATTTTTTCCGCAATCTTCGCTCGCTGACCTGCGAGTTTGAGATTGTTGAAGAATTCCATCGCATGACCGATGCTCATGTCGGAGATGGCGGGCAGCGGCGTATTCTCGACATACACGTGGCGTGCTTCCCGACGCAGACGGGTTCCTTCGCAGCTGGCGCACGGACGATTGCTGATAAACTTGGCTAATTCTTCACGTACCGCACTGGATTCCGTCTCTTTATAACGGCGCTCCATATTGTGCAGCACGCCTTCGAACGGATGACGACGAATGGAGGTATCGCCACGATCGTTCATGTATTTGAATTCAATGTTTTCTTTGCCAGAACCGTACAACACCACTTTATGCACGTTCGCGCTCAGGCTGCCCCACGGCGCTTCGACGTCGAACTTATAGTGATCTGCCAGCGATTTCAGCATCTGGAAGTAATAGAAGTTGCGGCGATCCCAGCCTCGGATCGCACCACCTGCCAGCGACAGTTCCGGATTCTGGATCACGCGGTCAGGATCGAAATATTGCTGTACGCCAAGGCCGTCACAGGTCGGGCAGGCACCCGCCGGGTTGTTAAACGAAAACAGGCGTGGTTCCAGTTCACGCATACTGTAGCCGCAAATTGGGCAGGCGAAGTTGGCGGAAAATAGCAGCTCTTCCGCTTTTGGATCGTCCATATCGGCAACTACCGCGGTACCACCGGAAAGCTCCAGCGCGGTTTCAAACGACTCTGCCAGACGTTGGGTGAGATCGTCACGCACCTTGAAGCGATCAACCACCACTTCAATGGTATGTTTCTTTTGCAGTTCCAGTTTCGGCGGATCGGAAAGATCGCAGACTTCGCCATCAATACGAGCACGGATGTAACCCTGGCTTGCCAGATTTTCCAGCGTTTTGGTGTGTTCGCCTTTGCGCTCTTTAATGATTGGCGCGAGCAGCATCAGGCGTTTACCTTCCGGCTGGGACAACACGTTATCCACCATCTGACTGACGGTTTGCGCCGCCAGCGGTACATCGTGGTCCGGGCAGCGCGGCTCACCGACGCGGGCGAACAACAAACGCAAATAGTCGTGGATTTCGGTGATTGTCCCCACCGTAGAACGCGGGTTATGAGACGTCGATTTCTGCTCAATCGAGATGGCAGGAGAAAGCCCCTCAATATGATCGACGTCCGGCTTTTCCATCAGTGACAGAAACTGCCGCGCGTAGGCGGAAAGGGATTCAACGTAACGGCGCTGCCCTTCGGCATATAAGGTGTCGAAAGCGAGCGAGGATTTGCCAGAACCCGAAAGCCCGGTCACGACAATGAGTTTGTCGCGGGGGATAACGAGGTTGATGTTTTTGAGATTATGGGTGCGGGCGCCCCGAACTTCGATCTTATCCATTCACCTTTCCCGGATTAAACGCTTTTTTGCCCGGTGGCATGGTGCTACCGGCGATCACAAACGGTTAATTATGACACAAATTGACCTGAATGAATATACAGTATTGGAATGCATTACCCGGAGTGTTGTGTAACAATGTCTGGCCAGGTTTGTTTCCCGGAACCGAGGTCACAACATAGTAAAAGCGCTATTGGTAATGGTACAATCGCGCGTTTACACTTATTCAGAACGATTTTTTTTCAGGAGACACGAACATGGCCAGCAGAGGCGTAAACAAGGTTATTCTCGTTGGTAATCTGGGTCAGGACCCGGAAGTACGCTACATGCCAAATGGTGGCGCAGTTGCCAACATTACGCTGGCTACTTCCGAATCCTGGCGTGATAAAGCGACCGGCGAGATGAAAGAGCAGACTGAATGGCACCGCGTTGTGCTGTTCGGCAAACTGGCAGAAGTGGCCAGCGAATATCTGCGTAAAGGTTCTCAGGTTTATATCGAAGGTCAGCTGCGTACCCGCAAATGGACCGATCAATCCGGTCAGGATCGCTACACCACAGAAGTCGTGGTGAACGTTGGCGGCACCATGCAGATGTTGGGTGGTCGTCAGGGTGGTGGCGCTCCTGCAGGTGGCAATATCGGTGGTGGTCAGCCGCAGGGCGGTTGGGGTCAGCCTCAGCAGCCGCAGGGCGGCAATCAGTTCAGCGGCGGCGCGCAGTCTCGCCCGCAGCAGTCTGCTCCGGCAGCACCGTCTAATGAGCCGCCGATGGACTTTGATGACGATATTCCGTTCTGATTTTTCATTAAAACAATAGGTTATATTGTTTTAAGGTGGATGATTAAAACATCTGCCAGCCGTAAAAAAGAAGCCTCCGTTTTGGAGGCTTCTACATATCAAGTCAAAATCATTGGCCATTGTGGCGGTGTCTGATTCATCTCTTCTATCATCACCGACTCGATGTTGTGCCAGATGGCGGTGATATCCGCCATTGTGATGCCAAGCAACCCCATTGCGAACCAGCAGGCAGAAACCACGCCCAGACCGCTGCTGATCACTGCAAGCCCGACATAATCAGACCGACGAAAACGGATGTTGAGCGTGCTGGCCAGAAACATCATTACGGCACTAAGAAGTTGCCAGCGAAGAAGAACCACGCCAGTGGTGAGGGTAGCCATCAAACAATTCCTCTGAAAAGAGCCGATGCCCTGGACAGCGCGGCGTTGTTCACGGGAGGCGTGGTACACTCTGGCTATCGCGGGGCTTGCAGGACACAAAAATGAAACACTCTGTTTGTTTCATTAATTTTGTGAACTATATCACAATTGATTGTTTGTTAGCCAGATTAGGCCGTGACTTTTATTGCTGTACAGATTATGTGGTTTTTCAGCGGCATTAAGGGCATATCTTCCCGCCGCCTCTGCATTCCTGTAGAAAATTAATTTGAATATCAATGAATTATTTTTATCCAGGTGACCATTAAAAAGGTATCAATTTCAAATCAGGCAAAAGTGCTATTTATACCGTAAGATTTATCTAAAGACGTCGGTAACCAGGGTTTTCACCTTGCAATGACCGGGTATAAACAGGCAGGAAATTGATAGCAATGAGTCATCATGCACGACACCAATTACTGGCGTTGCCGGGCATTATCTTTTTAGTTCTCTTTCCCATCATTCTGTCGCTATGGATTGCCTTCCTTTGGGCAAAATCAGAAGTGAATAGCCAGCTCCAAACTTTTGCTCAGCTGGCGCTGGATAAATCCGAGCTGGTCATTCGCCAGGCAGATTTAGTGAGCGATGCAGCAGAACGCTATCAGGGGCAAGTTTGCACTCCAGCCCATCAAAAGCGAATGTTGAATATTATTCGTGGCTATCTTTATATTAATGAATTGATCTATGCCCGTGATAACCATTTTTTATGCTCATCGCTGATAGCGCCTGTAAACGGCTATACGATTGCACCGGCCGATTATAAGCGTGAACCTAACGTTTCTATCTATTATTACCGCGATACGCCTTTTTTCTCTGGCTATAAAATGACCTATATGCAGCGGGGAAATTATGTGGCGGTTATCAACCCTCTCTTCTGGAGTGAAGTGATGTCTGATGATCCGACATTGCAATGGGGTGTGTATGATACGGTGACAAAAACCTTTTTCTCGTTAAGCAACGAGGCCTCGGCAGCAACGTTTTCTCCGCTGATTCATTTGAATGATTTAACCGTACAAAGAAATGGCTATTTATATGCGACAGTTTATTCGACAAAACGCCCGATTGCAGCCATTGTTGCGACTTCATATCAACGTCTTATAGCGCATTTTTATAATCATCTTATTTTTGCGTTACCCGCCGGTATTTTGGGGAGTCTTGTTCTGTTATTACTCTGGCTACGTATTCGACAAAACTATTTGTCTCCCAAACGCAAATTGCAACGCGCCCTCGAAAAACATCAACTTTGCCTTTATTACCAGCCAATAATCGATATCAAAACAGAAAAATGTATCGGAGCTGAAGCATTGTTACGTTGGCCTGGTGAGCAGGGGCAAGTAATGAATCCGGCAGAGTTTATTCCGCTGGCAGAAAAGGAGGGGATGATCGAACAGATAACTGATTATGTTATTGATAATGTCTTCCGCGATCTGGGCGTGTACCTGGCAACACATGTCGATCGCTATGTTTCTATTAACCTGTCGGCCTCCGATTTTCATACGTCACGGTTGATAGCGCGAACCAACCAGAAAACAGAGCAATATGCGGTGCGTCCGCAGCAAATTAAATTTGAAGTGACTGAACATGCATTTCTTGATGTCGACAAAATGACGCCGATTATTCTGGCTTTCCGCCAGGCTGGTTACGAAGTGGCAATTGATGATTTTGGTATTGGCTACTCTAACTTGCATAACCTTAAATCATTGAATGTCGATATTTTGAAAATCGATAAATCGTTTGTTGAGACGCTGACCACCCATAAAACCAGTCATTTGATTGCGGAACACATCATCGAGCTGGCGCACAGTCTGGGGTTAAAAACGATCGCTGAAGGCGTCGAAACTGAGGAGCAGGTTAACTGGCTGCGCAAACGCGGCGTGCGCTATTGCCAGGGATGGTTCTTTGCGAAGGCGATGCCGCCGCAGGTGTTTATGCAATGGATGGAGCAATTACCCGCGCGGGAGTTAACGCGCGGGCAATAAAACTACAGGCGGTGGCGATAATCGCTGGGAGTGCGATCAAACTGCCGACGGAAAACGCGGGAGAAGGTCTGCTGCGAGACATAACCCAGGTCCATTGCGATATCAAAAATCGGACGCTCGGTGGTGCGCAACTCAACGGCGGCCAGTAACAGGCGGCGTTGGCGAATGTAATCACCTAGTGTCTGATGCGTCACAGTACGGAACATCCGCTGTAAGTACCACTTTGAATAGCCTGATTTTTTTGCGACGACATCAATGTTAAGCGGCTGGTCAATATGCTCGTCAATCCATGCGATAAGATCCTGAATAATTTTCTGATGGGACATAAATCTGCCTCTTTTCAGTGTTCAGTTCGTTAATTCATCTGTTGGGGAGTATAATTCCTCAAGTTAACTTGAGGTAAAGCGATTTATGGAAAAGAAATTACCCCGCATTAAAGCGCTGCTAACCCCCGGCGAAGTGGCAAAACGCAGCGGTGTGGCGGTATCGGCGCTGCATTTCTATGAAAGCAAAGGGTTGATTAGCAGTATCCGTAATAGTGGCAATCAGCGGCGATATAAACGTGATGTGTTGCGATATGTCGCAATCATCAAAATTGCTCAGCGTATTGGCATTCCGCTGGCGACCATTCGTGAAGCATTTGGCGTGTTGCCCGAAGGGCATACATTAAGTGCGAAAGAGTGGAAACAGCTTTCGTCCCAATGGCGAGAAGAGTTGGATCGGCGCATTCATACCTTAGTGGCGCTGCGTGACGAGCTGGACGGATGTATTGGTTGTGGCTGCCTTTCGCGCAGTGATTGCCCATTGCGTAACCCGGGCGACCGCTTAGGAGAAGAAGGCACAGGCGCACGCTTGCTGGAAGATGAACAAAACTAAAGCGCCACAAGGGCGCTTTAGTTTGTTTTCCGGTCTTTGTCTTTCTCTCTATCCCGCTGGTACACAGGAGGGTTTCCCCCGACGTCAACACACCTCATTCGAGCACGTGGTGGAGGTTCCGGTTGGTGTTGATGCTTTAATTGTATGTCACCGGCGTTTCTTCGCCAGTGTAAAAGTACACTTTTTAGCCGCAATATTTTTGTCATCTCAGACGATTTTTTATCGCAATCCTGAACGGTATACGGCTCGATAACGCTGCAATCTTGCGCATCGACGATAACGTTTGCGCATCAATTGCCTGGTTTTTCATCGTCAAGACAATAAAAGAGAAAAAAGCAGCAAACTTCGGTTGAAAAAGCCGCTATGATCGCCGGATAATCGTTTGCTTTTTTTACCACCCGTTTTGTATGCGCGGAGCTAAACGTTTGCTTTTTTGCGACGCACCAATTTGTCGCAAACCTGGAGCAGGAAGATAACGTTTCGCTGGCAGGGGATTGTCCGCCACGCATCTTGACGAAAATTAAACTCTCAGGGGATGTTTTCTTATGTCTACGCCATCAGCGCGTACCGGCGGTTCACTCGACGCCTGGTTTAAAATTTCACAACGTGGAAGCACTGTCCGTCAGGAAGTGGTTGCCGGGTTAACAACATTTCTGGCGATGGTCTACTCGGTTATCGTCGTTCCGGGCATGTTGGGTAAAGCAGGCTTCCCGCCTGCGGCAGTTTTCGTTGCGACCTGTCTGGTTGCCGGACTCGGTTCTATCGTGATGGGTCTGTGGGCTAATCTGCCGTTGGCGATTGGTTGCGCCATCTCCCTGACGGCGTTTACCGCATTCAGTCTGGTGCTGGGGCAACATATTAGCGTACCTGTCGCGCTGGGTGCCGTGTTCCTGATGGGTGTGCTGTTTACGGTCATTTCTGCCACGGGTATCCGTAGCTGGATTTTGCGCAACTTGCCGCACGGTGTGGCGCACGGCACGGGGATTGGTATCGGTCTGTTCCTGCTGCTGATTGCTGCTAATGGTGTCGGTCTGGTGATTAAAAACCCACTTGATGGTCTGCCCGTCGCGCTGGGGGATTTCACGACCTTTCCGGTGATGATGTCGTTGGTGGGGCTGGCAGTGATTATCGGCCTGGAAAAACTGAAAGTCCCTGGTGGCATTCTGCTGACCATTATCGGTATCTCAATTGTCGGTTTGATCTTCGATCCTAACGTCCATTTCTCCGGCGTTTTCGCCATGCCTTCATTGAGCGATGAAAACGGCAATTCACTAATTGGCAGCCTGGACATTATGGGCGCGCTGAATCCTGTAGTCCTGCCAAGCGTTCTGGCGCTGGTGATGACGGCAGTATTTGATGCCACCGGAACTATCCGTGCCGTCGCCGGCCAGGCGAACCTGCTGGATAAAGATGGGCAGATCATCGACGGCGGGAAAGCACTGACCACTGACTCCATGAGCAGCGTTTTCTCTGGCCTGGTGGGTGCAGCTCCGGCAGCGGTATACATCGAGTCTGCGGCGGGTACGGCGGCGGGCGGTAAAACCGGTTTGACGGCTATCACCGTTGGCGTGCTGTTCCTGCTGATTCTGTTCCTCTCTCCGCTCTCTTACCTCGTTCCGGGGTATGCAACGGCTCCGGCGCTGATGTACGTTGGCCTGCTGATGCTGAGTAACGTGGCGAAAATCGACTTTGCTGATTTTGTTGATGCGATGGCGGGTCTGGTTACGGCGGTATTCATCGTGCTGACCTGTAACATCGTAACAGGCATCATGATCGGCTTCGCGACTCTGGTGATTGGTCGTCTGGTTTCCGGCGAATGGCGCAAGTTGAACATCGGTACGGTCGTTATCGCTGTGGCGCTGGTGACCTTCTATGCGGGTGGCTGGGCTATCTAATCTTTCATATGATTCTGAAAACGGGTGGCAATGGCTGCCCGTTTTTATTTTCTCCGCACATTGTGTGAGCTTTTGCGATATTCTGAAAAAATGAGAATTCAGGCATAACGCCTTTCTCAGATCATAAAAAACATCGCAAACAGGGAACGCATGGAAATCTTCTTCACCATACTGATAATGACCCTCGTGGTCTCGCTGTCCGGGGTGGTCACTCGTGTCATGCCCTTTCAGATCCCGCTTCCGCTTATGCAAATCGCCATCGGTGCGCTACTGGCGTGGCCGACGTTTGGTTTGCATGTGGAGTTTGATCCTGAACTCTTTTTAGTCTTGTTTATCCCGCCGTTGCTGTTCGCTGATGGCTGGAAAACGCCGACCCGTGAATTTCTCGAACATGGTCGAGAGATTTTCGGCCTCGCGCTGGCGCTGGTGGTGGTCACCGTGGTCGGCATTGGCTTTCTTATTTACTGGGTGGTGCCGGGCATTCCGCTGATCCCCGCCTTTGCGCTGGCGGCGGTGCTTTCTCCGACCGATGCTGTGGCGCTCTCGGGGATTGTTGGCGAAGGGCGCATCCCGAAAAAAATCATGGGCATTTTGCAGGGCGAAGCGTTGATGAATGACGCCTCCGGTCTGGTGTCGTTGAAGTTTGCCGTGGCAGTGGCGATGGGGACGATGATCTTCACCGTCGGTGGTGCGACGGTCGAATTTATGAAAGTGGCCATTGGCGGTATTCTCGCCGGTTTTGTGGTGAGCTGGCTGTACGGTCGCTCGCTGCGATTCCTCAGCCGCTGGGGCGGTGATGAACCCGCGACGCAGATCGTCCTGCTGTTCCTGCTGCCATTCGCTTCTTATCTGATTGCCGAACATATTGGCGTTTCCGGTATCCTCGCTGCGGTTGCCGCCGGGATGACCATCACCCGTTCCGGTGTGATGCGCCGTGCGCCGCTGGCAATGCGCCTGCGCGCAAACAGTACCTGGGCGATGCTGGAATTTGTCTTTAACGGCATGGTATTCCTGCTGTTAGGTCTGCAGCTGCCGGGTATTCTGGAGACGTCGCTGATGGCGGCAGAAATCGACCCTAACGTCGAAATCTGGATGCTGTTTACCGATATCATTCTGATTTATGCGGCGCTGATGCTGGTCCGTTTCGGCTGGCTGTGGACGATGAAAAAGTTCAGCAACCGCTTCCTGAAGAAGAAGCCGATGGAGTTTGGTTCGTGGACCACACGAGAAATCCTGATCGCGTCTTTCGCCGGGGTGCGTGGGGCGATCACTCTGGCTGGTGTGCTCTCAATCCCGCTGCTCTTGCCGGATGGTAACGTCTTCCCGGCGCGCTATGAGCTGGTGTTCCTGGCGGCTGGTGTCATTCTCTTCTCGCTGTTTGTCGGCGTGGTGATGTTGCCTATTCTGCTACAACACATTGAAGTCGCGGACCATTCGCAACAATTGAAAGAGGAACGTATTGCGCGAGCGGCAACGGCAGAAGTGGCGATTGTGGCGATCCAGAAAATGGAGGAGCGTCTGGCGGCGGATACCGAAGAGAATATCGATAACCAGCTGCTCACAGAGGTTAGTTCTCGCGTCATTGGTAACCTGCGTCGTCGCGCCGATGGACGTAACGACGTTGAAAGTTCCGTGCAGGAAGAGAACCTTGAGCGTCGCTTCCGTCTGGCGGCATTGCGTTCTGAACGTGCTGAACTGTACCACCTGCGCGCCACGCGGGAGATCAGCAATGAAACGCTGCAAAAATTACTGCACGATCTCGATTTGCTTGAAGCGTTGTTGATTGAAGAGAACCAATAACGCTTTGGCGGTGTAATCGGTAAAAAGGTGCAGTACATCGCACCTTTTTACCGTTGGTCAGGTGACCAGAGGCTAGTGGAGATTAATGCGCGCGGCCTTGCTCAACGCCAAAGCCAGTCTGGGAGCGGATAAACTGCGCACGGAACAGTTCACGCTCGCGCGCACCTTCCGCTGAATTATCCGTTGCCGAGAAGAACCAGATACCGAGGAATGCCACGCTGATAGAGAACAGTGCCGGGTATTCATACGGGAAGATGGCTTTTTCGTGACCGAGGATCTGTACCCAAATCGTCGGACCGAGGATCATCAGCACCACCGCAGTAATCAGTCCTAACCAGCCGCCCAGCATTGCGCCACGGGTAGTCAGTTTCGACCAGTACATGGAAAGCAGAATGATCGGGAAGTTACAGCTCGCCGCGATGGCAAACGCCAGCCCCACCATAAAGGCGATGTTCTGATTCTCAAACAGCACGCCGAGGATAATGGCAATCACACCCAAAATCAGAACGGTGATTTTCGATACCCGCAGCTCTTCACGTTCGGTCGCGCCTTTTTTGAAGACGTTAGCGTACAGGTCGTGAGACACCGCCGATGCGCCCGCCAGCGTCAGCCCCGCTACCACCGCGAGGATAGTGGCGAAAGCAACCGCTGAAATAAAGCCGAGGAACAGGTTGCCGCCCACCGCATTGGCCAGGTGAACTGCCGCCATGTTGTTACCACCAATCAGATGGCCCGCAGCATCTTTATATTCCGGATTCGCACCAACCAGCATGATTGCGCCGAAGCCGATAATAAAGGTCAGGATGTAGAAGTAGCCCATAAATCCGGTGGCGTAGAACACGCTCTTACGTGCTTCGCGGGCATCGCTGACCGTAAAGAAGCGCATCAGAATATGCGGCAAGCCCGCCGTACCAAACATCAGTCCGAGCCCCAGCGACAGTGCTGAGATCGGATCTTTCACCAGCCCGCCTGGCTTCATGATATCGACACCTTTCGGGTGTACCGCCATCGCTTCGCTGAACAGATTGTTGAAGCTAAAGCCGACGTGTTTCATCACCATAAAGGCCATAAAGCTGGCACCGAACAGCAACAGAACGGCTTTGATAATCTGTACCCAGGTGGTCGCCAGCATGCCGCCGAACAGGACGTACATCATCATCAGCACGCCGACCAGCACCACCGCAATGTGATAGTTAAGGCCAAACAGCAGCTCGATGAGTTTACCTGCGCCCACCATCTGGGCGATAAGGTAAAGCGCCACCACCACCAGAGAACCACAGGCCGAAAGAATACGAATCGGCCCTTGTTTCAGGCGGTAAGAGGCTACATCGGCAAAGGTGTAGCGGCCCAGGTTACGCAGACGTTCGGCAATCAGGAACAGAATGATTGGCCAGCCTACCAGGAAGCCCAGCGAGTAAATTAAGCCGTCATAGCCGGAGGTAAACACCAGCGCGGAGATCCCCAAGAATGAGGCGGCGGACATATAGTCCCCGGCAATCGCCAGCCCATTCTGAAAACCGGTGATATTGCCGCCTGCGGTGTAGTAGTCATTACGCGAACGTACGCGTTTTGACGCCCAGTAGGTAATGCCGAGCGTAAACACGACGAAAATCAGGAACATAATAATCGCCTGCCAGTTTGTTGGCTGGCGCTCTACGGCCCCGCTAATAGCATCCGCGGCGTTAGCTGCGAAAGGGAGTGTGGCGGCAAGCGCCGTCAGAACTCTTTTCATGATGCTTGTACCTCATGCAGGACTTCATTATTAAGACGGTCGAATTCGCCGTTCGCCCGCCAGATGTAGATACCAGTGAGAACAAAGGAGATCACAATTACTCCAACACCAATCGGAATACCGCGTGTGACGCTGGTGTTCGGATTCAGCGGGGTGCCCAGCCAGCCGGGCGCGAAGGCGATCAGTAAAATAAAGCCGATATAAACTGCCAGCATAATAATCGACAGGATGGTGGCAAACCGTTGCCGTTTTTCGACTAACTCCCTGAAATGCGCATTGTCTTCTATCCGCTGATAAATCGTACCATTCATCACAGATTCTCCAGAGGTAATGTAGGGATTGTTTTAATTCCCGCTCCCTTATGGGAGAAGGTTAACGCTTGGGTAACCCTTGCCGAATGTAGGCCGGATAAGGCATTCACGCCGCATCCGGCAATCAACGCCTGATGCGACGCTGTCGCGTCTTATCAGGCCTACAGCCGTTGCCGAATGTAGGCCGGATAAGGCGTTTACGCCGCATCCGGCAATCAACGCCTGATGCGTCGCTGTCGCGTCTTATCAGGCCTACAAACCGTTACCGACTCGCATCCGGCAATTGTGGGTTACGATGGCATCGCGATGGCCTGCTTCTCTTCAAGCAGCTTCTCGACTACGCCAGGATCGGCAAGCGTCGAGGTATCGCCCAGGTTGCTGGTATCGCCCGCCGCAATTTTGCGCAGAATACGGCGCATAATTTTGCCGGAGCGGGTTTTAGGCAGGGAGTCGGTCCAGTGCAGCACGTCTGGCGTCGCCAGCGGGCCAATCTCTTTACGCACCCAGTTGCGGACTTCTGCGTACAGTTCTGGTGACGGTTCCTCCCCGTGATTAAGCGTGACGTAGGCGTAGATCGCCTGACCTTTAATATTGTGCGGAATACCTACTACGGCGGCTTCGGCAATCTTCGGATGTGCCACCAGCGCCGACTCAATCTCTGCCGTTCCCAGACGGTGACCGGAGACGTTCAGCACGTCGTCCACGCGCCCGGTGATCCAGTAATAGCCATCTTCATCGCGACGCGCGCCGTCGCCGCTGAAATACATATTTTTGAAGGTGGAGAAGTAGGTCTGCTCAAAACGTTCGTGATCGCCAAACAGCGTACGCGCCTGACCCGGCCAGGAGTCGGTGATCACCAGACTGCCTTCGGTGGCCCCTTCCAGCGGGTGACCTTCGTTATCGACCAGCGCCGGTTGCACGCCGAAGAACGGACGTGTTGCCGAACCGGCTTTCAGCTCGGTAGCGCCAGGCAGTGGGGTGATCATGAAACCGCCAGTTTCGGTCTGCCACCAGGTATCGACCACTGGGCATTTCTCGTTGCCGATTTTTTTCCAGTACCACTCCCACGCTTCCGGGTTGATTGGCTCGCCCACGGAACCGAGAATGCGCAGCGACGAACGGTCAGTACCTTCGATCGCTTTATCACCTTCCGCCATCAGCGCACGAATCGCCGTGGGCGCGGTATAGAGAATATTGACCTGATGCTTGTCCACCACCTGCGCCATACGGGCAGGCGTCGGCCAGTTCGGTACGCCTTCAAACATCAGCGTGGTCGCGCCGCAGGCCAGCGGGCCGTACAGCAAATAACTGTGTCCGGTAACCCAGCCCACATCGGCGGTGCACCAGTAGATATCACCCGGATGATAATCAAAGACATATTTAAAGGTCAGCGCCGCGTACACCAGATAACCGCCGGTAGTGTGCAGCACGCCTTTCGGCTTCCCGGTAGAACCGGAGGTGTAGAGAATAAACAGCGGATCTTCGGCGTTCATCTCTTCCGCCTGGTGCTGATCGCTGGCTTGCTCAACCAGGTCGTGCCACCAGAGGTCGCGCCCTTCCTGCCAGTCAATTTTCCCGCCAGTACGCTTCAGTACCACCACATGTTCAATGCTAGTGACGTTCGGGTTTTTCAGCGCGTCATCAACGTTTTTCTTCAGCGGAATACTACGCCCGGCACGCACGCCTTCGTCGGAAGTGATCACCAACCGTGAGTTAGAATCGATAATGCGTCCGGCAACGGCTTCCGGCGAGAAGCCGCCGAAAATTACCGAATGCACCGCGCCAATGCGGGCGCAGGCCAGCATCGCGACCGCAGCTTCCGGTACCATCGGCATATAAATCGCCACCACATCACCTTTTTTAATGCCCAGCTCGAGCAGGGTATTGGCGAAGCGGCAGACGTCGCGGTGCAGCTCTTTATAGCTGATATGTTTGCTCTGGCTCGCGTCGTCGCCTTCCCAGATGATGGCGGTACGATCGCCGTTTTCTTGCAGATGGCGGTCAAGGCAGTTTGCCGCCAGATTCAGCGTGCCGTCCTCGTACCATTTAATGGACACATTACCGGGGGCAAAGGAGGTGTTTTTCACCTTCTGGTAAGGTTTGATCCAGTCGAGAATTTTTCCCTGTTCGCCCCAGAAGGTATCAGGTACGTTAATAGATTGTTGATACATCGCCTCGTACTGCTGAGGGTTTATCAGGCAACGGTCTGCGATGTTGGCAGGAATGGTGTGTTTGTGAATTTGACTCATGCTTTTGTTCTCCTTGTAAGATGTTAATAATATGTGGCATAAGCGTTAAATGTAGGGGTATTGGCAGTTTTGTTTAGTATTTGGGCGACAGATCACGCAAAAGTAGAATTGTGCAAATAAACGGCAGGGTAATTTTTGAAGGTCAGCAACAAAAGTTGATTAATTCTTTGAGGAACATGCAGTTATGCATGCTGTTGAAAAAGAGGAAGATACTGACTAACTCTAAAGTGGTATTTTACATGCACTTACAATTGATTAAAGACAACATTCATAGTGTGGTTATTTGTTACACATAGGGACGAGCAATGTCATGACAGTGTAGGTGCGGTTACTGTCGTGAAAAACAATAAAAACCGCCATTGCAACAATGGCGCAATTCGGATGAAGCCCTATGACAAGGATAAAAATAAACGCACGCCGTATCTTCAGCTTATTGATTCCTTTTTTCTTTTTCACTTCTGTTCACGCTGAACAAACGGCTGCTCCCGCAACACCTGTAACTGTGGAAGCGAAGAATGAAACCTTTGCCCCGCAGCATCCCGATCAATATCTCTCCTGGAAAGCTACCTCGGAACAGTCAGAGCGTGTTGACGCCCTGGCGGAAGATCCACGGCTGGTGATCCTGTGGGCAGGGTATCCCTTCTCGCGCGATTACAACAAGCCGCGTGGACATGCCTTTGCTGTGACCGATGTGCGTGAAACCCTGCGTACCGGTGCGCCGAAAAACGCTGAAGATGGTCCGCTACCGATGGCATGCTGGAGTTGTAAAAGCCCGGATGTGGCGCGTCTGATCCAGAAAGACGGCGAAGATGGCTACTTCCACGGAAAATGGGCGCGCGGCGGCCCGGAAATCGTCAACAACTTAGGTTGTGCCGATTGCCATAACACCGCCTCACCAGAGTTCGCCAAAGGCAAACCGGAGTTAACCCTTTCCCGTCCGTATGCGGCTCGCGCGATGGAAGCCATTGGTAAACCTTTTGAGAAAGCCGGACGTTTCGACCAGCAATCGATGGTTTGCGGTCAGTGCCATGTGGAGTATTACTTCGACGGCAAAAACAAAGCGGTTAAATTCCCGTGGGATGACGGCATGAAAGTCGAAAATATGGAGCAGTATTACGACAAAATTGCCTTCTCTGACTGGACTAACTCCCTGTCGAAAACGCCAATGCTGAAAGCGCAGCACCCGGAATATGAAACCTGGACAGCGGGCATTCACGGCAAAAACAACGTGACCTGTATCGATTGCCATATGCCAAAAGTGCAGAACGCCGAAGGCAAACTCTACACCGACCATAAAATTGGTAATCCGTTTGATAACTTCGCCCAGACTTGTGCGAACTGCCATACCCAGGACAAAGCTGCCTTGCAGAAAGTGGTCGCGGAACGTAAGCAGTCGATTAACGACCTGAAAATCAAGGTTGAAGATCAACTGGTTCACGCTCACTTCGAAGCGAAAGCGGCGCTGGATGCAGGCGCAACGGAAGCCGAAATGAAGCCGATTCAGGACGATATCCGTCATGCCCAGTGGCGTTGGGATTTGGCGATCGCTTCCCACGGCATTCATATGCACGCACCGGAAGAAGGTCTGAGGATGCTCGGTACGGCGATGGATAAAGCGGCGGATGCACGCACCAAACTGGCGCGCCTGCTGGCGACCAAAGGCATTACCCATGAAATCCAGATCCCGGATATCTCGACCAAAGAGAAAGCCCAGCAGGCCATTGGCCTGAACATGGAGCAAATCAAGGCCGAGAAGCAGGACTTCATCAAAACGGTGATCCCGCAGTGGGAAGAGCAGGCACGTAAAAACGGTCTGTTAAGCCAATAACCCCGTTCCGCCTCGCAAGGGGCGGAAAACACAATGGAGTGAATATGAGCGTATTACGTTCGTTATTAACTGCCGGGGTGCTGGCGTCGGGCCTGTTGTGGAGCCTGAACGGAATTACCGCTACCCCTGCGGCGCAGGCATCTGATGATCGCTACGAAGTTACCCAGCAGCGTAACCCGGATGCCGCCTGTCTGGACTGTCATAAGCCAGATACCGAAGGTATGCATGGCAAACATGCTTCTGTTATCAACCCGAATAACAAACTGCCGGTCACCTGCACCAACTGCCACGGTCAGCCATCACCGCAACACCGCGAAGGGGTGAAAGATGTGATGCGCTTTAACGAGCCGATGTACAAGGTTGGAGAGCAGAACAGCGTCTGTATGTCCTGCCATCTGCCGGAACAGTTGCAAAAAGCGTTCTGGCCGCACGATGTCCACGTAACCAAAGTGGCGTGCGCCAGCTGCCATTCCCTGCATCCACAGCAAGATACGATGCAGACGTTAAGTGACAAAGGACGGATTAAGATTTGCGTCGATTGCCACAGCGATCAACGCACCAATCCGAACTTTAACCCGGCGTCTGTTCCGTTGCTTAAGGAGCAGCCATGACCTGGTCTCGTCGCCAGTTTCTCACCGGCGTCGGCGTGCTGGCCGCCGTCAGCGGCACCGCAGGACGCGTGGTGGCGAAAACGTTGAATATCAATGGGGTGCGTTACGGCATGGTGCATGACGAGTCGTTATGCATCGGCTGTACCGCCTGTATGGATGCTTGTCGGGAAGTGAACAAGGTGCCGGAAGGCGTCTCGCGCCTGACGATTATTCGTAGCGAGCCGCAGGGCGAATTTCCTGATGTGAAATATCGCTTCTTCCGTAAGTCTTGCCAGCACTGCGATCATGCGCCGTGCGTTGACGTCTGCCCGACCGGTGCGTCTTTTCGCGACGCTGCCAGTGGGATTGTCGATGTTAATCCGGATCTCTGCGTCGGTTGTCAGTACTGCATCGCCGCCTGTCCGTACCGCGTGCGCTTTATCCATCCGGTCACGAAGACAGCGGACAAATGCGATTTCTGCCGTAAGACCAATTTGCAGGCCGGTAAGCTGCCCGCGTGCGTTGAGGCTTGCCCGACGAAGGCGCTGACGTTTGGCAATCTGGACGATCCCAACAGTGAGGTTTCGCAACTGCTGCGCCAGAAGCCCACTTACCGCTACAAGCTGGCGCTGGGAACCAAACCGAAGCTGTACCGCGTACCGTTTAAATACGGGGAGGTGAGCCAATGACGCAGACTTCCGCATTTCATTTTGAATCGCTGGTGTGGGACTGGCCGATTGCCATCTACCTGTTTTTGATTGGTATTTCTGCCGGTCTGGTGACGCTGGCCGTGCTGTTACGTCGCTTCTACCCTCAGGCAGGCGGTGCAGACAGTACGTTGCTGCGCACCACGCTGATTGTCGGGCCTGGCGCGGTGATCCTCGGTCTGTTGATCCTCGTCTTCCACCTGACAAGACCGTGGACCTTCTGGAAGCTGATGTTCCACTACAGTTTTACCTCGGTGATGTCGATGGGGGTGATGCTGTTTCAGCTTTACATGGTGGTGCTGGTGCTGTGGCTGGCGAAAATCTTTGAACATGATTTGCTTGCCCTGCAACAACGCTGGTTGCCGAAGCTGGGGATCGTGCAAAAGGTCTTGAGCCTGCTGACGCCCGTTCATCGCGGACTGGAAACATTGATGCTGGTGCTGGCGGTGTTGTTGGGGGCTTATACCGGCTTTCTGCTGTCGGCGCTGAAATCGTATCCGTTCCTCAATAACCCGATCCTGCCGGTGCTGTTCCTCTTCTCCGGCATCTCGTCCGGTGCGGCGGTGGCGCTGATCGCCATGGCGATACGCCAACGCAGTAACCCGCATTCCACGGAAGCGCACTTTGTACACAGTATGGAAATCCCCGTGGTATGGGGTGAAATCTTCTTGCTGGTGGCGTTTTTTGTCGGTCTGGCGCTGGGCGATGACGGTAAAGTGCGTGCGCTGGTGGCGGCATTGGGCGGCGGTTTCTGGACGTGGTGGTTCTGGCTTGGTGTCGCCGGGCTGGGGCTGATTGTGCCAATGTTGCTCAAACCGTGGGTCAATCGCAGTTCCGGCATTCCTGCCGTGCTGGCGGCATGTGGGGCCAGCCTGGTCGGCGTGTTGATGCTGCGCTTTTTCATTCTCTACGCCGGGCAGTTAACGGTGGCGTAAGCCAGAACAGAGGTGGTTTCTGGACGTATTCCTTCCTGAAGTCGGTTTTCTGGCATTGTTGTTAAGTCTCGGGGTCAACGTGTTGACCCCGTTGACGGCCTTCGCGGGAGTGCGGTTGCGCTGGCCTGCCATGATGCGACTCACTTGCATCGGCATTCTGGCGCAGTTCGCGCTCCTGCTGCTCGCCTTTGGCGTACTGACGTATTGTTTTCTCATCAGCGATTTCTCGGTCATTTATGTCGCCCAACATAGCTATAGCCTGCTGTCGTGGGAACTCAAACTGGCGGCGGTGTGGGGCGGTCATGAAGGTTCGCTGCTGCTTTGGGTGCTGCTGCTTTCCGCCTGGAGCGCGCTGTTTGCCTGGCATTATCGACAGCAAACCGATCCGCTATTTCCGCTGACGCTAGCCGTTTTATCTCTCATGCTCGCCGCACTGCTACTGTTTGTGGTGCTGTGGTCCGATCCCTTCGTGCGGATATTTCCACCAGCAATCGAAGGCCGCGATCTCAATCCGATGCTGCAACATCCCGGTCTTATCTTTCATCCACCGCTGCTTTATCTCGGCTACGGCGGTTTGATGGTGGCGGCGAGCGTGGCGCTGGCGAGTTTACTGCGCGGCGAGTTTGATGGTACCTGCGCCCGAATTTGCTGGCGTTGGGCACGACCAGGCTGGAGCGCATTAACGGCGGGGATCATCCTCGGTTCCTGGTGGGCCTATTGCGAACTGGGCTGGGGCGGCTGGTGGTTCTGGGACCCGGTGGAAAACGCCTCTTTATTACCCTGGCTTTCTGCCACTGCACTGCTGCACAGTTTGTCCCTGACACGCCAGCGGGGGATTTTCCGTCACTGGTCGCTGCTGCTGGCAATAGTTACTCTGATGTTGTCGCTGTTGGGCACGTTGATTGTCCGTTCTGGTATTCTGGTTTCGGTCCATGCGTTCGCGCTGGATAACGTCCGCGCTGTACCGCTGTTCAGTCTGTTTGTGTTGATTAGCCTTGCGTCTCTGGCACTGTATGGCTGGCGAGCGCGGGACGGTGGCCCGGCGGTGCGTTTTTCGGGGTTATCGCGGGAAATGTTAATCCTCGCTACGCTGTTGCTGTTTTGCGCAGTGCTCCTGATCGTGCTGGTGGGAACGCTTTATCCGATGATTTACGGCCTGCTGGGCTGGGGACGCCTCTCCGTTGGTGCGCCATATTTTAACCGCGCAACGTTACCGTTTGGTCTGTTGATGCTGGTGGTGATTGTGCTGGCGACGTTTGTCTCTGGCAAACGCGTGCAGCTTCCGGCGCTGGTAGCTCATGCGGGCGTGCTGTTATTTGCCTCGGGGATCGTGGTCTCCAGCGTCAGCCGTCAGGAGATCAGCCTGAATTTACAGCCGGGTCAGCAGGTGACGCTGGCAGGATACACCTTCCGTTTTGAGCGCCTCGATCTGCAAGCCAAAGGCAATTACACCAGCGAAAAAGCGATAGTGGCGCTGTTTGACCATCAGCAACGTATTGGTGAACTGACGCCGGAGCGGCGTTTTTATGAAGCACGTCGTCAGCAAATGATGGAACCGTCAATTCGCTGGAACGGCATCCATGACTGGTATGCGGTCATGGGCGAGAAAACCGGACCGGATCGTTACGCTTTTCGTTTGTATGTACAAAGCGGTGTGCGCTGGATCTGGGGGGGAGGATTGTTGATGATTGCGGGCGCATTGTTAAGCGGATGGCGGGGGAGGAAGCGCGATGAATAAAGGGCTTCTCACGCTACTGCTGTTATTTACCTGTTTTGCGCGCGCTCAGGTTGTAGACACCTGGCAATTCGCCAATCCGCAACAACAGGAACAGGCGTTAAATATTGCCAGCCAGTTACGCTGCCCGCAGTGCCAGAATCAGAACTTACTGGAATCCAATGCGCCGGTGGCAGTTAGTATGCGCCATCAGGTTTACACCATGGTGGAAGAGGGGAAAAGTGAAGTCGAAATCATTGGCTGGATGACCGAACGCTACGGAGATTTTGTTCGCTATAACCCACCGTTAACGGGTCAGACGCTGTTATTGTGGGCTCTGCCAGTGGTGTTGTTACTGCTGATGGCACTGATCCTCTGGCGAGTGAGGGCGAAGCGATGAAACAGCCTCAAATACCGGTGAAAATGCTGACAACACTCACGATTTTGATGGTATTTCTCTGTGTCAGCAGTTATCTGTTAAGTCCAAAATGGCAGGCGGTACATGCGGAGTATCAGCGTCAGCGCGATCCGCTACATCAGTTTGCCAGCCAGCAGACCCCGGAAGCTCAGCTTCAGGCATTGCAGGATAAAATCCGCGCTAATCCACAAAACAGCGAACAATGGGCGTTACTGGGCGAGTACTATCTGTGGCAAAACGATTACAGCAATTCGCTGCTGGCGTACCGTCAGGCGTTGCAACTACGTGGTGAGAACGCTGAACTGTATGCGGCGCTGGCGACGGTGCTTTATTACCAGGCCAGCCAGCATATGACCGCCCAGACACGCGCAATGATCGATAAAGCCCTCGCGCTGGACTCTAACGAAATCACCGCTCTGATGCTGCTGGCTTCCGATGCGTTTATGCAGGCGAATTACGCGCAGGCCATCGAACTATGGCAAAAAGTGATGGATCTCAACTCACCCCGGATCAACCGGACACAGCTGGTCGAGTCGATTAATATGGCGAAATTGTTGCAGCGGAGATCAGATTAATCATCTGGTGATGAAGATTATGTTATTGAGCTGCATAAAAAATAATCGAATGAACATATGCCAAAAATAATCACCAATCAGTATTATTGCAGATTAAACAAATAAAAATCTTTCCATAACAAATGGTTATTCATTAATCCTGCCATAAACTCGCGTTATTATGCATTAATGCAGCGAAAAGCTCTGTTGTTAAAGGGTTGCGCAACATACCGCGCAAATGATACTGATCATAAGCGTTAAAAAAATCTACAAACCAACGCAACACAATTCATGCCCTGGCAGTATGTCACGTTCTCGCGTTTCTGAACGGGGAACGGCGCTCCATTGAGGAAGTTATTCTGATGAAAAATATAAAATTCAGCCTGGCCTGGCAGATTCTGTTTGCTATGGTGCTGGGCATTCTCCTGGGAAGCTACCTGCACTACCATAGCGACAGCCGCGACTGGCTGGTCGTCAATTTGCTCTCTCCGGCGGGTGATATCTTCATCCATCTGATCAAAATGATTGTTGTGCCGATTGTGATCTCCACGCTGGTGGTGGGTATCGCGGGTGTTGGTGATGCCAAACAGCTCGGGCGTATTGGCGCGAAAACCATTATTTACTTCGAGGTGATCACCACCGTCGCCATCATTTTGGGGATCACTCTGGCGAACGTCTTCCAGCCCGGTGCCGGGGTGGATATGTCGCAGCTGGCGACCGTCGATATCTCGAAATATCAGAGCACGACGGAAGCGGTACAAAGCAGTTCCCACGGCATTATGGGCACGATTTTGTCGCTGGTGCCGACGAACATTGTGGCGTCGATGGCGAAAGGCGAAATGCTGCCGATCATCTTCTTCTCGGTGCTGTTTGGTCTGGGGCTTTCCTCCCTGCCCGCGACGCATCGTGAACCGCTGGTGACCGTGTTCCGCTCCATCTCTGAAACCATGTTTAAAGTGACTCACATGGTGATGCGTTATGCGCCGGTGGGTGTGTTTGCGCTGATTGCGGTGACGGTGGCTAACTTTGGTTTCTCGTCTCTGTGGCCACTGGCGAAACTGGTGCTGCTGGTGCATTTCGCCATTCTGTTCTTCGCGCTGGTCGTGCTGGGAATTGTGGCGCGCCTGTGCGGGTTAAGCGTCTGGATCCTGATTCGTATTCTGAAAGATGAGCTGATTCTGGCGTACTCCACTGCCAGCTCTGAAAGCGTGCTGCCGCGAATTATTGAGAAGATGGAAGCCTACGGAGCACCGGCGTCGATCACCAGTTTCGTGGTGCCGACCGGTTACTCTTTTAACCTTGATGGTTCGACGCTGTATCAAAGTATTGCCGCTATTTTCATCGCGCAGTTGTATGGCATTGACCTGTCCATCTGGCAGGAAATCATTCTGGTGCTGACGCTGATGGTGACCTCGAAAGGGATTGCTGGCGTGCCGGGCGTGTCGTTTGTGGTGTTGCTGGCAACGCTGGGCAGCGTAGGGATCCCGCTGGAAGGTCTGGCGTTTATTGCCGGTGTTGACCGTATCCTCGACATGGCGCGTACTGCGCTGAACGTGGTGGGTAATGCGCTGGCGGTGCTGGTGATTGCCAAGTGGGAACACAAATTTGACCGTAAGAAAGCGCTGGCTTATGAGCGCGAAGTGCTGGGCAAATTTGATAAAACTGCGGATCAATAATTGAAGATTGCCGGGGATATCCACCCGGCAATATGTGGATGCCTGATGCGACGCTTACCGCGTCTTATCAGGCCTACGCCAGACTGCGCAATAGCTTGATTTAGGGTGATTTTGTAGGTCGGATAAGGCGTTTACGCCGCATCCGACATCAATATCTGATGCGACGCT
>NZ_JBJQLL010000018.1:0-86318 GCF_046486405.1 Escherichia sp. WS338 | reverse complement strand
CGAAGTTGGATGCAAATGTCAGATCGTGTGCGCCTGTTAGGGCGCGGCTGGTAAGAGAGCCTTATAGGCGCATTTGAAAAACCTCCGGCTATGCCGGAGGATATTTATTTTCCGAAAACTCCGTTTCTGCACTAAAAAAGTGGCACATTACGGCGCGCTTTTCTTTAAACTTCTTTACATTAGGTTATGTAAAAACGTATCGGCGTTTATATACTGAAGATAAGCCTGATGAGTAACAGGCTTGCTCGTCATACTTTCGTGAGTATTGGCGTTGTACAGGCAAGTCGTAAAATAACAGCCTGGCTATTCAGAGTATGATAAAAACAGGGGGCAAGGGATGTTGCTTAATATGATGTGTGGTCGTCGGCTGTCGGCAATCAGTTTGTGCCTGGCCGTAACATTCGCTCCACTGTTCAATGCGCAGGCCGATGAGCCTGAAGTAATCCCTGGCGACAGCCCGGTGGCTGTCAGTGAACAGGGCGAGGCACTGCCGCAGGCGCAAGCCACGGCAATAATGGCGGGGATCCAGCCATTGCCTGAAGGTGCGGCTGAAAAAGCCCGCACGCAAATCGAATCTCAATTACCCGCAGGTTATAAGCCGGTTTATCTTAACCAGCTTCAATTGTTGTATGCCGCACGCGATATGCAACCCATGTGGGAAAACCGTGATGCTGTTAAAGCCTTCCAGCAACAGCTGGCAGAGGTGGCGATTGCCGGTTTCCAGCCGCAGTTTAATAAATGGGTAGAGTTACTGACCGATCCTGGTGTTAACGGGATGGCACGCGACGTGGTGCTCTCTGATGCGATGATGGGCTATCTCCATTTCATTGCAAATATTCCGGTCAAAGGCACTCGCTGGCTATATAGCAGTAAACCTTATGCGCTTTCAACGCCGCCGCTTTCGGTGATTAACCAATGGCAGCTGGCGCTGGATAAAGGTCAATTGCCTACGTTTGTTGTAGGATTGGCACCGCAGCATCCGCAATATGCGGCGATGCATGAATCGTTACTGGCCTTACTCAGTGACACCAAACCGTGGCCCCAACTGACCGGCAAAGCAACGTTGCGCCCAGGACAGTGGAGTAACGACGTACCGGCGTTGCGCGAAATATTGCAACGTACAGGCATGTTGGACGGGGGACCGAAAATTACGCTACCTGGCGATGACACGCCAACTGACGCGGTAGTCAGCCCATCCGCTGTTACTATTGAAACAGCAGAAACTAAGCCGATGGACAAGCAAACTACGTCTCGTAGTAAACCTGCGCCTGTCGTTCGTGCCGCCTACGATAATGAACTGGTGGAAGCCGTTAAACGTTTTCAGGCATGGCAAGGATTGGGGGCAGATGGTGCTATTGGCCCGGCAACGCGTGACTGGTTAAACGTAACGCCCGCCCAGCGTGCTGGCGTGTTGGCACTCAACATCCAGCGATTGCGCTTGCTGCCAACAGAGCTTTCTACCGGGATCATGGTTAACATTCCAGCCTATTCGCTGGTCTACTATCAGAACGGCAATCAGGTGCTGGATTCGCGAGTCATTGTCGGTCGCCCCGATCGCAAAACGCCGATGATGAGCAGTGCACTTAACAACGTAGTGGTAAACCCGCCGTGGAACGTACCACCAACTCTGGCACGCAAAGATATTCTGCCGAAAGTGCGCAACGATCCGGGATATCTCGAAAGCCATGGCTATACGGTGATGCGCGGCTGGAACAGCAGAGAAGCGATTGACCCATGGCAGGTTGACTGGTCTACAATCACGGCCTCGAATTTACCGTTCCGCTTCCAGCAGGCTCCAGGCCCACGGAACTCGCTGGGGCGCTATAAATTCAATATGCCGAGTTCAGAGGCCATTTATTTGCATGACACGCCGAACCACAATCTGTTCAAGCGTGATACACGCGCATTGAGCTCAGGCTGTGTACGAGTGAATAAAGCTTCCGATCTGGCGAATATGCTGTTGCAGGATGCAGGCTGGAATGACAAACGTATTTCTGATGCGCTGAAGCAGGGCGATACGCGTTACGTCAATATTCGGCAGTCGATTCCGGTGAATCTCTACTATCTGACGGCCTTTGTTGGTGCAGATGGTCGTACCCAGTATCGTACAGATATTTACAATTATGATCTGCCTGCGCGATCCAGCTCGCAAATTGTATCGAAAGCGGAACAATTAATCAGGTAAATGAAGCAGTTCGGGGAAATCAGTTGTCGTAATAATTAGCATGATTGGGGGCAATTCTCTGCAGCCCCCGTCACTGCTGGGGTTGAGTCATCTTGACGTCTGCTTTACGGGCGGTTAAGGTGCCTCTTGTGCGCCAGAAGTGCATATAAACGATAACATTGACCTGTAGACTTGATTATCATGGACAAATTCGACGCTAATCGCCGCAAATTGCTGGCGCTTGGTGGCGTTGCACTCGGTGCCGCCATCCTGCCGACCCCTGCGTTTGCAACACTCTCTACCCCACGCCCGCGCATTTTGACACTCAATAATCTTCATACCGGAGAGTCAATCAAAGCGGAGTTTTTCGATGGCAGAGGCTATATTCAGGAAGAATTGGCAAAACTTAACCATTTTTTCCGCGATTACCGCGCGAACAAAATAAAGTCCATCGACCCAGGATTATTCGACCAGTTGTATCGCCTGCAAGGGTTGTTAGGTACCCGCAAACCGGTGCAACTCATTTCCGGTTATCGTTCCATTGATACCAACAATGAACTACGCGCCCGCAGCCGTGGAGTAGCGAAGAAAAGCTATCACACGAAAGGGCAGGCGATGGATTTCCATATTGAAGGTATCGCGTTAAGCAATATTCGCAAAGCCGCGTTATCTATGCGCGCAGGTGGTGTAGGATATTACCCACGTAGTAACTTTGTGCATATTGATACCGGGCCAGCACGGCACTGGTAGCAATTGCTTAACGAAACAGGGGCAGTATGAACTATCGTATTATTCCGGTCACCGCATTCTCCCAGAACTGTTCATTGATCTGGTGTGAACAAACCCGCCTGGCCGCACTGGTCGATCCTGGCGGCGATGCGGAAAAAATCAAACAGGAAGTTGACGCCAGCGGCCTGACACTGATGCAGATCCTGCTGACGCATGGTCATCTGGACCACGTTGGTGCAGCGGCGGAACTGGCGCAACATTACGGCGTGCCGGTTTTTGGCCCGGAAAAAGAAGATGAGTTCTGGCTGCAAGGCTTGCCTGCGCAAAGTCGTATGTTTGGTCTGGAAGAGTGCCAGCCGCTGACGCCGGATCGTTGGCTGAACGAAGGCGATACCATCAGCATAGGGAATGTGGCTTTACAGGTGTTACATTGCCCTGGGCATACGCCGGGTCATGTCGTGTTTTTTGATGATCGGGCAAAGCTGCTGATTTCTGGCGACGTTATTTTCAAAGGCGGAGTAGGGCGCAGTGACTTCCCGCGTGGCGATCATAATCAACTGATTTCTTCAATCAAAGATAAGTTGCTGCCACTGGGGGATGACGTGACATTTATTCCGGGTCACGGACCATTATCCACACTTGGTTATGAGCGCCTGCATAATCCCTTCCTGCAAGACGAAATGCCCGTCTGGTAAAGGCGCATAAAAAAGCCCGCTTTTTAAGCGGGCTTCATTGTTTTTAACGCTTACAGCACTGCCACAATCGCTTCGCACAGCGGAGCCATATTATCTGGTGTCATCCCGGCCACGTTTACGCGACCAGAAGCAACAGCATATACGCCAAACTCTTCGCGCAGACGCAGCACTTGTTCTTTTGTCAGGCCACTGAAGGAGAACATGCCGTTCTGTTTGATGATAAAGCTGAAGTCGCGATTTGCGCCTTTTTCCTGCAGCGTATTGACGAACAACTGACGCATACGCTGAATACGCTGGCGCATATCAGTCAGTTCTTGTTCCCAAATCGCACGTAACGCATCGTTGCTCAGGATGGTGGCAACAACAGAAGCGCCGTGTGCTGGTGGGTTAGAGTAGTTAGCGCGAATCGCCGCTTTCATTTGGCTGAATGCGCGATCAATGGTTTCACTGTCAGCAGCAACCAGAGTACAAGCGCCAACACGCTCGTTGTACAGGCCAAAGTTTTTAGAGTAGGAACTGGCAACAATCAGCTCTTTATGCATAGCCGCGAAAGCGCGCAGTCCTTCAGCATCTTCTTCCAGACCACGGGCAAACCCCTGGTAAGCGAAGTCAAACAGCGGTAACCAGCCTTTCTCAACGGAAAGTTGTGCCAGTGTCTGCCATTGTTCCAGCGTAGGGTCGATACCGGTTGGGTTATGGCAGCAGCCATGGAACAGCACCACGTCGCCAGCCTGAGCTTCGTTCAGGCTGTTAATCAGTGCATCGAAGTCAAGGGTGTGATTTTCCGCATCATAATAAGCGTATTCACGAACTTCCAGACCTGCAGAGTTAAAGACGCTCTTATGGTTCGGCCAGCTTGGGTTGCTCACCCACACACGCTTAACGCTGGTATTTTTTGCCAGGAAATCGGCAGCCACGCGTAGTGCGCCAGTGCCACCCGGAGTCTGTGCCGTGCGAGCACGTTTGTCATTGATCAGGGCGCTACCTTTACCAAACAGCAGTTCCTGAGTGCAGCGACCAAATTCAGGGATGCCGTCAATGCCGAGGTAATTTTTGGTGGTTTCATTTTCGAGCAGATACTGTTCAGCCTTTTTCACACTGGTCAGTACCGGGGTTTTGCCCGTCTCATCTTTATAGACACCAATCCCGAGGTTAATTTTGCCGGGACGTTCATCGGCACGAAACAGATCGGCCAGGCCCAGAATCGGGTCGGCAGGAGCGGCGGTAATGTTCTCAAACATGACGAGGTTCCATTATGGTTACAGAAGGGAAGTCCGCTATCAGGGTAACGGGAGATTTACAAAATTCCAACTATTACTGATGAAAACGCAGGCTGTTTTTGCAAGACGTGAGATTGCTCTGGAAGGCATAAAAAAAACAGGACCAAAGTCCTGTTTTTTCGGCATTTAACAAAGAGGTGTGCTATTAGAACTGGTAAACGATACCCACAGCAACGGTGTCGTCAGAACCTACGCCCAGTTTGTTGTCAGAATCGATCTGGTTGATGATGTAGTCAACATAGGTGGACATGTTTTTGTTGAAGTAGTAGGTTGCGCCCACTTCAAAGTAGTTAACCAGATCAACATCACCGATACCTTCTACGTCTTTCGCTTTAGATTTGGTGTAAGCGATGGACGGACGCAGACCGAAATCGAACTGGTATTGCGCAACTAACAGAACGTCTTGCGTTTTGTTGGCGAAGCCGCTGATGTTTGTAAATTTATTAGTGATCGGCGTAGCGTTACGGGTTTCACCGTAGTTCGCTGCCAGGTAGATGTTGTTCGCGTCATACTTCAGACCAGTAGCCCACTGTTCAGCTTTTTTACCGTTGCCAAGAGGTTGAGCTTCTTGCAGGTTGGTACGGTCAGCGGCGCCATAAGCACCAACGATACCAAAGCCTTCGTATTCGTAGCTGATAGAACCGCCAACACCGTCGCCGTTAGAGCGGCGTGCAGTGTCACGCTCGTTTTTACCCAGGTACTGAACAGCGAAGTTCAGGCCATCAACCAGACCAAAGAAGTTGGAGTTACGATAGGTAGCAACGCCGCCAACACGACCAACGAAGAAGTCATCGCTGTATGCCGTGTCACCGCCAAACTCAGGCAGCATATCGGTGTAACCCAGTGCATCATAAACCACACCGTAGTTACGGCCGTAATCGAAAGAACCAACGTCAGCGTATTTAAGACCCGCGAATGCCAGACGCGTTTTGTTACCAGTTTGAGCGTCAGCGCCTTCAGAGTTGTTACCCTGGAAGTTATATTCCCACTGACCATAACCGGTCAGATCGGAATTGATTTGAGTTTCCCCTTTAAAACCAAGACGGGCATAGGTCATGTCACCATTGCCACCGTAACTGTTTTCACCGTTACCCTTGGAGAAATAATGCAGACCGACAGCTTTACCGTACAGATCTACTTTGTTGCCATCTTTGTTATAGATTTCTGCAGCGTTTGCAGTACCTGCTACTAACAGAGCAGGGACGATCACTGCCAGAATATTGCGCTTCATCATTATTTATTACCCTCATGGTTTTTTTATGACACCTGCCACTGCCGTCAATAAGTTCTGTCAATAAAAATTTACGGAACTATTGATGAGAGTTTGGTGTCTTTATGTGTCTGCAGGCATCTTTCCATTCAAACTAACGTTTCGCTACCGTGAAAGTGCTACAAAGATAAAGATTTGGTTTCAAAAAGAAAAAATATGTAACCAAAAGTAAAATTTAAGGAACTTTGTGAACATCGTCATATTTCCATATAGGCGTGATGATATTTACAGCAATTTTTATCTATTTATATGATTTCCTTATATTTAAATTAACTAAACGGAAATTTTGTTTCTGATGGAAACTTTATCGACCTGGCACAAAATCCTCTTTCAGACATCCAGAATGCCAAAAAATAGTATGAAAATTGTGCTATCAGCTAAGAAAAAACTAATCCGCAATAAGAATGCGGGTTATTTTTTGTGCGTAAATGTTGCAATGTAATATTCCGTAACAGGATGATCGTTATGGCGGGGTTGCAAATAGATTGCTTGACTTAACAAACAGATAACTTGACAGAAAGGATAAAAAAAGAGCCAGCGGGTGCTGGCTCTTGAAGACGCTAAATTAGAAGCTGGCGTTACGCGGAGTACGTGGGAACGGAATCACATCACGCACGTTTTGCACACCAGTTACGTAAGCAATCAGGCGTTCAAAACCAAGACCGAAACCTGAATGCGGAACAGTACCGTAGCGACGCAGATCGCGATACCACCAGTAATCTTCTTTATTCAGGCCCATTTCCAGCATACGCTCGTCCAGCACGTCCAGACGTTCTTCACGCTGGGAGCCACCAATGATCTCACCGATGCCCGGAGCCAGAACGTCCATAGCCGCAACGGTTTTACCGTCTTCGTTAAGGCGCATATAGAACGCTTTAATATCTTTCGGATAGTTTTTAACCACTACCGGTGCTTTAAAGTGTTCTTCCGCCAGATAACGCTCATGCTCAGAAGAGAGATCGACGCCCCAGTAAACCGGGTTTTCAAACTTCCTGCCGCAGTTTTCGAGAATGGTCACTGCGTCGGTGTAATCCACCTGCGCGAAATCGGCCTCAATGAAGCGTTCCAGACGTGAAACGGCATCTTTATCTACGCGTTCAGCGAAGAATTTCATGTCGTCAGCGCGTTCTTCGAGAACCGCTTTGAAGACATATTTCAGCATGGCTTCAGCCAGACCCGCGATATCGTTCAGGTTAGCAAACGCCACTTCCGGCTCCAGCATCCAGAATTCCGCCAGGTGACGGCTGGTGTTGGAGTTTTCAGCACGGAAAGTCGGGCCGAAGGTATAAATTTTGGACAATGCGCAAGCGTAGGTTTCGCCGTTCAACTGGCCAGATACGGTCAGGAAAGACTCTTTACCAAAGAAGTCTTTGTCGAAATCCACTTTGCCCTGATCGTTACGCGGCAGGTTTTCCAGATCCAGCGTAGAAACACGGAACATTTCGCCTGCACCTTCGGTATCAGATGCGGTAATCAGTGGCGTTGAAACCCAGAAAAATCCCTGCTCGTTAAAGAAGCGATGCAGCGCCTGCGCCAGCGTATGGCGAACGCGCGCGACGGCACCAATCAGGTTTGTGCGCGGACGCAGGTGAGCGACTTCACGCAGATACTCAATGCTGTGGCGTTTTGCCGCCATCGGGTAAGTGTCTGGATCTTCAACCCAACCAGCAACTTCAACCTTGCTGGCCTGAATTTCAAATTGTTGCCCCTGGCCCGGCGACGCCACGACTTTACCCGTCACAATGACCGAGCAGCCGGTGGTCAGACGCAAGACGTCTTCATTGTAATTGGGCAGAGAATTATTGATGACAGCCTGTACAGGATCAAAGCAGGAACCGTCATAAACGGCGAGGAAGGAGATGCCAGCTTTTGAATCTCGGCGGGTACGTACCCATCCGCGCACGGTGACTTCGCTGTCAACGGCTACGCGGCCCTGGAGTACGTCGGCTACAGGCACAACGCTCATAATATTCTCTCTGTTAATAGTCGGAAAAAATAAACACTTGTCCACCCGTAAATGGGGGGATACCTATGTTACCTGGCATCTGCAATCAGACAAGCAGAATTCGCAAATGCAGCGAAAGATTTCGGAATTAAAGGTAAAAAAAGGGAGCCGATTAGCTCCCTGATGATATTAACTGGCTTTTTTAATATGCGGAAGGTCGAACGCTTTGCGTAGCGCCCGAACAAACGCTTTATCGTGGCAGATAGTTTTGCCTGGGCTGTCAGAAAGTTTCGCCACTGGTTTACCGTTACACTCTACCAACTTAATGACAATATTCAGGGGTTTTACCTGGGGGATATCGCAGGTCAGGCGAGTCCCAATACCAAAACTTAATTGCACGCGGGAAGAGAAGTGGCGGTATAGCTCAACCGCTTTGCGTAAATCCAGATTGTCAGAGAAAACCAGCGTTTTACTCTGTGGATCAATTCCCAGCTTTTCATAATGTGCAATGGCTTTTTCACCCCATTCAACCGGGTCACCAGAGTCATGGCGCAGGCCCTGATAGCGACTGGCGAACTCGACACCGAAATCTCGCAGGAAAGCATCCATAGTGATGCAGTCGGTTAACGCAATGCCAAGTTGGTCGGGATACTCTTCCAGCCAGGCAGCAAGTGCAGCTCGCTGGCTGTTGGCTAGATCCGGGCTGATTTGCTGATGCGCCTGGAACCATTCGTGTGCCTGTGTTCCCATCGGCGTGAGGGAAAGCCGACGCGCCAGATCGTAGTTGCTGGTGCCCACGAACCAGGATTCCTGTTGCAGACGTTTCACGATGGTTTCTTGTACTTCACGAGAAAAACGTCGGCGGGTGCCAAAATCCATCAGATGGAAGCGCGACATATCAAGACCGGCGGTTAATGCCGAGAAGTCGGCTAATTTGCTTTCCAGCGTGTCGAGGGCTTGCGCAACGTCGGCCTGCGGTGAGCGATAGCGATGTACCATTTCACTGATAACCGCCAGCAAAGGAACTTCCCAGAGGATGACTTCACGCCACGGGCCGCTTAAACGAATATCCAGCTTGCCATTATCGTTGGACACGGTGACTTGTTCCGGGTTAAAGCGGAACTCGCGTAGCCAGTTAAGATAGTCGGCCTTAAAGAAAGGCAGGGCAGAGAGCCACTGATATTCATCATCCTGCAGGCGCAGGTACTGCATCGCCTGAACCTGTTCACGAATAGCATCGGCATAAATACCCAGCAGATCGTCACCTCGGCAACGAAACTCCGCCGCGACATGCACATCGTAATAGTGATGAAACACGGCTTGCTGCATATGCAACTTATAAGCATCTGTATCCAGCAACGAGTGCAGAACAGGAGAAGCGAATTGTGTCATAGGTGCGCAGTAGCGTCCTCGTACAGGAGCGTTTAGTACAATAAACATCTTCAGGAACTGCTGGAGTATACCTTGTTTCGCAATTTATTGAACCCCGATCACACCATATGCCACCTTTCTGGTCGATGGCATTACGCGGTGTATGTTATAAAAATGTAGCAATAAAGGCGTTTGTACCTGAAAAGATGAAGATTCTGCATAGCGCGATTTACGCAACAGGAATAGACTGAACACCAGACTCTATAAAAGATGCTAAAGGTTATTTATGACTCAACAGCCACAAGCCAAATACCGTCACGATTATCGTGCGCCGGATTACCAGATTACTGATATTGACTTGACCTTTGACCTGGACGCGCAAAAGACGGTCGTTACCGCGGTCAGCCAGGCTGTCCGTCATGGTGCATCAGATGTTCCGCTTCGTCTCAACGGCGAAGACCTCAAACTGGTTTCTGTTTATATTAATGATGAGCCGTGGACCGCCTGGAAAGAAGAAGAGGGCGCACTGGTCATCAGTAATTTGCCGGAGCGTTTTACGCTTAAGATCGTTAATGAAATTAGCCCGGCGGCGAATACTGCGCTGGAAGGGCTTTATCAGTCAGGCGATGCGCTTTGCACCCAGTGTGAAGCCGAAGGTTTCCGCCATATTACGTATTATCTCGACCGCCCGGATGTGCTGGCGCGTTTTACCACCAAAATTATTGCCGATAAAACCAAATATCCCTTCCTGCTTTCCAACGGTAACCGCGTTGCGCAAGGCGAACTGGAAAACGGACGTCACTGGGTACAGTGGCAGGACCCGTTCCCGAAACCGTGCTACCTGTTTGCGCTGGTGGCAGGCGACTTCGACGTGCTGCGCGACACCTTCACCACGCGTTCTGGTCGCGAAGTGGCGCTGGAGCTGTACGTCGATCGCGGCAACCTCGACCGCGCGCCGTGGGCGATGACCTCGCTGAAAAACTCCATGAAATGGGATGAAGAACGCTTCGGCCTGGAGTATGACCTCGACATCTATATGATCGTCGCGGTGGACTTCTTCAATATGGGCGCAATGGAGAATAAAGGTCTGAATATCTTTAACTCCAAATATGTGCTGGCCCGTACCGACACCGCCACCGATAAAGATTACCTCGATATTGAGCGTGTTATTGGTCACGAATATTTCCACAACTGGACCGGTAACCGTGTGACCTGCCGCGACTGGTTCCAGCTCAGCCTGAAAGAAGGTTTAACCGTCTTCCGCGATCAGGAATTCAGCTCTGACCTTGGTTCTCGCGCGGTAAACCGTATCAACAACGTGCGCACCATGCGCGGATTGCAGTTTGCAGAAGACGCCAGCCCGATGGCGCACCCAATTCGCCCGGATATGGTCATTGAAATGAACAACTTCTACACCCTGACCGTTTACGAGAAGGGCGCGGAAGTGATTCGTATGATCCACACTCTGCTTGGCGAAGAAAACTTCCAGAAAGGGATGCAGCTCTATTTCGAGCGTCATGATGGTAGCGCAGCGACCTGTGACGACTTTGTGCAGGCGATGGAAGATGCGTCGAATGTCGATCTTTCCCATTTCCGCCGTTGGTACAGCCAATCCGGCACGCCGGTTGTGACTGTCAAAGACGACTACAATCCGGAAACTGAGCAGTACACCCTGACCATCAGCCAGCGCACGCCAGCTACGCCGGATCAGGCAGAAAAACAGCCGCTGCATATTCCGTTTGCCATCGAACTGTATGATAACGAAGGCAAAGTGATCCCGTTGCAGAAAGGCGGTCATCCGGTGAATTCGGTGCTGAACGTCACCCAGGCTGAACAGACCTTTGTTTTTGATAATGTCTACTTCCAGCCGGTGCCTGCGCTGCTGTGCGAATTCTCTGCGCCAGTGAAACTGGAATATAAGTGGAGCGATCAGCAACTGACCTTCCTGATGCGTCATGCGCGTAATGATTTCTCCCGTTGGGATGCGGCGCAAAGCCTGCTGGCAACCTACATCAAGCTAAACGTCGCCCGTCATCAGCAAGGGCAGCTGCTGTCTCTGCCGGTGCATGTGGCTGACGCTTTCCGCGCGGTGCTGCTCGATGAGAAGATTGATCCAGCGCTGGCGGCAGAAATCCTGACGCTGCCTTCTGTCAATGAAATGGCTGAACTGTTCGATATCATCGACCCGATTGCTATTGCCGAAGTACGCGAAGCACTCACTCGTACTCTGGCGACTGAACTGGCGGATGAGCTACTGGCTATTTACAACGCGAATTACCAGAGCGAGTACCGTGTTGAGCATGAAGATATTGCAAAACGCACTCTGCGTAATGCCTGCCTGCGCTTCCTTGCTTTTGGTGAAACGCATCTGGCTGACGTGCTGGTGAGCAAGCAATACCATGAAGCAAACAATATGACCGATGCGCTGGCAGCGCTTTCTGCGGCGGTTGCTGCACAGCTGCCTTGCCGTGACGCGCTGATGCAGGAGTACGACGACAAGTGGCATCAGGATGGTCTGGTGATGGATAAATGGTTTATCCTGCAAGCCACCAGCCCGGCGGCGAATGTGCTGGAGACGGTGCGTGGCCTGTTGCAGCATCGCTCATTTACCATGAGCAACCCGAACCGTATTCGTTCGTTGATTGGTGCGTTTGCGGGCAGCAACCCGGCAGCGTTCCATGCCGAAGATGGCAGCGGTTACCAGTTCCTGGTGGAAATGCTTACCGACCTCAACAGCCGTAACCCGCAGGTGGCTTCACGCCTGATTGAGCCGCTGATTCGCCTGAAACGTTACGATGCCAAACGTCAGGAGAAAATGCGCGCGGCGCTGGAGCAGTTGAAAGGGCTGGAAAATCTCTCTGGCGATCTGTACGAGAAGATAACTAAAGCACTGGCTTGATACTTTTGAGCCAAAATGCCGGATGCGACGCTTGACGCGTCTTATCAGGCCTACAAGTCCGTTGAAAATGCTGGTTTTGTAGGCTGGATAAGGCGTTCACGCCGCATCCGGCAGCCGTGCCCAAATGCCTGATGCGACGCTTGACGCGTCTTATCAGGCCTACAATCCGTTGAAACTGCTGGTTTTGTGTGCCACATCCGGCATATTAACCATGACGCCGAATCGGTTGTTCAGAGTGCCCACGCTGCATCACCCGTTGCAAAACTTCCGCTTCCAGCTCCGCTAATCGCACCGACCCTAACCGGCGCGGACGGGGGATATCCACCGTCAAATCCAGACCAATTTTTCCCTCTTCAATTAACAATACCCGGTCAGCCATTGCTACCGCTTCGCTCACATCATGCGTCACCAACAGTACGGTAAAGCCGTGCTCCTGCCAAAGTGACACAATCAAATCCTGCATCTCGAGCCGAGTCAGGGCGTCCAGCGCCCCGAGCGGTTCATCAAGCAATAATAAACCCGGTCGATGAATTAACGCTCTTGCCAGCGCCACACGCTGTTTCTGCCCGCCAGAAAGTGCGGCAGGCCATTCCCCTGCGCGGTTCTCCAGTCCTACTGCAGCCAACGCCCGACGCGCGGCATCGCGCCACTGGCCTTTAAGGCCTAACCCAACGTTATCAATCACCGATTTCCACGGTAGCAGACGCGCATCCTGAAACATCATTCGCGTGTCTTCCTGAATCTCAGCCAGCGGTGTGGTGCCCGCTAACACGTCGCCTGCGGTTGGCGTTTCCAGACCTGCCAGCAGGCGCAGCAGGGTACTTTTGCCACCACCGCTGCGGCCCACCACCGCCACAAACTGACCTGCCGGAATATGTAAATCCAGTTGGTTCAGGACGATATTTTCCGCGTATTGTTTGCTTACTGCATTGAGCAACAATGGTGTGCCCTGGTTCAGACGAGCAGTATTCATACCGTGGCCTCCTTCAAATGATAAGCCGGGTTCCAGCGCAACCAGAGACGCTCTAACAGCTGCGCGCTGACGTCAGCAAGTTTGCCGAGCAGGGCGTAAAGAATAATAGCGACTACCACCACGTCCGTTTGCAGAAACTCCCGCGCATTCATCGCCAGATAACCAATGCCGGAATTGGCAGAAATAGTTTCGGCAACGATCAGCGTCAGCCACATCAGGCCCAAAGCAAAACGCACGCCGACCATAATTGAGGGCAGGGCGCCAGGCAGGATCACATGGATAAACAGCGGTATGCCGGATAATCCATAGCTACGCGCCATTTCCACCAGACCGCGATCGATATTACGGATGCCGTGCCAGGTGTTGATATAAATGGGGAATAGCGTGCCGAGCGCCACCAGAAAGATTTTTGCGGATTCATCAATGCCAAACCACAAAATCACCAGCGGGATCAGCGCCAGATGCGGCACGTTACGCAACATCTGAATGGAGGTATCCAGCAGTCGTTCTCCCCAGCGAGATAGCCCGCTAATCAGTCCCAAAATCAACCCCAGCGATCCGCCAATTGAAAAGCCAATGAGCGCCCGCCAGGAGCTGATCGCCAGATGCTGCCACAATTCGCCGCTGGCGGAGAGCGTCCAGAACGCCATCACCACTCCTTCCGGTGAGGGCAAAATACGCGTTGACAGCCAGCCAACTGAGGAGGCCAGTTGCCACACCGCCACGATGCCCACCGGTAAAAACCAGGGGGCAACGCGCAATAACCACTTTTTCACTGGCGTTGCCATTATCGTATTCCTTAGCTTTGCGCGACGTTACGGGGGATAAAATCATTTGCCACCGCTTCGCCTTGCGGATTCAGCGGCTGCGGCTGGGGAATTTCCGGGATGGCGACATCCAGATGCGGGAACAGCAACTCGCCAACCCGATACGCTTCTTCCAGATGCGGGTAGCCCGAAAGCACAAAGCTGTCGATGCCAAGCGCGGCGTATTCGTTGATTCGCGCAGCGACCGTCGGACCATCGCCCACCAGTGCCGTCCCGGCACCGCCGCGCACTAAGCCAACGCCCGCCCATAAATTGGGGCTGATCTCCAGATTGTCGCGCTTGCCGTTATGTAGCGCCGCCATTCGCTGTTGTCCTACGGAATCCGTCCGGGCGAATGCGGCTTGTGCTTTGGCGATAGTCTCATCATCAAGATGCGAGATTAACCGCTCGGCGGCCTGCCACGCTTCGTCGTTGGTTTCACGAACAATCACATGCAGACGAATACCGAAACGAATTTTGCGTCCATGCGCGGCAGCTTTCGCCCGCACTTGTTCGATTTTCTCTTTAACCAGTTCCGGCGGTTCGCCCCAGGTGAGGTAGAGATCAACTTGTTCTGCCGCCAGCTCCTGGGCGACATCTGACGATCCGCCAAAGTAAAGCGGAGGATACGGCTGTTGAATCGGCGGGAAGAGCAGTTTGGCTCCGCGCACATGAATATGTTTACCGTTGAAATTGACGGTTTCCCCCAGCAATAAGCGCCGCCAGACCTGGGTAAATTCCGCCGAGGCTTCGTAGCGCTCGCTATGATCAAGGAACACGCCGTCGCCTGCCAGCTCTTGTGGATCGCTGCCTGTGACCAGATTAAACAACGCACGACCATTCGAGAGACGGTCAAGCGTGGCGGCCTGGCGGGCGGCAACGGTAGGTGAGGTTACGCTGGGACGCAGGGCGACAAGAAACTTCAGCCGTTGCGTCACCGGGATCATCGACGCGGCAACCAGCCACGCATCTTCACACGATCGTCCTGTTGGGATCAGCACACCGGTATAACCCAGACGATCCGCCGCTTGCGCAATTTGTTGCAGATAACCGTGATCAACCGGACGTGAACCTTCTTCCGTTCCCAGATAGTGCCCGTCACCATGGGTCGGTAAAAACCAGAACATATTCAGACTCATAATTGTTTTCCTTCCAGTTGAGTGGGCTGCCAGATGCGCTGGCGAATATCGACTTTTTTCGGCACCAGACGGTTTTCATAAAACAGATCTGCCGTTTGCTGCTGTAAGGCGGCAACTTCAGCGCTCAACGGTTTGATGGTGGTGGGAGGACGATGATCCAGATATGAGGCAATAACCGGTGCCGGTAAGCCCATCGTTTTTGCCAGTAAAGCGATGCTTTGTTCGCGCTGGCTGCGGGTTAACGCATCGGCCTCACTAAAGGTTGTCAGCACACCCTGAATAAAAGCGCCGTTTTTTTCTGCATACGGACGAGCTGCCAGATAAAACGATCCAGTTTGATTGAGATCGGTGCCGTCTTTCAGCACCCGCACGCCGCCCTGTAATAATGCAGCGGAGTAGTAGGGATCCCAGATAGCCCAGGCGTCAACGTTACCTTGCTGGAACGCGGCGCGGGCATCGGCAGGCGTCAGGTAAGTGGGCTGAATATCCGTGAATTTAAGCCCGGCCTGGCGAAGGGCTCGCAGTAAAAGATTGTGCGAACTGGAACCTTTCTGAAAGGCAACTTTGTGACCTTTAAGATCGGCTACGGTTTTGATCGGGCTGTTTTCTGCCACCAGAATCACTTCGGCTTTGGGTTTCGGTGGCTCGACGCCCACGTATACCAAATCAGCCCCGGCAGCCTGGGCAAAGATTGGCGGAATATCCCCGGTACTGCCGAGATCGATACTGCCAACGTTTAACGCCTCCAGCATCTGTGGGCCAGCGGGGAACTCCACCCAGGAGATTTTTGTTTGCGGATAGCGTTTTTCCAGTAACTGGTGGCTTTTTGCCAGCACCATACCAATACTGCCTTTTTGATAGCCTATACGTAACGCCTCTGGCGAAGACTCCGCGGCAACAGCAAGTGTAGAGACGCTAAGTAAACCCGCCAGCGCCAGTTTAATGATCTTACGCATGGGCATTACCTCGCAGAGACAGAAGGTCAGGAACCTGAACATCGCGGCGGTGCAACGCCTGCCAGAAAGTTTCTAGCGCGGTATCAAGACGAGTTTGCAGATTTGGCGTGAACTGGGGTTTGTGTTGGTAATCAATTACTTGCGAGTCATCGGCAAACACGCCGTGCAGGATCTCCTGGGCTTTCAGCGTACTTAAAACTGGCTTAAGGGCATAATCGACCGCCAGCAGATGGGCCACGGTGCCGCCTGTCGCCAGCGGCAGCACCACTTTGCCTTGCAACGCACGTTCTGGCAGCAGGTCGAGCAGGGTTTTCAGCGCGCCGGAATAGGCGGCTTTATACACAGGCGTGGCGACAATCAGCCCATCGGCCTGTTGCAGCTGTTCGGTGAAGGTCTTGAGTGCCGGACTATCGAAACGAGCATAAAGCAGATCTTCCGGGACGAAGTTTTGCAAATTCCAGTGATAAACCTCTACATCCAGGCCATTTAGTTTTTCCCGCGCATATTCCAGCAAGGAGCTGGAGCGAGAAGGAAAGCGAGGACTACCCGCCAGGGTGATGACACGCATACTCTCTCCTTATAACCAATTGTTCTTGTTTTGTTAACATTGATAACAATTCGGTCAGTCTGACAGAGGGCGTCCGCGAGTCGAAATGATTTATCTGAGGAAGAAAAGCCAAAAAAAGCATAAAAAAAGCGCAATAAGAAAACGTTTGCTATTTATTGCCGCAGGTCAATTCCCTTTTGGTCCGAACTCGCACATAATACGCCCCCGGTTTGCACACCGGGAATCCAGGAGAGTTCATGTACTACCCCTTCGTTCGTAAAGCCCTTTTCCAGCTCGATCCAGAGCGCGCTCATGAGTTTACTTTTCAGCAATTACGCCGTATTACAGGAACGCCGTTTGAAGCACTGGTGCGGCAGAAAGTGCCTGCGAAACCTGTTAACTGCATGGGCCTGACGTTTAAAAATCCGCTTGGTCTGGCAGCCGGTCTTGATAAAGACGGGGAGTGCATTGACGCGTTAGGCGCGATGGGATTTGGATCGATCGAGATCGGTACCGTCACGCCACGTCCACAGCCAGGTAATGACAAGCCGCGTCTCTTTCGTCTGGTAGATGCCGAAGGTTTGATCAACCGTATGGGCTTTAATAATCTTGGCGTTGATAACCTCGTAGAGAACGTAAAAAAAGCCCATTATGATGGCGTCCTGGGTATTAACATCGGCAAAAATAAAGATACGCCGGTGGAGCAGGGTAAAGATGACTATCTGATTTGTATGGAAAAAATCTATGCTTATGCGGGATATATCGCCATCAATATTTCATCGCCGAATACCCCAGGACTACGCACACTGCAATATGGCGAAGCGCTGGATGATCTCTTAACCGCGATTAAAAATAAGCAAAATGATTTGCAAGCGATGCACCATAAATATGTGCCGATCGCAGTGAAGATCGCGCCGGATCTTTCTGAAGAAGAATTGATCCAGGTTGCCGATAGTTTAGTTCGCCATAATATTGATGGCGTTATTGCAACCAATACCACTCTCGATCGTTCTCTGGTTCAGGGAATGAAAAATTGCGATCAAACCGGTGGCTTAAGTGGTCGTCCGCTTCGGTTAAAAAGCACAGAAATTATTCGCCGCTTGTCACAGGAATTAAACGGTCGCTTACCGATCATCGGTGTTGGCGGCATTGACTCGGTTATCGCTGCGCGTGAAAAGATTGCTGCGGGGGCCTCACTGGTGCAAATTTATTCTGGTTTTATTTTTAAAGGTCCGCCGCTGATTAAAGAAATCGTTACCCATATCTAATTATTTCTTCGAATTCCTCTTTATAAGATAATCAGGGCTTTATTTTAAGCCCTGGTTGTTTTATATTCATCGCTGTTGCTTATTTAGACATTTTGTACTTTTATTGTTGAGGTTATTAAGCGAAGCGACAATGGATTGTGTTGCTGCGGTTTTATAGGGTAGGGGAGAGGCAAATGCGAATTAAACCAGACGATAACTGGCGTTGGTATTACGATGAAGAGCACGATCGAATGATGCTCGATTTAGCCAATGGTATGCTATTTCGCTCACGTTTTGCGCGCAAAATGTTGACTCCAGATGCCTTTTCTCCCGCAGGCTTTTGCGTTGACGACGCCGCGCTCTATTTCTCATTTGAAGAAAAATGCCGCGATTTTAATTTATCTAAAGAACAAAAAGCCGAACTGGTGCTTAATGCACTGGTAGCAATTCGTTATCTCAAACCGCAAATGCCGAAAAGCTGGCATTTTGTTTCCCATGGTGAAATGTGGGTGCCCATGCCGGGCGATGCGGCCTGCGTTTGGTTGAGCGACACTCACGAGCAAGTCAATTTGCTGGTCGTTGAATCTGGCGAAAATGCCGCGCTATGTCTGCTAGCCCAACCCTGCGTTGTTATTGCGGGTCGCGCGATGCAGCTGGGCGACGCCATTAAAATCATGAACGACAGGCTGAAACCGCAGGTGAATGTTGACAGCTTCAGCCTCGAACAGGCAGTCTAACGCGCCAACTTAAGTGCAGTCTTCGGTACACAGCTACAGCAAAGAATGGTGCCATCATCGCCCATTGCTGATTTTTTCAGCGGCGTGACTTCGCCTTCTAAAAGCTGAACACGGCAACTTCCACAAATGCCCGCGCGGCAAGAATAAGGGATACGAATTCCCTGATTTTCTAATTGCTCCAGCAACACCTGTTGGTTATTTCCACGAAATGCCTGTCCCTGCCAGTCAATATCTACGTTTGCGTCCGGTTGTTGCGTGATGTTGGCAGTATCATCAGCGGCAGCTGCGCCGTAAATTTTAGCCGGAGCCGTTGCCAGTATTTCTACCTCATCGCCAACGCGAATCACGCCGCTATTACGGGCAATTAAATTCTGACCAAAATCGACATCGCCGTTATCCTGGGCAGTGCGGAAAGATTGCAATGTTTTTAATGGTTCGCCTGCCGGATGTTTTTGCCCTTTTTCTGGGCTGACGGTGGTGAAAATACAGCGGCTACAAGGTTTAACCACATCAAATACCACATCACCAATGCGAATCACTTTCCAGCTATCTTCTTCCCAGGCGGACGCGCCGGAAACCACCAGATTAGGGCGGAATTGCTCCATTTTTACACTGGCCGGACAACGTTGTTGGAGGTCACGTAAGGAAGCTTCGTTAGCAAGAAGGTAAGGATAGCCATCAGCAAATGACAGGGGTACAGTGTTGTGGCGTTTCACGCGCCGCGTCATTTGTGGCCCCACCCAGCGCAACTGCACTTCGCGGGAGAAAAATCCACTTAGCCATTTGTTGATCGCGTCTGGCGCAATTCGCGCGGTAAAATGTGTGCCCCAAACTTCGGTTGGTGCGTCTTGTATGGCGAAATCAGCAAAACGAACATATGCGCTACTGCCATCTGGTGCGGTGAGATGCAAGCCATCATGCACAGGTGAAGGAGTAAACCGTACCATCTGGGGAAACTGGCGAGCGGTAATAAACGTACCGTCAGGTTCCGTGATCATAAAGATGCGATCGAAGGCCAGACCACTGACATCAGCCAGAGCATGTGTAAGACCAATGCCGCGCATCGATTTAACAGGATGAATAAAAAGCCGGGTTAATGTCGCCACGGTGCGGTCCTCAAATGAAAATAAGCCCTCAACTTTATGACATGACGCGCTTATTAGCTATAATGCGCAACAATTTTCTTAGCGCCTGTCCCATTAGGCTATTTTATTTGTCAGTTTGGCCCTGGGTTGTGCTCGAAATCCTCACGTACTTGTGTACGCTCCGGTTTCTCCGCGCTGTCCATGTCCAGACTGACTGCAACAATTACGCCTACTGCGGTAGGCTCTTAGAGTAAAAGTGACGATATGAATTCTCTGTTTGCCAGTACGGCCCGTGGGCTGGAAGAGCTGTTAAAAACTGAACTGGAAAACCTGGGGGCCGTTGAATGCCAGGTGGTTCAGGGTGGGGTCCATTTCAAGGGCGACACACGGCTTGTTTACCAGAGCCTGATGTGGAGCCGCCTGGCCTCGCGTATTATGTTGCCGCTGGGCGAGTGTAAGGTTTACAGCGATTTAGACCTCTATCTCGGTGTTCAGGCGATCAACTGGACAGAGATGTTTAATCCTGGTGCGACCTTCGCTGTCCACTTCAGTGGTTTGAATGACACCATCCGCAACAGTCAGTACGGTGCGATGAAAGTGAAAGACGCGATCGTCGATGCTTTCACGCGGAAAAATCTGCCGCGTCCAAATGTTGATCGCGATGCGCCGGATATCCGCGTTAACGTCTGGCTGCATAAAGAAACTGCCAGTATCGCCCTTGATCTCAGTGGTGATGGTTTACATCTGCGTGGCTATCGCGATCGTGCTGGTATTGCGCCGATCAAAGAAACCCTGGCAGCCGCTATTGTGATGCGATCCGGCTGGCAGCCAGGAACACCGCTGCTCGATCCAATGTGTGGTTCTGGTACGTTGCTGATTGAAGCTGCGATGCTGGCGACCGATCGCGCACCAGGTTTGCACCGTGGGCGTTGGGGCTTTAGCGGCTGGGCGCAGCATGATGAAGCTATCTGGCAGGAAGTGAAAGCGGAAGCGCAAACTCGCGCCCGTAAAGGCCTGGCTGAGTATAGCTCTCATTTTTACGGTTCGGACAGCGACGCACGGGTGATTCAACGTGCGCGCACTAACGCCCGTCTTGCGGGGATTGGTGAACTGATCACCTTTGAGGTGAAAGATGTCGCGCAACTGACCAATCCGCTGCCGAAAGGGCCGTACGGTACAGTGTTGAGCAACCCGCCATACGGTGAACGTCTGGACAGCGAACCGGCGCTGATTGCGCTACATAGTCTGCTGGGCCGAATCATGAAAAACCAGTTCGGTGGCTGGAATCTCTCTTTGTTTAGTGCCTCGCCGGATCTGCTCAGCTGCCTGCAGCTGCGTGCAGACAAACAGTACAAGGCGAAAAACGGCCCGCTGGACTGCGTACAGAAAAATTACCACGTTGCCGAAAGCACTCCAGACAGCAAACCGGCGATGGTAGCGGAAGACTACGCTAACCGCCTGCGTAAGAACCTCAAAAAATTCGAGAAGTGGGCTCGCCAGGAAGGGATTGAATGTTACCGCCTGTATGACGCCGATCTGCCGGAATATAACGTTGCCGTTGATCGTTATGCCGACTGGGTGGTGGTGCAGGAGTATGCGCCGCCAAAAACTATTGATGCGCACAAAGCGCGTCAGCGTCTGTTCGATATTATCGCTGCAACCATTTCGGTACTGGGGATTGCGCCAAACAAACTGGTGCTGAAAACCCGTGAACGTCAGAAGGGCAAAAATCAGTACCAGAAACTGGGCGAGAAGGGCGAGTTTCTGGAAGTTACCGAATATAACGCTCACTTGTGGGTGAACCTGACGGATTATCTCGATACTGGTCTGTTCCTCGATCACCGCATCGCCCGTCGTATGCTCGGTCAGATGAGCAAAGGCAAAGATTTTCTCAACCTGTTCTCTTATACCGGCAGTGCCACCGTGCATGCGGGATTAGGCGGTGCACGCAGCACCACCACCGTGGATATGTCGCGTACTTATCTGGAGTGGGCAGAACGCAACCTGCGTCTGAATGGCCTAACCGGGCGTGCGCATCGCCTGATTCAGGCCGATTGCCTGGCGTGGCTGCGTGAGGCAAATGAACAGTTTGATCTGATCTTTATCGATCCGCCAACCTTCTCTAACTCAAAACGAATGGAAGATGCGTTTGATGTTCAGCGCGATCATCTGGCGCTGATGAAAGATTTGAAACGTCTGCTACGTGCTGGTGGGACGATCATGTTCTCGAACAACAAACGTGGCTTCCGTATGGATCTTGACGGACTGGCAAAACTGGGACTGAAAGCACAAGAAATTACGCAAAAAACGCTCTCCCAGGATTTTGCCCGTAACCGCCAGATCCACAACTGCTGGCTGATTACCGCAGCCTGAAAGGAATAGTAATGTCATTAATCAGTATGCATGGCGCATGGCTGTCGTTCAGCGACGCGCCGCTTCTCGATAACGCAGAACTGCATATCGAAGATAACGAACGTGTTTGTCTGGTAGGCCGTAACGGCGCAGGCAAATCGACGTTAATGAAAATCCTCAACCGTGAACAAGGGCTGGATGACGGTCGCATTATTTACGAGCAAGATTTGATTGTAGCTCGTCTGCAACAGGATCCGCCGCGTAACGTTGAGGGGAGTGTTTATGATTTCGTTGCCGAAGGCATTGAAGAACAAGCGGAATACCTGAAACGCTATCACGATATTTCGCGCCTGGTGATGAACGACCCGAGCGAGAAAAATCTCAACGAACTGGCGAAGGTTCAGGAACAGTTGGATCACCACAACCTGTGGCAGCTGGAAAACCGCATTAACGAAGTGCTGGCGCAACTGGGGTTAGATCCTAACGTTGCGCTGTCGTCGCTTTCCGGCGGCTGGTTGCGTAAAGCGGCATTAGGACGCGCGCTGGTGAGCAATCCGCGCGTATTGCTGCTCGACGAACCGACTAACCACCTGGATATCGAAACCATCGACTGGCTGGAAGGATTCCTTAAAACCTTCAATGGGACGATAATTTTCATCTCCCACGACCGTTCGTTTATCCGCAATATGGCGACGCGCATTGTTGATCTCGATCGCGGCAAACTTGTGACCTATCCAGGGAATTACGACCAGTACCTGCTGGAAAAAGAAGAAGCTTTGCGTGTGGAAGAACTACAAAATGCCGAGTTCGATCGCAAACTGGCGCAGGAAGAGGTGTGGATCCGCCAGGGGATCAAAGCACGCCGTACCCGTAATGAAGGCCGCGTACGCGCCCTGAAAGCAATGCGTCGCGAGCGTGGCGAACGTCGCGAAGTGATGGGTACCGCAAAGATGCAGGTGGAAGAGGCCAGCCGCTCCGGTAAGATCGTTTTCGAAATGGAAGACGTTTGCTACCAGGTCGACGGTAAGCAACTGGTGAAAGATTTTTCTGCCCAGGTTCTACGTGGCGACAAAATTGCCCTGATTGGTCCGAATGGATGCGGCAAAACCACGCTGCTGAAACTGATGCTCGGTCAGCTTCAGGCGGACAGCGGGCGTATTCACGTTGGCACCAAACTGGAAGTGGCTTATTTCGATCAGCACCGTGCGGAACTGGATCCCGATAAAACGGTGATGGATAACCTTGCTGAAGGTAAGCAAGAGGTGATGGTTAACGGCAAGCCACGTCATGTTTTGGGCTATTTGCAGGACTTCCTGTTCCATCCGAAACGGGCGATGACGCCGGTACGTGCGCTTTCTGGCGGTGAGCGTAACCGCTTGCTGTTGGCGCGTTTGTTCCTCAAACCAAGCAACTTATTGATTCTTGACGAACCGACCAACGATCTTGATGTTGAAACGCTGGAACTGCTGGAAGAACTGATCGACAGCTACCAGGGCACGGTATTGCTGGTGAGCCACGATCGTCAGTTTGTCGATAACACCGTTACAGAATGCTGGATCTTCGAAGGCGGCGGTAAAATTGGTCGTTATGTCGGCGGTTATCATGATGCCCGTGGTCAGCAAGAACAGTATGTGGCGCTCAAACAGCCTGCGGTGAAAAAAATCGAAGAAGCCGCCGCGCCAAAAGCAGAAACTGTAAAACGCAGCAGTAGCAAACTAAGCTATAAATTGCAGCGCGAACTGGAGCAGCTACCGCAATTGCTCGAAGATCTGGAGGCGAAGCTGGAAGCCCTACAGACGCAGGTGGCGGATGCTTCCTTCTTCAGTCAGCCGCATGAGCAGACGCAAAAAGTGCTCGCCGATATGGCTGCTGCAGAGCAGGAGCTGGAGCAAGCCTTTGAACGCTGGGAGTATCTTGAAGCGTTAAAAAATGGTGGCTGATCGCAAAATAGTCGATTTAAACAGAGACAGCTGACAACGGTAAAATTGCCTGATGAACTGGGTTTATCAGGCATGAAAACCAACACTTTGTTAGTCATCTGTAAAATAGCGCATCATTAAGGAGTACCAATGTGCGAACATCATCATGCCGCGAAGCACATCCTGTGCTCGCAGTGTGACATGCTGGTGGCGTTACCGCGCCTTGAGCATGGTCAGAAAGCGGCATGTCCCCGGTGTGGCACAACGTTAACCGTGGCGTGGGATGCCCCTCGGCAGCGTCCCACCGCCTATGCGTTGGCTGCACTGTTCATGCTGTTGCTGTCCAACTTGTTTCCTTTTGTGAATATGAACGTTGCAGGAGTCACCAGTGAAATTACATTACTGGAAATTCCCGGCGTGCTTTTTTCTGAGGACTACGCCAGCCTCGGCACCTTTTTCCTGTTGTTTGTGCAACTGGTTCCCGCGTTTTGTCTGATAACCATTCTGTTACTGGTGAATCGCGCAGAATTACCGGTCCGTTTAAAAGAGCAACTGGCACGGGTGCTTTTTCAACTCAAAACCTGGGGAATGGCGGAGATTTTCCTCGCGGGTGTGCTGGTCAGTTTCGTTAAACTGATGGCCTACGGCAGCATTGGGGTAGGCAGCAGCTTTCTCCCCTGGTGTTTATTTTGTGTCCTGCAACTGCGCGCTTTTCAGTGCGTTGATCGTCGCTGGTTATGGGACGACATCGCCCCGATGCCAGAACTGCGCCAGCCGCTAAAACCAGGCGTCACGGGGATACGTCAGGGGCTGCGTTCGTGCTCCTGTTGTACGGCAATCCTTCCTGCTGATGAACCCGTGTGCCCGCGTTGTAGTACCAAAGGGTACGTTCGGCGTAGAAACAGCCTGCAGTGGACACTCGCGCTGCTTGTAACGTCCATCATGTTGTATCTTCCGGCTAATATTTTGCCCATTATGGTGACGGATTTATTAGGCTCGAAGATGCCGTCGACGATTCTCGCTGGGGTCATTCTGTTATGGAGCGAAGGATCTTATCCCGTCGCTGCGGTTATCTTTCTGGCCAGTATTATGGTGCCAACGTTAAAGATGATCGCCATAGCGTGGTTGTGTTGGGATGCCAAAGGGCATGGCAAGCGCGACAGTGAAAGAATGCATTTGATTTATGAAGTTGTTGAGTTTGTAGGCCGCTGGTCGATGATTGACGTTTTCGTTATCGCGGTGCTCTCGGCGCTGGTGCGTATGGGAGGTTTAATGAGTATTTATCCGGCAATGGGTGCATTAATGTTTGCTTTAGTCGTCATAATGACAATGTTTTCTGCTATGACGTTTGACCCGCGTTTGTCGTGGGATCGTCAACCTGAATCAGAGCATGAGGAGTCCTGACAGTATGGAATCTAATAATGGGGAAGCCAAAATCCAGAAAGTGAAGAACTGGTCTCCCGTGTGGATATTTCCTATCGTCACGGCGCTCATTGGGGCCTGGGTTCTATTTTATCATTACAGCCATCAGGGGCCGGAAGTGACCCTGATCACCGCGAATGCGGAAGGAATTGAAGGTGGTAAAACCACCATTAAAAGCCGTAGCGTTGACGTCGGCGTGGTTGAAAGCGCCACACTGGCTGATGATTTGACGCACGTTGAAATCAAAGCGCGGCTGAATTCCGGTATGGAAAAATTGCTGCATAAAGATACCGTCTTTTGGGTGGTGAAACCGCAGATTGGTCGAGAAGGGATTAGCGGCCTGGGAACGCTGCTGTCTGGGGTTTATATCGAACTGCAGCCAGGCGCGAAAGGCAGCAAAATGGATAAATACGATTTGCTGGACTCGCCACCGTTGGCCCCGCCTGATGCGAAAGGTATCCGTGTGATTCTCGATAGCAAAAAAGCCGGGCAGCTCTCGCCAGGAGATCCCGTGCTGTTCCGTGGCTATCGGGTAGGTTCGGTTGAAACCAGCACCTTCGATACGCAAAAACGCAATATCAGCTATCAACTGTTCATCAATGCACCTTATGACCGACTGGTGACCAGCAATGTTCGCTTCTGGAAAGATAGTGGCATTGCGGTTGATTTGACGTCAGCGGGAATGCGTGTGGAGATGGGCTCATTGACAACGCTGCTTAGTGGCGGTGTCAGCTTTGATGTGCCGGAAGGTCTGGATTTAGGGCAGCCAGTGGCACCGAAAACAGCTTTCGTTTTGTATGATGATCAGAAGAGCATTCAGGATTCGTTGTACACCGATCACATTGATTATCTGATGTTCTTTAAAGATTCGGTACGCGGTCTGCAACCGGGAGCTCCGGTAGAATTCCGGGGTATTCGCCTGGGTACCGTAAGCAAAGTGCCATTCTTTGCGCCGAATATGCGTCAGACATTTAACGATGATTATCGTATTCCGGTACTGATTCGTATCGAGCCAGAGCGGCTGAAAATGCAGCTTGGCGAAAATGCGGATGTTGTTGAGCACCTTGGCGAATTGTTGAAACGTGGTTTACGCGGATCGCTGAAAACCGGAAACCTGGTCACTGGCGCACTGTATGTTGATCTCGATTTCTATCCAAATACGCCTGCAATAACCGGTATTCGTGAATTTAATGGTTATCAGATTATCCCGACCGTCAGCGGCGGCCTAGCGCAAATCCAGCAACGACTGATGGAAGCGTTGGATAAGATCAACAAACTGCCACTGAATCCGATGATTGAACAGGCAACCAGTACGCTTTCTGAAAGTCAGCGCACAATGAAAAACCTGCAAACGACGCTGGATAGCATGAACAAGATCCTTGCCAGCCAGTCGATGCAGCAGTTACCGACGGATATGCAGTCAACGTTGCGTGAATTGAATCGCAGCATGCAGGGCTTCCAGCCTGGTTCCGCAGCCTACAACAAGATGGTGGCGGATATGCAGCGCCTTGATCAGGTGTTGCGAGAACTGCAACCGGTGCTGAAAACGCTCAACGAGAAGAGTAACGCGCTGGTATTTGAAGCGAAGGACAAAAAAGATCCAGAGCCGAAGAGGGCGAAACAATGAAAAAGTGGCTAGTGACGATTGCGGCACTGTGGCTGGCCGGATGCAGCTCCGGCGAAATTAATAAAAACTATTACCAGTTACCTGTGGTGCAGAGCGGTACACAAAGCACCGCCAGCCAGGGTAATCGCCTGTTATGGGTTGAGCAGGTCGCTGTTCCTGACTATCTGGCGGGGAATGGTGTGGTTTATCAAACCAGTGATGTGAAGTATGTGATTGCCAACAACAACCTGTGGGCCAGCCCGTTGGATCAACAGTTGCGCAACACTCTGGTTGCCAACCTGAGCACGCAACTGCCCGGCTGGGTGGTTGCCTCCCAGCCTCTGGGAAGCGCCCAGGATACGCTCAATGTTACCGTAACGGAGTTTAACGGGCGATATGATGGCAAGGTCATTGTCAGTGGTGAGTGGCTGTTGAACCACCAGGGACAACTGATCAAACGTCCGTTCCGTCTGGAAGGGGTGCAAACTCAGGATGGTTACGATGAAATGGTTAAAGTGCTGGCTAGTGTCTGGAGTCAGGAAGCCGCTTCTATTGCGCAAGAGATAAAGCGTCTACCGTAATCATAAAGATTTGTAAATATAACCGTCTCCGGTATGTTGCCTGAGGCGGTTTTTTTGTTTCTAAGGTGCGGAAAAAGTTGTTCCTCTTCACATTTTTTGTACAACTGACATGCCCGTGTAGCTCACAAATATGACAGTGGCGTGAATTTTGCGCATTGACGGCAGTTATGATTCGCGGTATTGCTTAACTGTGATTGCACATTTAGTAATCACTGTTTTCTTTTCCACCAGAAACCAGTATGAGGGAAACGAGGCATGAAGAGACAAAAACGAGATCGCCTGGAACGGGCACATCAACGTGGTTATCAGGCCGGCATCGCCGGACGCTCAAAAGAAATGTGTCCCTATCAGACGCTGAATCAAAGGTCACAATGGCTGGGAGGCTGGCGAGAAGCCATGGCGGACAGGGTAGTAATGGCCTGATTCTGTCTCTTTAAAAAGAAACCTCCGCATTGCGGAGGTTTCGCCTTTTGATACTCTGTCTGATTATAATCAGAAGGCAGACGTATCCTGGAACAGACCGACTTTCAGGTCGCTGGCGGTATAGATCAGACGACCATCAACCAGCACTTCGCCATCTGCCAGACCCATAATCAGACGTCGATTAACAATGCGTTTAAAGTGAATACGGTAGGTCACTTTTTTCGCTGTCGGCAGTACCTGACCGGTGAATTTCACTTCGCCAACGCCCAGCGCGCGGCCTTTACCTTCGCCGCCCAGCCAGCCGAGGTAGAACCCTACCAGCTGCCACATTGCGTCCAGGCCCAGGCATCCCGGCATAACCGGATCGCCAATGAAGTGGCATCCGAAGAACCACAGATCCGGATTGATATCCAGTTCTGCTTCAACATACCCTTTGTCGAAGTTACCACCCGTTTCGGTCATTTTGACCACACGGTCCATCATCAGCATGTTCGGTGCTGGCAATTGCGGGCCTTTAGCGCCAAACAGTTCACCGCGACCAGAGGCAAGAAGGTCTTCTTTTGTATAGGATTCGCGTTTATCTACCATGTTCTCTGTAAGCCTTATTTTATTGAAGCACGCAGGATAGCTAACACGTGTACGCTGAACAAGTCCGATCAGTTCGGAATAAACCAGTTCAGCCAACGCAATGGCCATGGAAAACGGTGACGTCCTTCCTGTTGCGATGCTTGCGCGATACGTTCCTGGATGGTTTGCATCAGCGTCGTTTGGCCTTCGCCATCCCACACCAGATTTAATAATAACGGCAGTGCGTCAGTCACATCGTCTACTGCCCAGATGGTGAATTTGCCTTCTTCTACCGCTTTCACCAGTTCACTGTGAAGACTTAAATGGCGAATGTTAGCAGTGGGGATAATGACACCTTGTTTCCCGGTTAACTCACGTTGCTGGCAAATAGCAAAGAAGCCTTCGATTTTCTCATTTAAACCACCGACCGGCTGGGCACGACCGAACTGATCGACTGAACCTGTGATAGCGATACTCTGATTCACCGGCACATCGGCGAGGGCGCTTATCAGGGCGCAGAGTTCAGCCATCGAGGCACTATCGCCATCCACTTCACTGTATGACTGCTCAAATGTCAGCGATGCTGAGAAGGGGATCTGTTGCTCAAGCTGTAGTTCCGACATCAGGAACGCCTGCATGATCATCATCCCTTTCGCATGGATATTGCCGCCAAGCTCCGCTTTGCGTTCGATGTCGGTGAACTCACCATCGCCAATATGCACAACGCAGCTAATGCGAGAAGGTTCGCCAAAAGCGCGTGGATGACCCGGAAATTCAATGACCGAAAGGGCGTTAATTTGCCCGATGCGTTCGCCTTCGGTTTCAATCAGGATTTGCTCCTGAAGGATCTCATCCTGCATGCGTTCAGCGAGGAAACCTTCACGCCATTCACGCTGCTGCAGCATTAAGTTTAGCTGCTCGCCGGAGAAGGTGTCGCCATCGCACAGGGAGGCGACCTCTTTACACTGGCGGAGGATCCACTGCGGGCTAAGCGGAAGTGTTTCTTGTTCACCGGTGTAGCGGGCTGCTTCGCGGATAAGTACCGGCCAGGCATCCGCTCCCGGTGCAGGTAAGTGATTATGTCTTGCGGTCAATGTTACCCAGCGACACCACTGGCTTACTGACTCCGCATCGACAATCTGCAGAGTATCTTCAAATTCGCTATAAATAGCCTGCTCTGAAAGCTCTGGTTCCATCTCCTGGAAATCAGCCAATGATTCGCGTTCGCCTACCAGAATGACTTTCAGCTTCAATGGCATCGAAGGCACAGAGACGGGGAGAGGGCGCGACTCATCAAACGCAACCCAGTCAAAACGCTCGCGGTTAACGATATTTTTCAGCCGCATCCACAGCAGAGGTTGCGCCAGCAGTGTACGCAAAGAGATGATGAGAATACCGCCATTTGCCTGATGCACCAGACCTGGCTGCAGGGTAATGTCGCCATTAAACTGGCGCAGGCAGCCAAAGAGTTGTTCCGCTTCTACCCAGTCGGCAGCGACAACTTGCGTTAAAGTCGCAAAATTATCATCTGCACTCACTGCGTTACGTAAGCGGATGGTGTGCCCGGAAACCTCATAGTGACCGCCCACCAGTTGGCCTGCATCGCTTTGTAGCGCACGCGCGGCATCGGCAATAAGATTCAGATACTCAGACTCTTCCGGGGCCTTCGCCAGCATAAAAGAGGAGGATGCTCGCGTATGCAGCAACTGCTCCAGCGCAAATTGCAGTCGCGGTTGAGTATCACTGAATAAAGGATCGTTTTCGTCAATCAAATGTGGCTGAGCAAATATTTCCTGATAGCTATCGGTATCAGGAACCAGGTCACGCCATGCAAGTTTCGTAATGGTCAAAGTTGATGTTTTTTAGTCTGTTGTCAAAGCCGCGATTATACCGTAACCGGCACTACAGCACACGTAGAAAGCACCGACAATACTCCTGGCATGGGCGTTAAAGCTCACAGGATGGAGATTCTTTTCTTCACTGGCCCAAAAAGCTGATATTCTGTAAAGAGTTACACGGTAACATTGAGATCGCTATGAAATATCAACAACTTGAAAATCTTGAAAGCGGTTGGAAATGGAAGTATCTGGTGAAGAAGCACCGCGAAGGGGAGTTAATCACCCGTTACATAGAAGCCAGTGCCGCCCAGGAAGCCGTCGATGTGTTGCTCTCGCTGGAAAATGAACCCGTGCTGGTAAATGGCTGGATTGACAAGCATATGAATCCGGAACTGGTCAATCGCATGAAGCAAACCATTCGGGCCAGACGGAAGCGCCATTTTAATGCGGAACACCAGCATACGCGCAAAAAATCGATCGATCTGGAATTTATTGTCTGGCAACGTCTGGCTGGTCTTGCGCAGCGTCGCGGTAAAACGCTTTCTGAAACGATTGTTCAGCTGATTGAAGATGCGGAAAACAAAGAGAAATACGCGAATAAAATGTCTTCTTTGAAGCAGGATCTGCAGGCATTGCTGGGTAAGGAATAACTGACGAAAGTCAGTTCAATTTTCTAAAGACGAAAAAAAACCCCGCAGCAGCGGGGTTTTTTACCAGACGAGAACTTAAGCCTGCGGCTGAGTTACAACGTCTTTGATGCCTTTAACTTCGATCTCTACGCGACGATCCGGAGCCAGGCAGTCGATCAGTGCAGCACGCTGTTTCACGTTGTCACAGGTGTTGCCAGTAACCGGGTTGGATTCGCCCATACCACGTGCGGAGATCTTGTCTGCCGGGATACCTTTGGAGATCAGGTAATCAACAACAGACTGAGCACGGCGCTCGGACAGACCCTGGTTGTAAGCGTCAGAACCGATGCGGTCAGTGTAACCCAGAACAACTACGGAACCGTCTTTCGGATCCAGGTTGCTCAGCTGGCTGTACAGCTGATCCAGAGCAGCCTGACCTTCCGGTTTCAGGGTTGCTTTGTTGAAGGTGAACAGAACGTCAGACTTCAGAGTGAAGTGCTTGGTCTGTACTTCCGGTGCCGGAGCTGGAGCCGGAGCAACTACTGGAGCTGCTTCGCCCTGACCGAAACGGTAGGAAACACCCAGGCTCAGCATGCCGTTGTCCGGACGAGTACCGATGGTGTGTGCGTCACCGATGTTGTTGGTCCACTGGTATTCCAGACGGGTAGCGATTTCAGGAGTGATCGCATACTCAACACCGCCAGCGAAGACCGGAGAAACGCCGGTATCGTGGTTTTTACCATCAAAGTTGGATTTAGTGTCTGCACGCCATACCATACCACCCAGACGAGTGTATACGTCCAGATCGTCAGTGATTGGGTAACCCAGTTTAGCGGTCAGCTGAACGCCCTGAGCTTTATATGCACCGTTTTCAACGCTGCCTTTGTATGGCATACGACCTAACCAGTCATAACCCATTTCAAAGCCAACATACGGGTTAACCTGGTAACCACCAAAAGCACCAGCGCCCAGTTGGTTTTCATGGGTCGGACCATTGTTGTTGATGAAACCAGTGTCATGGTACTGGGACCAGCCCAGTTTAGCACCAGTGTACCAGGTGTTATCTTTCGGAGCGGCCTGCGCTACGGTAGCGAAACCAGCCAGTGCCACTGCAATCGCGATAGCTGTCTTTTTCATTTTTTGCGCCTCGTTATCATCCAAAATACGCCATGAATATCTCCAACGAGATAACACGGTTAAATCCTTCACCGGGGGATCTGCTCAATATTAACTCTACCGATATCTTCGGCTTATGCCGAGCACCCCTGGCGATGTAAAGTCTACAACGTAGTTGAAAACTTACAAGTGTGAACTCCGTCAGGCATATGAAAAAAAAGTCTTGTATAAGGTACGTTTAATCTTTTTTGTCAGCGACAATTTACAGAAAAAAATCGCGGAAACCGCTTCAGACAAGCCTCCGCAAGGAAAATTAGTCACGACTGAAAGCATTGGCTGGGCGACAAAAAAAGTTCCAGGATTAATCCTAAATTTACTTAATGATACAAATTAGAGTGAATTTTTAGCCCGGAAAGTTGTCTCGTTGCGTGAGAGGAAGCGCTTACCGGACGCATAATAAACCCCATAGCGTTACCTTCATTTGCCGCATCAACAAGTTCAGCATGCTCTTCTTCAGTCAAATCATCTGCCAACCAACCGATCACCACACTGTAATTGCCCGTGCGTAAAGCGCGAACCATTGACTCCACGGTGTGGCAAGGGGAGAGCTGGTTAATCTGCATTACTTTCGTTAAGGGTAGCCCAGATGCCTGAACCCATTCCCGACTCAGTTTTTGTTGCGGTGTTAACCAGAGTTGCCAGCGCGATTGCTGACCGAGTTGCTGTAACAATGGCAACAGTAGAAGTTGCGTCATCATGGGCTGATCTTCGCGATAGACAACTTCACTGATAAGCCCGGCTGTAGTGTTTTCCGTAGAGACACGCGCAATTTTACTTGCTGCGGATGAGAACGACGAAGAACGATGTGCATAGCCTGAAGTGTACATAATCAATCCAGCCCCTGTGAGTTACTGTATGGATGTACAGTACATCCAGTGACGACAAAGATCAACCCTATTTTCGGAAAGAGCCTCGCAAATTTTGTCGTTAGTGACGGGAAAACATAAATTAATCTTGCCCCTTAAGAATAAGTTGCCTATTTTCGTAGTTAACGGATCCGTTAATGTGAATCATTCTTTTATGTTATGATTTTAAAAGGAATTTTATGAAAAGCCTCTCCTATAAGCGGATCTATAAATCACAAGAATACCTGGCAACGTTGGGCACAATTGAATACCGATCATTGTTTGGCAGTTACAGCCTGACCGTTGACGACACGGTGTTTGCGATGGTTTCTGATGGTGAGTTGTATCTTCGGGCTTGTGAGCAAAGTGCACAGTACTGTGTAAAACATCCGCCTGTCTGGCTGACATATAAAAAGTGTGGCCGATCCGTTACCCTCAATTACTATCGGGTTGATGAAAGTCTATGGCGAAATCAACTGAAGCTGGTGCGTCTGTCGAAATATTCTCTCGATGCTGCGCTGAAAGAGAAAAGCACGCGCAATACCCGGGAAAGACTGAAAGATTTGCCCAATATGTCTTTTCATCTGGAAGCGATTCTCGGGGAGGTGGGGATTAAGGATGTACGGGCGTTACGTATACTTGGGGCAAAAATGTGTTGGTTGCGACTGCGGCAGCAAAACAGTCTGGTGACAGAAAAGATTCTGTTTATGCTTGAAGGGGCCATTATCGGCATTCATGAAGCTGCGCTCCCGGTGGCACGCCGCCAGGAGCTTGCAGAATGGGCTGACTCTCTTACGCCGAAACAGGAGTTTCCTGCGGAACTTGAGTAATCTGGCGTTGCAGACGACCAATCTCTGGCAGTAATGCAATCAATAACCCAACTTGTTGTACGACCAGAGGTTCTTTGCTGTCTGCCCGTGGTTCAAGTTGCTGCATCCGCTGTTTCAGGCCAGCTAATGCCTGATTGACGCGTTCTTCATCAGCAGGTTGATGATGTAACGCGTCATCAACATAGCAAACTGCGTCATCAAGAAACGCCAGAATTTCAGGATTAGTTAACTGCTCCCGGTGAGCACCGAGGGCTGAGATATAGCTGGTAAACGTATGGTTAAGGCACAGCAACCGAAACGCGGCTTCGCGAATTTGCGGGGTAACGTTCGGTTCGCTGGACATATTTGATACCACCGACGCCAGTTCAGCATCACGGTTGTGTGCATCGCGGCGGGCAATACGATACGCCAGACGGTTATCACGCCCCTGATGGTATTGCTCCAGTATGGCATCGAGATACCGGCAGTTGGCCTCGGTGGCGCGTTCGAGCATTCGCGGCAGATTGCGAAACTTCCAGTCAGGCCAGATGTAGCTCACTGCCGCCCACGCAATGGCACAACCAATCAGCGTATCGATTACGCGAGGTAACGCCACTTCAAAACCTTCACCCAGCAAGTTGAAACACAGTAGCACCAAAAGTGTGATGAACATCGTTGCATGGGCGTATTGCACGTTACGGAAGGCAAAAAAGAGCACGCCGGTAATAACCAGCAGCACCAGCTGCCCTTCCAGTGATGGCACAAACCACAGCACAGGAATACCAATCGCGATACCTACCAGCGTACCAATAATCCTTAACTTCAGGCGGTGGCGCGTGGCGTTATAGTTTGGCTGGCAGACAAACAAACTTGTCAGCAAGATCCAATACCCGTGATGCATTCCGGTTATCTGAATGATGGCGTAGCCGAAGCACAACACCAGCGACATTCTTACCGCATGACGGAAGAGGGCGGATTCCGGCGTGAAGTGACGGCTAAGACGCAGCCAGATATCACTCAATCCGTGCGGGCTGTCATCAGCGAGCTCATTTTCGTCATTATTATGGGGCAGTGCCTGGGCCTGTTCTGATTCAATTGTTGCCAGTTGGGCATCAATGGCACGTAAATTGTTCAGTAAAAATCCCAGTGTTTTGAGTAAATCAGCAGGAGCGCCGTTATCGCGCATCCGCTCCAGCGCAGCATCAATATGCGTAAAAGCGCGCTCAAAATGCGGATCATGTTGATAAGGCTGACGCAGCAAAATACAGCGTGACAGTTGCTGGCACGCCTGGCCCTGCATCGACATCAGCCGCTGAAAACGGAACAGCACGTCGCTGTGGCGAAAATGTTCACGCAATGTTTGATATTGAATATGAGAAGAGCTGGCACGCTCGTGAATATCCTGTGCGACAAAGTAATAATGCAGTGTGCGACGCGTTCCTCGTTGACCACGATCGCCACGTAAGCGGGTCAGCAGCGAGAGTTTCGTCTGATTCAATGTCGCCATCAGCTGACCGTTGGCGAGAGCCAAATCGTACAGCGGTGCCTGGCTTTCATCTTCAATATCAGGATCAAACATGCGCGACTTGAGCTCAAGATAACGCGCCAGTTGTTCATAGCAACGCGCCAGGTTGTCCTGCAGCGGGCGGACCGGGAACAGCAGATGACCAATAAGTGTCAGGACGTTGTACCAGACGGCACCGGCCAGAAGATACATCGGCTGCTGATACCAGTGCTCATACAGTGATGTTCCCAACATAGTGTAAATGGCGATCAGCAATGCACCGAAGGCAATTGTTGCATAGCGTTGACCCAGACCGCCGAGCAAAATGAAGCCGCTGGTAGAGAGCGTTAAGCCAATCGCAAATAGCCAGGGCCAGGGAAACAGCAATTCTACTGAGGCCGAGGCGATAAAAAAGCAGAACAGCGTAATGATGAGGTTACGCAAACGTCCCGCCAGTCGGTCATCGAGATCGGTCAGCGCCGCTGCCACCATCCCAAGCGTCAGCGGAATCGTCAGTTTTACATTACCCAGCCACCACGGAAACGCTGTGGTTCCACAAAGCGCAATAAAAATACGCGCGTAATACAGCCAGGCGCTGTTCCAGGTATAGCGTTTGAGCAAAGGACTTAGCATAAAGGCCATATTAGTGGATTATTGGAAACGACGACGTGCATTGGCTTCGCGCGCAGCTTGCGCTGTTTCTACCGATACCACGCGACGACCGACCGGCCATAGTGCAATAGCGGCAATTTTAAAGTTCGCAATACCGACAGGAATGCCAATGATGGAAATACATTGTGCGATGCCCGTTGCAATGTGCATCAGGCATAACCACCAGCCAAAGAAAATCAGCCAGAAAATATTCAATACCGTACCGCCAGTATTTAGCAGCACATTTTTGCCAGCCGGGTTCAGTTCATCGACATGAATAGCTTCATTGCCATAAGGCACCAGAGACAGTTTGGTGATCTCCCAGCAGGATCGTGTCAGTGGTAAGGTAAAAATCAGCACAATACTGACCAGAGTCGCCAACAGCCAGCCCAGAGTGGTGGCAAATCCGCCAAGCACAAAGTTCAGAATGTTCAAAACGGTACGCATAAAACCTCGCTTTACTGTGGTTTTCAGTAATGGGCGGCAATTGTAACGTTTTTTTGGGCTGGAGCACGTTTTCTCTGACGGTTACACTGATAAGAAATAATTTCGTGTGGATCTACAGAGTCATGGAACTGAAAGCGACAACGCTTGGAAAACGTCTGGCACAGCACCCTTACGATCGGGCGGTGATCCTCAATGCCGGGATTAAAGTCTCCGGCGATCGCCACGAATACCTTATTCCTTTCAATCAATTACTGGCGATTCACTGTAAGCGCGGTCTGGTATGGGGCGAACTGGAGTTTGTACTGCCGGACGAAAAAGTGGTGCGTCTGCACGGCACCGAATGGGGCGAGACGCAGCGTTTTTACCATCATCTTGATGCTCACTGGCGGCGGTGGAGTAGCGAGATGAGCGAAATTGCATCTGGTGTTTTACAGCAGCAACTGGATTTAATTGCCACGCGCACCGGAGAAAATAAATGGCTGACGCGTGAGCAAACCTCTGGCGTGCAGCAACAAATCCGCCAGGCTTTGTCGGCGTTGCCGTTGCCGGTTAACCGACTGGAAGAATTCGATAACTGCCGTGAGGCGTGGCGTAAATGTCAGGCCTGGTTGAAAGATATTGAAAGCGCTCGGTTGCAGCATAATCAGGCGTATACCGAAGCCATGCTTACCGAGTATGCGGATTTTTTCCGCCAGGTCGAGTCTTCACCGCTGAATCCGGCGCAGGCCCGGGCAGTCGTTAATGGCGAGCATTCTCTGTTAGTGCTGGCTGGTGCAGGAAGCGGAAAAACGTCGGTGCTGGTGGCCCGTGCAGGCTGGTTGCTGGCGCGTGGTGAAGCGTCCCCTGAGCAAATTTTATTGCTGGCGTTTGGTCGCAAAGCCGCTGAAGAGATGGACGAGCGTATTCGAGAACGACTACATACCGAAGACATTACCGCACGCACATTTCATGCGCTGGCGCTGCATATTATTCAGCAGGGCAGCAAAAAAGTTCCGATAGTCAGCAAACTGGAAAATGATACCGCTGCCCGTCATGAACTTTTTATTGCTGAGTGGCGCAAGCAATGCAGCGAAAAGAAAGCGCAGGCGAAGGGCTGGCGGCAATGGCTGACGGAAGAAATGCAGTGGTCAGTGCCAGAAGGTAATTTCTGGGATGATGAAAAATTACAGCGTCGTCTTGCCTCTCGCCTCGATCGCTGGGTAAGTCTGATGCGGATGCACGGTGGTGCACAGGCAGAAATGATTGCCAGTGCACCCGAAGTGATTCGCGATCTGTTCAGTAAACGTATCAAGTTGATGGCTCCGTTATTAAAAGCCTGGAAAGGTGCGCTGAAGGCAGAAAACGCTGTCGATTTTTCGGGCCTTATTCACCAGGCGATTGTGATTCTGGAGAAAGGTCGCTTTATCAGCCCGTGGAAGCATATTCTGGTTGATGAATTTCAGGATATCTCGCCGCAGCGTGCAGCGTTGTTAGCGGCATTACGCAAGCAAAACAGTCAGACGACGTTGTTCGCCGTTGGTGATGACTGGCAGGCGATTTATCGCTTCAGCGGTGCGCAAATGTCGCTCACCACCGCTTTCCATGAAAACTTTGGTGAAGGTGATCGCTGCGATTTAGACACGACTTACCGTTTTAACAGTCGTATCGGTGAGGTGGCAAACCGGTTTATTCAGCAGAACCCAGGCCAGCTGAAAAAGCCGCTAAACAGCTTAACCAATGGAGACAAAAAAGCCGTCACGTTATTGGATGAGAGCCATCTTGACGCTTTGCTGGATAAGCTCTCTGGTTATGCCAAACCGGAAGAGCGCATTCTGATCCTGGCGCGTTACCATCACATGAGGCCTGCCAGCCTGGAAAAAGCGGCAACACGCTGGCCGAAGTTGCAAATCGACTTTATGACCATTCATGCCAGCAAAGGGCAACAGGCGGATTACGTCATCATCGTTGGCTTGCAGGAGGGAAGTGATGGTTTTCCGGCTGCGGCGCGGGAGTCGATTATGGAAGAGGCGCTACTGCCATCGGTTGAGGATTTCCCGGACGCTGAAGAACGGCGGTTAATGTACGTGGCGCTGACCCGGGCACGCCATCGGGTATGGGCACTGTTTAACAAAGAGAATCCCTCTCCATTTGTCGAAATACTGAAAAATCTTGATGTGCCGGTGGCGAGAAAACCGTAAGAAACAGGTGGCGTTTGCCACCTGTGCAATATTACTTCAGACGGTCCGCGAGATAACGCTGATAATCGGGGATCAGAATATCGACCGCGTCGTTAAAATGCGGTGACTGGATAATGAAGTCTGCCGTTGCCACGTTGGTGGCGACCGGAATGTTCCATACCGTTGCCAGACGCAGCAAGGCTTTCACGTCAGGATCGTGCGGCACGGCGTTTAGTGGGTCCCAGAAGAAAATCAATACATCAATTTTCCCTTCTGAGATCAATGCGCCAACCTGCTGGTCACCCCCCATTGGGCCACTCAACATCGCGTTGACGTTCATGCCGGTCGCGCGGGAAATTAAGTTACCGGTAGTGCCTGTTGCATACAGTACGTGTTGTTCCAGTAACGGTTGATGCCGTTCCACCCAGCTCATCAGCATTTGTTTGCAGTGATCGTGTGCCACCAGCGCAATATGTTTCCGCGCAGGTAAAGTGCGTGTCGTCAGTTCCATAATGTACATCCGTAGTTAACTTTCCTACAGATTACTGTAAGCACTTATCGCTGCAAGATAAAGACCGAAAAAGCCTGCGCACAGGCACAAAAATCTCAGGAAGATGGTTGTTTTTCCGCCCATTGCAGGAAAGTATTTCGCGTTTGTGGGTCAGCCAGTTTAAACCAATACTTCAGCCGTTGTTCTGTGAGCACCTGAGACTGCGGTGGAATAGCATCCAGCTCGGAAACACCCGAAAGCAGCGTACTATCATCTGCCATCATCGTGGCAAATTGCGGTAGTGAAGCGCGTTTCGCGGATTTGTTATAGCGTTCAACCTCGACCTCATAATCAATCGTTTTTGCCGTTGAGGTAATGGCGAGAATATCCAGCTTTACCGGAATCGGCGTCGCATCGCCATCCAACAATTCAAGGCGCGGCGCGGCATCAAAATGGTTAGCTTCCCGCTCATTCTCCAGACGAGGCAGGCGAAAATTGACCTGGTTGATGAGCTGGGTATTAAAACTGACCACCAGCGGTGGGGAGATATACAGCCGTTCTTCACTATTGGAAAGATGAATCGTCTTCTCAACGCGAAACACTAACTGATGCGGTCCGTTATCCAGTTCAATGCTGTCCGCACCGCGCAGCAGAGAGCTGGAAACCTTCTTGCCGTCGAGCACCAGAAGATCGACATCGGTTGAAAGCCGCAGCGTGGTGGCAAAAACGGATACCGGCAAACATAATGCAATCAAGGTGGTCACGATGCCGGTTTTCATAGGTAGCTCCTGTCAAAAGACCGCCCGAATAATAATGTGTCAAAATTTTTCTTTAATCATACTTACTAACATATAGACATATTTCCCGCTTTTGCTCTCATTCATTCGTATTAGCTGCATGGTTGGCATGTCGGCTTTGTCGTACACTTTGTTAAACAGTCTGGAGGAAATAATGAAAGAAACCGATATTGCAGGCATTTTAACGTCCACTCACACCATTGCGCTGGTGGGGGCAAGCGACAAACCCGATCGTCCCAGCTATCGCGTGATGAAATATCTACTCGACCAGGGGTATCACGTCATTCCGGTTTCGCCAAAAGTTGCCGGCAAAACACTGCTGGGCCAGCAGGGGTATGGCACGCTGGCAGAAGTTCCTGAAAAAGTCGATATGGTCGATGTTTTCCGGAATTCAGAAGCAGCGTGGGGCGTAGCGCAGGAAGCGATCGCCATCGGCGCGAAAACCCTCTGGATGCAACTGGGGGTGATTAATGAGCAAGCGGCAGTACTGGCTCGGGATGCCGGATTAAATGTAGTGATGGATCGCTGCCCGGCTATTGAGATCCCTCGCCTGGGCCTGGCCAAATAAAAAATCCCCGGAAGGCAAAAACCTTCCGGGGATTTGTTCAGGGATTAGTTACGCAGACGCGGGGCCTGGAGTTGTTTGCGGATGGTCTGCGCCAGCTCATCCATGGATGGCTGTTCAGGATGTTCATCCTGCAATTCGCTACTTAGCTGGGCTTCAGCCAGGTAGGTATGAACCGGTAGGCCGTTATCGTCCTCCATCACCACGTGATACCACGGAGCGGCGCGAAGCTCGTCATTCACCGCCAGCTCATCAGGCGACGGTTCAGAGAGCGAATAAACCGGGTCGATATCCACGACCACTCCGAGATAACCTAACAGGGAATGGCGGACCTGCTGGCCGATACCGAATTTGCTGGCAATCATAGTCACCTCCCGGGAAATCTTTACCTTTGATATAAGGGTAAAATTCCACATTTCAAGTTACATGACGCGACAGGCAAACCCTTTCAGATATAGCCCTTCCGGGTAGGTAGCGATCACCGGATGATCGGCTGCCTGACGGAACTGCTCTATAAATTGTACATCACGACCGGCATCAATTGCGGCATCCGCGATGATTTTCTGAAATAAATCGCTGGTCATCAGACCGGAACAGGAGAAAGTCAGGAGAATACCGCCTTCATTCAGCAGCTGAATCGCCAGCATGTTGATGTCTTTATAACCACGACACGCGCCCATCAACTGGCTTTTATTCTCAACAAACTTCGGCGGGTCCATCACGATAACGTCAAATTTTTCACCGCGATCGCGATAAGTACGCAGCAATTTAAAGACATCATCACGGACAAACTCAGCCTTGCTCAGATCCAGTTTGTTCAGCTCAACGTTCTGCCGTGCAATATCCAGGGCTTCCTGGGAGGTATCAACGCTGACAACCTGGCTGCAACCGCCCATCAGTGCCGATACGGCGAAACCACCGGTATAGGAGAAACAGTTCAGTACGCGTTTATTTTCAACGTAGCGGCGGGTAGCCAGGCGGCTATCACGCTGATCCAGGTAGTAGCCCGTTTTGTGTCCGTGCTGAATATCCACCAGCAGCTTCATGCCGTGTTCTTCAATCGGCAGCAGGGCAGGCGGCAACTCGCCGGTGATGGGGCCCTGAGTCAGCTCCATCCCTTCTTTTTTACGTACCGCGACGTCGCTGCGATCGTAAATAGCACATTCCGGGTACAGCGTTTGCAGGGCACTAATTAATGCCGCGCGCTGATACTCTGCGCCAGCACTCAGCAGTTGCAGCACCAGAAAATTACCGAAACGATCGATAGTAATACCCGGCAGGCCATCAGATTCTCCGGCGATTAAACGATAGCTGTCGAGGCCATCTTTTTGCGCCAGCCAGTCACGCCATTTTTGTGCTTGCTGTAAACGGCGGGTAAAAAAAGCAATGTCGATAGATTCATTCGGGTCAAACGTCCAGACGCGCGCCCGGATTTGCGAAGCTGGCGAATAAGCGCCGCGTGCTAACCATTTTCCCTGATGATCAACAATATCGATGGTTTCACCGAGGCTGGCTTTACCTTCCATGCGGGCAACGGCCCCGGAAAAGACCCACGGATGGCGACGAAGTAATGATTTTTCGCGCCCTTTGGCTAACACTAAACGTACACTCATAATTTACTTTTCTGTCGATGCAAAGAAATGGGCGTCATTGTCCGGAGTTTTCCATGGATTTGCAACGCGTCCATTAAGGATAAGGAGAGCAGCAATGTCGAAAGTCTGCATAATTGCCTGGGTTTACGGGCGAGTTCAGGGCGTAGGATTTCGCTATACCACGCAGTACGAAGCGAAAAAACTCGGGTTAAGCGGCTACGCCAAAAATCTTGACGATGGCAGCGTGGAAGTGGTTGCCTGCGGTGAAGAAGGGCAGGTGGAAAAATTAATGCAGTGGTTAAAAAGTGGCGGCCCGCGTTCAGCGCGTGTGGAACGGGTGCTTAGCGAGCCGCATCATCCCTCCGGGGAGTTAACGGATTTTCGTATCCGTTAAATGCATTTTACCGGTTTAGGCAGGCCAGCAATTTTGGTGGCTTGCTTTGCCGGACCTTTCGGGAACAGTCGGTACAGATAGCGGCTATTGCCTTTCTCTTCGCCAAATTTATTCGCCATCGCTTTTACCAGCATACGAATCGCCGGAGAAGTATTGAATTCCAGATAGAAATCACGCACAAAACGCACCACTTCCCAGTGTTCTGGCGACAGCGCAATCCCTTCGTTCTCTGCAATCACCACCGCCAGTGGCTCACTCCACTGGCTGCTTTCTTTGAGATAGCCTTCGGTATCCGTTTCTATCTCTTTACCTTCGAAGATCAGCATAATTCTTTACTACCTTAATCAGACTGGCGGCAGTGTAACAAAAAACAAAGCCCCGCATAAAGCGAGGCTATGAAAGTGTTAGCGGGTGAGATTAATCGCGGCTGGCGAAGCCCAGAATGCTCAGCAGGCTGACGAAGATGTTGTACAGCGAAACATACAGGCTAACCGTGGCACGAATATAGTTCGTTTCACCGCCATGAATGATGTTGCTGGTTTCAAACAAAATAGCGCCAGAGGAGATCAGAATGAAGACCGCGCTGATCGCCAGATGCAGAGCAGGCAGTTGCAGGAAGATATTAGCAACCATACCAATCAGCACCACCACAATACCCGCCATCAGCATACCGCCAAGGAACGACATATCTTTGCGGGTGGTCAGCACATACGCAGAGCAGCAGAAGAACACTAACGCCGTTCCGCCCAGTGCCATAGCGATTACGTCACCCATTCCGGCAGACAGGTAGGTGTTCAGAATTGGTCCGAGGATATATCCCAGAAAACCGGTAAAGGCGAATGCGGAGATAATCCCGGTCGGCTTATTCGCCGTTTTATAGGTCAGGAACATCAAACCATACATACCCACCAGCGTCAGAATCAGACCCGGAGATGGCAGCATCAGCACCGTACTGGCAGTTGCGGTAATCGCCGAAAAGGCCAGCGTCAGGCTCAGCAGAAAATAGGTATTACGCAGCACCTTATGGGTGCTAAGCAGTGATGTACGGTCATGTGAAGAACTAACAATACGATCCATTGAGTCACTCTCTATGACAGATGTAATTAATTAAGCAGCATAATGATAATGCGTAAGGGCACCCAGAAGTTTTACCCATCTTTACGCATTTGATCTGGAACAGGTTTAACAGCGGATTATCAGGTCATTAAGCAAATATAACGCTCTGAGAATTTCGACAGACAAAAGAAAAAGGGGTTAGCATTTAGCTAACCCCTTATCTTATTTGGCGGAAGCGCAGAGATTCGAACTCTGGAACCCTTTCGGGTCGCCGGTTTTCAAGACCGGTGCCTTCAACCGCTCGGCCACACTTCCGGAATGACGCGCACTATAAACATCCCGATGCGGCGTGTAAACCCCTAATTTGTTTGTTTGCCTGAAAAACAGCCAAAAGTGCATTGTTAGCGTGAAATAACAGCAGATTGCTCATTTCATCACCATGAATTCCTTCTCTTTTACTCGTTTAGCAACCGGCTAAACATCCCCACTGCCCGGCAAAAAGAAAAATAGGTCCATTTTTATCGCTAAAAGATAAATCCACACAGTTTGTATTGTTTTGTGCAAAAGTTTCACTACGCTTTATTAACATTACTTTCTGGCGACGTGCGCCAGTGCAGAAGGATGAGCTTTCGTTTTCAGCATCTCACGTGAAGCGATGGTTTGCCTTGCTACAGGGACGTCGCTTGCCGACCATAAGCGCCCGGTGTCCTGCCGGTGTCGCAAGGAGAAGAGACGTGCGATATGAATAACGAGGAAACATTTTACCAGGCCATGCGGCGTCAGGGCGTTACCCGGCGCAGCTTTCTCAAATATTGTAGTCTGGCTGCCACGTCGCTGGGATTAGGCGCGGGAATGGCACCAAAGATTGCCTGGGCGCTGGAGAACAAACCGCGCATTCCGGTGGTATGGATCCACGGTCTGGAATGCACCTGCTGTACCGAATCTTTTATCCGCTCCGCTCACCCACTGGCGAAGGACGTCATCCTTTCCCTGATTTCCCTCGATTATGACGATACTTTGATGGCTGCCGCCGGAACCCAGGCGGAAGAAGTCTTTGAAGACATCATCACGCAATACAATGGCAAATATATCCTCGCAGTAGAAGGTAATCCGCCGCTGGGCGAGCAGGGGATGTTCTGTATCAGCAGCGGACGACCGTTTATTGAGAAACTCAAACGTGCCGCTGCCGGAGCCAGTGCGATTATCGCCTGGGGAACCTGCGCGTCCTGGGGCTGCGTGCAGGCCGCGCGACCCAATCCGACGCAGGCAACGCCTATCGACAAAGTCATCACCGACAAACCTATTATCAAAGTACCTGGCTGCCCGCCGATCCCGGATGTGATGAGCGCCATCATTACTTACATGGTGACCTTTGATCGTCTGCCAGATGTCGACAGAATGGGCCGTCCGTTGATGTTCTATGGTCAGCGTATCCACGATAAATGCTATCGCCGCGCTCACTTCGACGCCGGAGAGTTCGTCCAGAGTTGGGATGATGACGCTGCCCGCAAAGGTTACTGCCTGTACAAAATGGGCTGCAAAGGGCCTACCACCTATAACGCCTGTTCCTCCACACGCTGGAACGATGGCGTTTCCTTCCCGATCCAGTCAGGTCACGGCTGCCTGGGTTGTGCGGAAAATGGTTTCTGGGATCGCGGTTCGTTCTACAGCCGCGTGGTCGATATTCCGCAAATGGGTACCCATTCCACCGCCGATACCGTCGGTTTAACCGCACTTGGCGTGGTGGCAGCGGCTGTTGGTGTGCACGCAGTCGCCAGCGCCGTTGACCAGCGCAGACGCCATAACCAGCAACCTACAGAAACCGAACATCAGCCAGGCAATGAGGATAAACAGGCATGAGCACTCAGTACGAAACTCAGGGATACACCATCAATAATGCCGGACGCCGCCTGGTGGTCGACCCGATTACGCGCATTGAAGGCCACATGCGCTGCGAAGTGAATATTAACGATCAGAATGTGATCACCAATGCCGTCTCCTGCGGCACCATGTTTCGCGGGCTGGAGATCATCCTGCAAGGGCGCGACCCGCGCGATGCGTGGGCGTTCGTTGAACGTATCTGCGGCGTCTGTACTGGCGTACACGCTCTGGCTTCGGTTTACGCCATCGAAGATGCCATCGGTATTAAAGTGCCGGACAACGCTAATATCATCCGCAACATTATGCTGGCAACGCTCTGGTGCCACGATCATCTGGTGCACTTCTATCAGCTTGCCGGGATGGACTGGATCGATGTGTTAGATGCGCTGAAAGCCGATCCGCGGAAAACCTCCGAACTGGCGCAAAGTCTCTCCTCTTGGCCGAAATCATCCCCTGGCTATTTCTTCGACGTACAAAACCGCCTGAAGAAATTCGTTGAAGGTGGGCAGTTGGGGATCTTCCGCAATGGCTACTGGGGGCACCCGCAGTACAAACTGCCGCCAGAAGCCAACCTGATGGGCTTTGCCCACTATCTTGAAGCTCTCGATTTCCAACGTGAAATTGTCAAAATCCACGCGGTCTTTGGCGGTAAAAACCCGCATCCAAACTGGATTGTCGGCGGGATGCCTTGTGCCATTAACATTGACGAAAGCGGCGCGGTCGGGGCGGTCAATATGGAACGCCTGAACCTGGTGCAGTCAATCATTACCCGTACGGCGGATTTCATTAACAACGTGATGATCCCCGACGCCTTAGCCATCGGTCAGTTCAACAAGCCGTGGAGCGAAATCGGCACTGGCCTTTCGGATAAATGCGTTCTCAGCTACGGCGCATTCCCGGATATTGCCAACGACTTTGGCGAGAAAAGTCTGCTGATGCCTGGCGGCGCGGTGATTAACGGCGACTTCAAAAATGTGCTGCCAGTGGATTTAGTTGATCCGCAGCAGGTGCAGGAGTTTGTTGACCATGCCTGGTATCGTTATCCCAACGATCAGGTTGGGCGTCATCCGTTCGATGGCATTACCGACCCGTGGTACAACCCCGGCGATGTCAAAGGCAGCGATACCAACATTCAGCAGCTGAATGAACAGGAACGCTACTCGTGGATCAAAGCGCCACGTTGGCGCGGTAATGCGATGGAAGTGGGGCCGCTGGCACGCACGTTAATCGCTTATCACAAAGGCGATGCTGCGACCGTTGAGTCGGTCGATCGCATGATGTCGGCGTTGAACCTGCCGCTTTCCGGCATCCAGTCAACGTTAGGCCGCATTTTGTGTCGCGCGCACGAAGCGCAGTGGGCCGCAGGCAAGTTGCAATATTTCTTCGACAAGCTGATGACCAATCTCAAAAACGGCAATCTCGCCACCGCCTCCACTGAGAAGTGGGAACCAGCAACCTGGCCGACAGAGTGCCGTGGTGTCGGCTTTACCGAAGCGCCGCGCGGAGCGTTAGGCCACTGGGCCGCCATTCGCGATGGCAAGATTGATCTCTACCAGTGCGTGGTGCCGACCACCTGGAACGCCAGCCCGCGCGATCCTAAAGGGCAAATTGGCGCTTATGAAGCGGCGCTGATGAACACCAAAATGGCGATCCCCGAGCAACCGCTGGAGATCCTGCGTACTCTGCACAGCTTTGATCCGTGCCTCGCCTGTTCAACACACGTGCTGGGCGACGACGGTAGCGAGCTTATCTCCGTGCAGGTGCGTTAACAGCGAAGGAGAATCATCATGCAACAGAAAAGCGACAACGTTGTCAGCCACTATGTCTTTGAAGCGCCAGTGCGTATCTGGCACTGGCTGACGGTGTTATGCATGGCGGTGTTGATGGTCACCGGATACTTTATCGGCAAGCCGCTACCTTCCGTCAGCGGCGAGGCGACGTATCTGTTTTACATGGGCTATATCAGGTTGATTCACTTCAGCGCCGGGATGATTTTTACCGTGGTCTTGCTGATGCGGATCTACTGGGCTTTTGTCGGCAATCGCTACTCACGCGAGCTTTTCATCGTGCCAGTATGGCGTAAAAGCTGGTGGCAGGGCGTGTGGTATGAAGTCCGCTGGTATCTGTTTCTGGCAAAACGTCCGAGTGCCGATATTGGCCATAACCCCATCGCCCAGGCGGCGATGTTCGGCTATTTCCTGATGTCAGTTTTTATGATCATCACCGGCTTTGCGCTATACAGCGAACACAGCCAGTACGCTATTTTTGCGCCGTTCCGTTATGTGGTGGAATTTTTCTACTGGACGGGCGGCAACTCAATGGACATTCACAGCTGGCATCGGCTGGGGATGTGGCTGATTGGCGCATTTGTGATCGGCCATGTCTACATGGCGCTGCGTGAAGACATCATGTCCGACGACACGGTGATCTCCACCATGGTCAACGGCTACCGTAGCCACAAATTTGGCAAAATAAGTAACAAGGAGCGTTCATGAGCGAGCAACTCGTGGTGGTAATGGGGCTGGGCAACCTGCTGTGGGCCGATGAAGGCTTCGGCGTGCGGGTGGCGGAACGGTTGTATGCCCATTACCACTGGCCCGAGTATGTGGAGATTGTCGATGGCGGTACTCAGGGACTGAACTTGCTGGGGTATGTCGAAAGCGCCAGTCATCTGTTGATTCTCGATGCCATTGACTACGGGCTGGAACCTGGAACGCTGCGAACATATGCCGGAGAACGCATTCCGGCTTATCTCAGCGCGAAGAAAATGAGCCTGCATCAGAACAGTTTCTCCGAAGTGCTGGCGCTGGCAGATATCCGCGGACATCTGCCAGCACATATTGCCCTCGTCGGTCTGCAACCCGCAATGCTCGACGACTACGGCGGCAGCCTGAGCGAACTGGCGCGGGAGCAACTGCCCGCTGCGGAACAGGCGGCGCTGGCGCAGCTGGCTGCGTGGGGAATTGTGCCGCAACCGGCTAATGAATCGCGCTGTCTCAATTATGACTGTCTGTCGATGGAAAATTACGAAGGCGTTCGCTTGCGTCAGTACAGGATGAGGCTGGAGGAACAGGGATGAGCAACGACACACCATTTAATGCGTTGTGGCAACGAATGCTGGCGCGCGGCTGGACGCCGGTCAGTGAATGCCGTCTTGACGACTGGCTTACGCAAGCGCCAGACGGCGTGGTGTTATTAAGTAGTGACCCGAAACGCACGCCAGAAGTCAGCGATAACCCGGTAATGATTGGCGAATTACTGCGCGAGTTTCCCGACTATACATGGCAGGTAGCGATTGCTGATCTTGAGCAGAGCGAAGCCATCGGTGATCGTTTTGGCGTATTTCGTTTTCCCGCCACACTGGTGTTTACCGGTGGTAGCTATCGCGGCGTGCTGAATGGTATTCACCCGTGGGCGGAACTGATAAACCTGATGCGTGGGCTTGTCGAACCACAACAGGAGCGTGCCTCATGAGCGAAACTTTTTTCCATCTGTTGGGGCCAGGAACGCAACCGAACGATGACAGTTTCAGCATGAATCCACTGCCGATCACCTGTCAGGTGAATGATGAACCGAGTATGGCGGCCCTGGAGCAATGTGCTCACAGCCCGCAGGTGATTGCGCTGTTAAACGAGTTACAACAACAACTAAGCGAACGCCAGCCACCGTTGGGCGAGGTGCTGGCAGTCGATCTGTTAAATCTCAACGCCGACGATCGTCACTTTATCAATACGCTTCTCGGGGAAGGGGAAGTGTCAGTGCGCATTCAGCAGGCTGATGGTAGTGAAAGTGAAATACAGGAGGCGATCTTCTGCGGATTATGGCGGGTGCGCAGACGTCGCGGCGACAAGTTGCTGGAGGACAAACTGGAGGCTGGCTGCGCGCCGCTGGCATTGTGGCAGGCGGCAACGCAAAACGTCTTGCCGACAGATTCGCTGTTACCGCCGCCCATTGATGGCCTGATGAATGGCCTACCGTTGGCGCATGAGTTACTGGCGCATGTACGTAACCCCGACGCGCAGCCGCACAGCATTAATCTGACGCAATTACCCATCAGCGAGGCTGATCGGCTTTTTCTCTCACGTCTCTGTGGGCCGGGAAATATTCAGATTCGCACCATTGGCTATGGCGAGAGCTATATCAACGCCACGGGGTTACGCCATGTCTGGCATTTACGTTGCACGGACACCTTAAAAGGCCCGTTACTGGAAAGTTATGAAATCTGCCCAATACCGGAAGTGGTGCTGGCAGCGCCAGAAGATTTGGTCGACTCAGCGCAGCGGCTTAGCGAGGTATGTCAGTGGCTGGCGGAAGGGGCACCTTCGTAAAAAGACGGTAAGTATCGCTTTCAGGCTTATGAATATCGCAATCGGCGAATACCTCTGGTCGTAGAGTTTCAGGATAAAGAGGGAGATCTACCATTAACGGGTTATTTTTCTCTCTTCGCCTACAGGAGTGCGCATGTGGGATGTCATTGATTTATCGCGCTGGCAGTTTGCTCTGACCGCGCTGTATCACTTTTTATTTGTACCCCTTACCCTGGGGCTGATTTTTTTGCTGGCTATCATGGAAACCATTTACGTGGTCACCGGCAAAACAATCTACCGCGATATGACGCGCTTCTGGGGTAAGCTCTTCGGTATCAACTTTGCTCTTGGCGTGGCTACCGGCCTGACCATGGAGTTTCAGTTTGGTACTAACTGGTCATTCTATTCCAACTATGTGGGCGATATTTTTGGCGCACCGCTGGCGATGGAAGCATTAATGGCCTTCTTCCTCGAATCCACCTTTGTCGGGCTGTTCTTCTTCGGCTGGCAGCGGCTGAATAAATACCAGCACCTGCTGGTGACGTGGCTGGTGGCGTTCGGTTCAAATCTCTCTGCATTGTGGATATTGAATGCCAACGGTTGGATGCAATACCCGACCGGTGCGCATTTTGATATCGACACCCTGCGTATGGAGATGACCAGTTTCAGCGAGTTGGTCTTTAACCCGGTCAGCCAGGTGAAATTTGTGCACACCGTAATGGCGGGCTACGTGACCGGGGCCATGTTTATTATGGCGATCAGCGCCTGGTATTTACTGCGCGGACGGGAGCGCGATGTTGCATTACGCTCGTTTGCCATCGGTTCCGTCTTCGGTACTCTGGCGATTATCGGCACGCTGCAACTCGGAGACAGTTCTGCGTATGAAGTCGCGCAAGTACAACCGGTAAAACTGGCGGCGATGGAAGGGGAGTGGCAAACGGAACCTGCACCTGCACCGTTCCATGTGGTTGCCTGGCCGGAACAGGATCAAGAGCGTAACGCCTTTGCTATCAAAATTCCCGCGCTGCTAGGGATCCTCGCCACTCACTCATTAGATAAACCCGTGCCGGGTCTGAAGAATTTGATGGCTGAAACCTACCCACGCTTGCAACGCGGACGTATGGCCTGGCTGTTAATGCAGGAAATATCGCAAGGCAATCGTGAGCCGCATGTGTTGCAGGCATTTCGGGAGCTGGAAGGCGACCTTGGTTACGGCATGTTGCTCTCCCGCTATGCGCCGGATATGAACCATGTCACAGCTGCACAGTACCAGGCGGCGATGCGTGGCGCGATACCTCAGGTTGCGCCGGTATTCTGGAGTTTCCGCATCATGGTGGGCTGTGGTTCTCTGCTGCTACTGGTGATGCTGATTGCGCTTGTCCAGACGCTGCGTGGCAAAATTGACCAGCATCGCTGGGTGCTGAAAATGGCGCTCTGGAGTTTGCCGCTGCCGTGGATTGCGATTGAAGCCGGGTGGTTTATGACCGAGTTTGGTCGTCAGCCGTGGGCGATACAGGACATCTTACCGACATACTCCGCGCACTCCGCCTTAACCACAGGACAACTGGCTTTCTCACTGATCATGATCGTAGGGCTTTACACCCTGTTCTTAATCGCCGAAGTCTACCTGATGCAGAAATATGCCCGTCTGGGGCCGAGCGCGATGCAGAGTGAACAACCGACGCAGCAACAGGGGTAAAGGAGAAAATCATGTTTGATTATGAAACATTGCGCTTCATCTGGTGGCTGCTGATTGGCGTGATCCTGGTGGTCTTTATGATCTCCGACGGATTTGACATGGGGATTGGCTGTTTGCTGCCGCTGGTGGCGCGTAATGATGATGAACGTCGGATAGTGATAAACAGCGTTGGCGCGCACTGGGAAGGCAATCAGGTCTGGTTGATCCTCGCAGGTGGGGCATTATTTGCCGCCTGGCCCAGAGTGTATGCAGCGGCGTTTTCCGGCTTTTATGTGGCGATGATTCTGGTGCTGTGCTCGCTGTTCTTCCGCCCGCTGGCCTTTGATTATCGCGGAAAAATCGCCGATGCACGCTGGCGTAAAATGTGGGATGCCGGACTGGTCATCGGCAGTCTGGTGCCGCCGGTAGTCTTCGGTATTGCCTTCGGCAACTTGCTGCTCGGCGTGCCGTTTGCTTTCACACCGCAATTACGCGTGGAATATCTCGGCAGCTTCTGGCAACTGCTGACGCCATTCCCTTTATTGTGTGGATTGCTCAGTCTTGGGATGGTGATTTTGCAAGGTGGCGTCTGGTTACAACTGAAAACTGTTGGTGTGATTCATCTGCGTTCACAGCTGGCGACCAAACGCGCCGCACTACTGGTGATGCTGTGCTTTTTGCTGGCGGGTTACTGGCTGTGGGTTGGTATTGATGGCTTTGTACTGCTCGCCCAGGATGCTAACGGTCCTTCCAATCCGCTAATGAAACTGGTGGCAGTGCTACCTGGTGCCTGGATGAATAATTTCGTCGAATCGCCCGTTTTGTGGATCTTCCCGCTGCTGGGGTTCTTCTGCCCATTGCTGACGGTGATGGCGATTTATCGTGGTCGCCCGGGTTGGGGATTTTTGATGGCGTCATTGATGCAATTTGGCGTGATTTTCACGGCAGGCATCACGCTGTTCCCCTTTGTCATGCCGTCAAGCGTGAGTCCGATCTCCAGCCTGACGTTGTGGGACAGCACTTCCAGTCAGCTGACGCTGAGCATTATGTTGGTAATCGTGCTGATATTTTTGCCCATTGTGTTGCTCTACACTCTCTGGAGCTACTACAAAATGTGGGGGCGCATGACGACAGAAACTCTCCGCCGTAACGAAAACGAGCTGTACTAAGGAGCAGGAACAATGTGGTATTTACTTTGGTTCGTCGGCATTTTGTTGATGTGTTCGCTCTCCACCCTTGTGTTGGTATGGCTGGACCCGCGTCTGAAAAGTTAACGAACGTAAGCCTGATGTGGCGCATTAGCATCTCATCAGGCAATCAATAATGTCAGATATGAAAAGCGGAAACATATCGATGAAAGCGATCTTAATCCCATTTTTATCTCTTCTGATTCCGTTAACCCCGCAATCTGCATTCGCTCAGAGTGAGCCGGAGCTGAAGCTGGAAAGTGTGGTGATTGTCAGTCGTCATGGTGTGCGTGCTCCAACCAAGGCCACGCAACTGATGCAGGATGTCACCCCAGACGCATGGCCAACCTGGCCGGTAAAACTGGGTTGGCTGACACCGCGCGGTGGTGAGCTAATCGCTTATCTTGGACATTACCAACGCCAGCGTCTGGTGGCTGACGGATTGCTGGCGAAAAAGGGCTGCCCGCAGCCTGGTCAGGTCGCGATTATTGCTGATGTCGACGAGCGTACCCGTAAAACAGGCGAAGCCTTCGCCGCCGGGCTGGCACCTGACTGTGCAATAACCGTACATACCCAGGCAGATACGTCCAGTCCCGATCCGTTATTTAATCCCCTAAAAACTGGCGTTTGCCAACTGGATAATGCGAACGTGACTGACGCGATCCTCAGCAGGGCAGGAGGGTCAATTGCTGACTTTACCGGGCATCGGCAAACGGCGTTTCGCGAACTGGAACAGGTGCTTAATTTCCCACAATCAAACTTGTGCCTTAACCGTGAGAAACAGGACAAAAGTTGTTCATTAACGCAGGCATTACCATCGGAACTCAAGGTGAGCGCCGACAATGTCTCATTAACCGGTGCGGTAAGCCTCGCATCAATGCTGACGGAGATATTTCTCCTGCAACAGGCACAGGGAATGCCGGAGCCGGGGTGGGGAAGGATCACCGATTCACACCAGTGGAACACCTTGCTAAGTTTGCATAACGCGCAATTTTATTTGCTACAACGCACGCCAGAGGTTGCCCGCAGCCGCGCCACCCCGTTATTAGATTTGATCAAGACAGCGTTGACGCCCCATCCACCGCAAAAACAGGCGTATGGTGTGACATTACCCACTTCAGTGCTGTTTATCGCCGGACACGATACTAATCTGGCAAATCTCGGCGGCGCACTGGAGCTCAACTGGACGCTTCCAGCTCAGCCGGATAACACGCCGCCAGGGGGTGAACTGGTGTTTGAACGCTGGCGTCGGCTAAGCGATAACAGCCAGTGGATTCAGGTTTCGCTGGTCTTCCAGACTTTACAGCAGATGCGTGATAAAACGCCGCTGTCATTAAATACGCCGCCCGGAGAGGTGAAACTGACCCTGGCAGGATGTGAAGAGCGAAATGCGCAGGGCATGTGTTCGTTGGCCGGTTTTACGCAAATCGTGAATGAAGCACGCATACCGGCGTGCAGTTTGTAATGCATAAAAAAAGAGCATTCAGTTACCTGAATGCTCTGAAGCTGATGACAAACGAAGAACTGTCTGATGCGTAGGCCGGAAAAGGCGTTCACGCCGCATCCGGCCACCTTACCTTCAGTTTTACTCTTTCTCGGAGTAACTATAACCGTAATAGTTATAGCCGTAACTGTAAGCGGTGCTGGCGCGTTTAATCACACCATTGAGGATTGCGCCTTTAATATTAACGCCAGCCTGTTCCAGACGCTGCATTGACAAGCTCACCTCTTTGGCGGTGTTCAGGCCAAAACGCGCAACCAGCAGGCTGGTGCCGACAGAGCGCCCCACGACCGCAGCATCGCTCACCGCCAGCATCGGCGGCGTATCGACAATCACCAGATCGTAATGGTCGTTCGCCCATTCCAGTAATTGACGCATCCGATCGCGCATCAGCAGTTCAGACGGGTTAGGTGGCACCTGACCGCGAGTAATCACATCAAAGCCTCCTTTGCCAAAATGCTGGATCACTTTGTTGAGCTCATCTTTCCCTGCCAGATATTCCGACAAGCCATGTTCATTACTCACGGTAAACAGGTTATGCGAATAACCACGACGTAAGTCGGCATCAATAAATAACACTTTTTGATCGGACTGGGCGATCACCGCCGCCAGAGTTGAACTGACGAACGTTTTACCACTGTCTGGCGTCGCACCGGTGATCATCAGAATGTTATTCTCTGTCTCCATCATAGCGAAGTGCAGACTGGTTCGTAGCGCACGTACGGCTTCCACAGCAGAATCTGCCGGGTTATCCACCGCCAGGAAGGGGATATTTTTAGTACGATGGCGCTGCTGATTAGAAAATAAATTTTTCTTACGCAGACGGGTACGCTTATCCAGCCACTCGGACATCGGGATAGTGGCATAAACGCTGATGCCGTGCTCTTCCAGTTGTTCTGGTGCTTCTACACCACGACGCAACATCGCACGCGCCAGCACGGCACCCACCGAAATAAACAGGCCAAGAATAAAACCAAGCACCACATTCAACGCTTTTTTCGGTTTCACTGGCTGCGGCTGAGTGACTGCCGGGTCGATAATCCGCACGTTACCAATCGCACTGGATTTCGAAATACTCAACTCCTGCTGGCGGTTAAGTAATTGCAGATATACCGCACGGCCCGCTTCTACGTCACGGCTTAAACGCAATACTTCCTGTTGGGTGGAAGGCATTGCCGATACCCGCTTATTCAGGCGTTTGCGTTCTTGCTCCAGCGTCTGGCGTTTTTCCAGCAGCGCACGATAAGTTGGGTGATCTTTCTTATACAGCTGGGAGATCTCTGCCTCGCGGAAGGTCAGCTCATTGAGTTGATTATCAACGTTAACAATCTGCTCAAGAACGGCTTTGGCTTCCAGGTTAAGGTCAACCGAATCGCGCTGCTGGCGATAAACGTTGAGTTTTTCTTCCGCCTGGTCCAGCTCGCTGCGCACTTCAGGCAACTGGCGCTGTAAGAATTCAAGGCTTTGTGAATCCTGCGCCGCCTGGCGAGCGATATTCTGTTGCAAATAGTTGTTAGCGATGCTGTTCAGAATACGGGTAATCAACTGGGGATCATCACCGGTCATGGTAAGTTCCAGCATCCCGCTTTCTTTACTGCGTTCGCTAACGGTAAAGGTTTCCTGCAACGCGTTAATCGCTTCCAGTTCGGTACGCTGGCTCAGGACAAACTGTGTTCCTGGTTTGGCCTTAATGTCCGCGATAGTCAGCGCAACGCCATCTTTTTCCAGACGCTGACCGACCATACCATTGACGGTGAACTCTTCACCTTCCAGCGTATAGTGGCCGTTTTCCCCAACCGTGAGTGTCAGTTGCTGATCCTGACCATTCAGTTGTGGAATATGCATCCAGCTGATCGCCAGCTCACCAGGTTTCTCTTTGGTTAATCTCGCCCAGCCGCGACCCACAATCGGAAAATACTTCTGCTCAACCATGTCGCGCAGATTCAGTTCAGCAATGGTTTTACCGAGAATCATGCGCGATTGCAGCAGTTGTATCTCCGGTGCAGACTCGGGCGATGAGTTAGGGATCATATCGCTCAGGCCGCTGAGAATGGCGTTGCCCTGTTTCTGCTCAACCTGGACCAGAGTATCTGCCTGATAAATTGGTGTGCTTAACAGCGAGTAAGCGACAGCGATCAGCGTGAATAACGCAGTCACGCTGACAATAAACTTACGGTGATCCCATAACTCGCCGACCAGACGAAGCAGATCGATCTCATTTTCCTGAGTGCTGCCTGGTGGCGTATTCATATTTTTAGTTGTCATCGTATTTTATAAACTCAAATTACCGGCTGAGGCGCTTCGCCCATTCCTGACTGGCGCGCTCCAACATACCGTAGACATGTTCAAATGCGTCCTGACTTTTACGATAGGGATCCGGGATCTCTTTCTGTTCCAGCCATTGCCCAAACAGCATTGTCTTCCCGCGGACCTCGGGAGCGATTGCGGTAACCTGAGCAATATGTTCCGACTCCATTGCCAGAATCAGATCGTAATTTCGTGCCATCTCAGCAGTGAGCTTACGTCCGGCATGTCCTTCAAGAGATACGCCATGATTTGCGGCAACATCTGCTGCTGTCGCATCTGCAGGGTGTTTTACCAGACCATGAACACCTGCCGATTTGACTTTTACGCCTGGCAGACGTTTACGCAGCAAGCGCTCGCCAATGGGCGAACGGCAAATGTTGCCGGTACAAACCACCAGGATTGAGTTAAATTTTAGTTGGGCCATGTTTGAATCCACCGTGAAGTCTCTGTCAGGTCGTGCACCCCGGAAATCGTCGGTACCAGCAGAGAAATCACACGGTTCCAACGAGCCAGCGGCGCGGTAGTGACATAAACAATGTCGTAAGGTTCAAGCTGGAATTCCGTTCCGAGTATCATTGCCGATGCGTCCTTCGCATTCAGCTGATAAATATTGGCGATTTTGCCATTCTGCTTGTTTTGCGTTGCACGAATAACAAAAATCCCCGTCGCATCAGCGACATCCTGATTCATACCCTCAGCGTTACCCAGCGCTTCCGCCAGGGTCATACCGCTGCGGTCCATTTTCAGCGTGCTCTGTTTACCCACTTCACCCATCACGAAGACTTTCAGATCATCGTTGCGCGGAATAAATAAAATATCGCCCGGGTGCAGCAGTTTGTTCTGGCGCAAGTCGCCACGCTGCATCAGCGCATAGAGGTTCACTTTGGTCTTTACGCCATTCTGGGTGAGCACCACGTTGCGCCAGTCTGCATCTGCGGTCAGACCGCCCGCGGCGTTAATCGCATCCATGATGGTCAGAGGAATATTGGTAATCGGCTGCTGACCCGATTTGCTGACTTCGCCGGTGACGTACGCTTTTTGCGATCGGAACGCCGCGACGCTGACATCGACCTGCGGGCTTTCAATGACTGAATCCAGACGCGCTGTAATCTCGTTGCGTACCTGGGTAAGCGTTTTCCCGGCCACTTTCAGGCGGCCAATATAAGGGTAGAAAATTGCACCATCAGCGTTAACCCAGTTGCCGGTATCACTGGCGCTACGATATTGCCCTGCGGGTGTGGTTAGTTCCGGGTGATCCCAGACCGTAACCATCAACACATCCCCAATGCCGATACGATATTCATAGTTCGCGATTTGCTGCTCCAGCTCCGGATTAGCCTGCGACATAATCGGTTTGGCGCGCAGCTGATCAATCAATCCTGGCGTGACGGGATAGATATTGACCATTTTGTCCAGGTCATACTGATTGTCAGGTAGTTCAATGACATCCTTGTTACTGGTCGATAAATTCTGACCAGGAACAAGGGTACATGCTGTCAAAGACAGAACAGCCAATGTCAGTACCGAAAACTTAAAAATGTTCTTTTTCATTGGTTTATATTTATCAGTCAATGTAATGTTATGAATTACGTCAGGTTATTGTCCAACCGGTACTTCTCGCTCTGCCGTCATTGGATAGAGCTGGTATTTACGTGACAGCATTTGTCCACCATCACGCGTCAATGGTGTCCACGAAACCACCGCGCGGTTGCGGTTAGGTCCAATGGTCATCAAGTCGAACGGAATCGAGATATAAAAACCTTTACTAAAGCCGCCTTCGCCGTAGTCATCTTTTGATACGTTACTGATTGCCGCCCATACCCCTACTGCCACGCCGCTGTCAAAGCGTTTGGCGACGTCGATCGTTGCACCTTTATCTTTTGCCAGATATTGCCCAACGCTAAGTTTCATCAGTACGCCATTGAGCGTCGGCGGGTTCCAGTAAGCCGTCACGAAACCTGTTGGCGTGGAATAATCGGTGAAGCGCATCATGTTGTCCCAGTCACGCTGCTTCACGTAGTTAACGTCCACACCCAGCGCCCAGCTGGCATCTAGCGGGCGATAAAGCAGCTCGGAACCGACACCGGCATACATCGTTTCCAGATAACCGCCATACACCTGGCCATAGAAACCGTTGCCTAAGTCGGCAAAGTAGTTCGCTTGCAAGTTGTTGAGATAGACGTCATTGCGAACGTAATCACGGATATGCGTGCGCACGCGGGGCAGGGTAGAGTCCGCGGGTAATAGCGAAGACTTAAACTTGTCGTAGTTATTGTAAATATTGGTGAAAATACCGCCATCAAGCAGCAGGTGGTCGGTAAACCAGTAGCGGGCGCTGGACATCAGCCCTAACTGGAACATATAGAAATCTTCCGGGCCGCCCAGCGACTGTGAAAGTGTTGGGTTGAAAGAGTAGCTAAAGCGATCTTCACGAATACGGTAGCCCCGACCAAAGGCAGAAAGATCTTCAGCTTCAACACGTTGTTGTTGCAGTGGCTCTGATTGACCAGGCGCTGTACCGGCCAGTTGTTTGCGCAGGCTGGCTACGTCGGTTTCGGTAGTCACCATCGCCATATGCTCGCGCTTTTGCGTCACGCTAATCTTCTCAACGCCTTGCGGCAGGCTATTCACCAGAATCCGGTTGGCACGATCGACCGCTTCGCGAGAGTCACGGTATTTGTATTGCTGACCAGACATATACAGCGTCTTATCGCGTAGCTGAATTTCTGGCGCGTCAAAGCCCGCGTTATACTTCAGGGCGGTAAGTTGGTTTGCTACCGTGGTGTACTGCAATCCTTCAGATTCCGGCGCAGGTTGATATGCCGGTTTTGGCGTATCGCGCAGGGCAGGGCGCAGATCGTTGAAATTGGTCCGTAACGTGAAGCCAAACATCAACGTGTTACCGCGTTCATAACTCAGGTTGAGATCTGCCCAGCTGGCAGCGCGATAGACTGCGCCGACGTTGAAATGGCTTGCCTGAGGCAGTTTGCCAGCGAAATCATTCTGGTAATTGTTGCCATCGTATTCGAGTTTCAGACGCAGAGGATTCCACGGCGTTTGATACTCAATACCGCCAAAAATAGAGGCTGGACCACGAAAGATATCGCTAAAGCTGATATCTCCCGCATCGTGAGACTCTGCGCGATGGCAATATTTATCGCTTACCCGACAAAACGGGTTGGTAATATTGCCCGCATTACCGGCGTAGCCCCAGGCCATCCCGAGGGTGAAATCGAACGGGCCCGCTTGCTTGCTGGCGACCAGATATTCACCGTCGAACAGACCCGTACCAGCAATATCACGTTTACCAAATGCCACTTGCGGTAGCCAGTAACCTTCTTCCCACAGGCGAAGTTTAAAATCGAAAGATTTGTCTTTGTATGACTGATCGCCGCTGAAATCTTCCCACTGGCTATATTTGCGTGTGCGCACATCCGTATAACGAATGGTGCCTTCCAGCCATGGGAACAGCGCCACGGAGGTGGAGTAGAAACGGTATTGATCGTTATCCCGGTAGTTTACGCTGAATTCACCTTCCGGTGCGATGCGCGCATTTGGCATCTGCAACAATCCTGTGCCGCCAAAGTCTGATTGCGACGAACCCAGCGGATCCGGATAGGTTAATACTTCAGCATGACAGGCACTGGAGACGGCAATGGCCAGGCAGCTTAAAAGATAAGAGTTCTTCTTCATCAGTCAGGAACACGTTGCGTTAAAACAGACACAATCTGGTCATTTAAATCAGCATATTTTTCGGGCAGTACATGCGCAGAAAAGCCCAACCAAAGCTGGCTGCCAGGCGGTGGTTCCACATGTCTTTTATTCCACAGGGCAACAGGGGCGACGACAGTCTCACCCTCAGGCGTAATCACCATAACGTTATTCTTGTCCGCGCCTGCAAGGCGGGGGTGATCTTGCAGATAATCGGTAACGCTACGGCCTGCCTGCCAGGGCAATTGCCCAGTCCCAGAAACCGCACCCAGCAGAGTAATAGTCACCGGACGCTGTACGGTATAGAGCGTATAGTCCCCGACCAGCGGGGGATTGCTGTTCTCATCCACTCGTACAAAATCAGGGTCCAGTTTGACCGGTAAGCGACCAGTGATTTTGAGATTGAGTAACTGCTGGCGCACGGATTTAATCGTTGCCACCACATCGTCGTCAGCTTCTGCTTCCCAGGAAGCAAGCTGTGCCATGACATGTTGGTAGTCTTTAAGCGCTTTAGCTTTCGCCGCAGAGTCGGTCAGCAAGGCACCAGGCCACCAGAGGCGATCGCGCAGTTGCGGTTGTGTCACCAACTGGACAACATTTTCCACGGGGCCAACGGAAAGTGTCTGTTGTTCGCCAGGCAGATAAATAGTCACCGTTCCTTGCGCAAAGGCATGGGGTGTCATTACGTAAAGTACGCTGGCAATGAAATACGACTGTAATTTATTCATGGTGCGGGTTTAAGAAACGTCATTTCTACGGGAATAACCCCTGCGCCTAACATTTGCCGACTTTGACGAACCTGGCCAGTAGCCGAATCGACCCAGAATGTGTTTTGCCACTGTTTTTCTGGCAGCGTGGAAGTCACCTCTTCCTGCCAGACATTACACAGCACATCGCGACCCGCAATATTCAGCGTCTCTAATCCAGCAAAGGAAAAAGTGGAACTCAGGGTCGCAGAGCGAAAATGGTTGTCTTCACTCCAGAGAATATCGCGCGTCCAACGGCTGCCGTCTTTTATTGCCAGCGCGTTACGCAGAGGGTCCTGCCCGGAATTTGTCACTTCCAGCAGATTATTATTAAGTTTGACGGTCTTTAAAAGACGTCCATTGTGGGTAACCAGCATGGCGTTATCCTGGGATAACCATTTGCTTTGTTCTTGTTCTATATATCCCAGTACCACAAAGATTCGTTGCCCTTCATTAAGGCGTAAATACATCGTGGAATAAGGCAACGCCTGGATCTGCTGATCCGCTACGGTGATATCCTGATTATCGAAAAGGCTGGCGCGAAATGTATCGACCATACTTTGCTGGCTGTGTGTACATCCCGCAAGAAATAGTGCGAAAATCGATAAAATAAGAGGGCGCACCTTTAATCCTTGAAAGGTTAATTAAAAAAATGCAAATCTCTAAAGCCCGGTACGAATATCGCAACCGGGTATCATTTAACTTTAATTTCGACGCGTTAAAGCAGTATTAGCGTGTAGTGGACGTGGTGGTTGAGGTGTTATGAGAACCGCCATCGCCACTGTCATTTGCTGCAACAACTGCCAACGTCGCCACACCAACAGCCGTTGCCACACCGACAACCGTCGCCGTGCCGACAGCGCCAGCAGCCACGCCACCAGTGGTAGCAGCAGTCGTGGTTGCACCTGTAGTGGTCGTTGTGGTGCCAGTAGTACCCGTCGTTGCCTCGGTCCCGTTTGCTGCTTCAGGGGCAGCAAATGCAGCTGGCGTCGTCAACATGAAGGCCATAAGGATTGCAGAAAGCTTGTGTTTCATAACTTTTCCTTTATTCATCGCATGGACAATACGTACGCTTGAGATCAGGATTATCTACTTTGAGTATAACATCCTTGTGAAATCTCCCTTTCCTCATACCGCCAGCACTATATACTGCGGGTGGGAAAGGCGCGCAGAGGGAAATATAAGATTGTTAACTATTCCCCTCTGGAAATACGACTTGTGAGCATAAGATAAATCTTAGCAAAATACAAATTAAAGATAAGAAAATTGTTAAGAAAGCTATTAACTATTGTTGGTAATATAGTTTCATGTGGTACTATAACTGGCTGTTAAGTGGCATTTATAACTATTAGGTGCAGAGATATTCGCTTAAATGGATTAGTTTCTTTGTGAAAAAGTAACTTGCGTTATAATGTGTAGTGTTGACTATTGAGCTATTCCAATAAAACCAGTCAGCTTTAAACAAGCAACTCATATTAAGAGAGATATACATTTGCCGCTGTTGGTCCTCGCAGGCCATTTACGCGGCAAAATTCCACGCGTAATCCTGGTATAAGCACTTCTGCGTCGCGGGGAGTGAATGCGGAAATATGGACCTGGACTTCTTTACGACCGTCGGAGGGGATAATGAATCCTTTGCCGCTTTTGCGATCAAAGGTTTTGACAATTCCTGTCATTTTACGGGACAAACAAATTCCTTACTGAAAATACTGCGCTGCACTATACGGGGTTAATAAAATAAAGCCAGCGATATTTAAGACCGCCGGACGGCTAAAATAAAATTTGCTTAATCTCAATTATCATGCGTTAATAGCTGCGTCGGTTTGAAAGACAGACAGCATACAAAGTAGTTTACTAAAGCAGTTCTCATTATCAGGCATTATCCCCTTCTTTTGAGTCTCTCTCCTGAACACTAAGTAGTTTCTGTATTAAAGCCCTGTTTGCCGAAAGGCCCAAAATGAAGGAAGTAAAATATGTCTAATAAAATGACTGGTTTAGTAAAATGGTTTAACGCAGATAAAGGTTTTGGCTTTATCACTCCTGATGATGGCAGCAAAGACGTTTTCGTCCATTTCACCGCCATTCAGAGCAATGAATTCCGCACACTGAACGAAAATCAGAAAGTTGAATTTTCTATTGAGCAGGGGCAACGTGGCCCCGCGGCAGCGAACGTTGTTACGCTCTAAGGTTGCCGTTATTACTCAACATCTCCATTTCCGCTGTCCATGTTGTCATGGTTCACAGTACCGCACATCGGCATTCGATGTGACGGAGCGAAACCCTTTGGGCGCTAAGTGTATTTTTTGTAAATCGACGATGATCACCTTTGATAACGTCGCGCTGCAAATACGCACTGACCATGCGCCGCTGGATTTCACAAAATAATATCAGGCTCCCTCGTGGAGCCTTTTTTATATCTGCCTTATTTTTCTTCAACGCTGTATGTATAGTAAGCGATAACCTGTTGATTATTGAATCTTTCGGGGAGATGGCTTATAACATTTCTTACCTGACCAGGGTACCGGGAACCAACACCTTACTGGCGTGTTGCTGTCTTTTAAGACCAGAAGAGGTTAACAGTGAATATTGAAGAGTTAAAAAAACAAGCCGAAACGGAAATCGCCGACTTTATCGCGCAAAAAATCGCCGAGCTGAACAAGAATACAGGGAAAGAAGTCTCTGAAATTCGCTTCACCGCACGAGAAAAAATGACCGGGCTTGAAAGTTATGATGTCAAAATCAAAATAATGTGATTTTGTGAACATCACCCCGTGCGAGGTGATGTTCCGCTTGTTGCTAATTTAGTGCCCAATCATTGGCGATTGCGGAATTAAGCGTTGGTACAATTCCTCCGGCACCGGGCTTTGCCATACTCCCGCATACATTGCGTAACCAATCACCGCAAACATAATCCCCAGAACCAGTAGCGTCATTAACCAGCCAGACAACGCAAAGGCTTTTTTATTTGCCGCAGGTTTTTGCAGTGAAAAGGTCAATGTTGAGGCTACCGGACATGACTCTACGCAAGTCATACAGCCGGTACATTCCACGCTTCGTACCTGAATTAATTTATCGACCGGGATCCGTGATGGGCAACTTTTTGCGCATTTGCCACAGTCGATACAACTTTCGGCATTGCGACGAATCTTAAACGGCGATAATAGCGAAACCACGCCCATCAGCGCGCCATATGGGCAAAGATAACGACACCAGGCATGGCGAATAAACAGGCTGGCAATCAGCAAAACGGTCACGCTGATTAATGTCGCGGTCCCCATATGACGAAAGAAATCGAGCATTTTAACGTCCATCACCACGCTGTAGGGCGACAACATAAAATAGTGAATCGCCTGAGCGGGCATCAATAACGCAATATAAAGAAAAAAACTCAACAGCAAATACTTCACGCCGCGCAGAGGAGTATCCAGCCAGCGGGGAAGGACAAATTGCCGACCAAACAGTTTGTTACCGAGATCGCCGATTAATTCAGAAAGCGTACCAACCGGGCATAACCATGAACAAAAGGCCTTTTTTAATAATAGACTGATGACGATAAAAGCGACCAATAACAGCATCGCGGCGGCGTGGACGGACGGTAACTGGCCTGTTGCAAGGCTATATTTCAGATTCATCAGACCGGCAATCGGTAGCCAGCCTTCGATACCTCCCGGTCTGGTGACAAATGTCGTACTACCTGCCGTTTCGTAATAGCGCACCCAATACCAGAACGTGATGGCAATATAAATATTCATTGCCAACAGTAATAATTGCGTCGCTTTACGCCAGGTCGTGGCATTGCGCCAGTCATTCCACGGTAATTTGCCGCCCGTCGTGCCTGGCCGCCGCTGCCAGCGGGTTCTTCTTTTCTCTGTCATGATTTTGCCAGTCCGTTAAGTTGCATACCAAATGCCACTATTCTAGTTGTTCTTAACTGGCTGATATTGATTCAAATCGCGTTCAGGTCTTTCTTATGCAACCATGCTTCCAGAGCGGCAACACTGCGTGTAATTTCTTCGTGTGGAAGGGGGGCAGATAATGGCTGCTGCTCCAGTTGTGCGCATAGCTGGCTGGCGCTACGCATTCCCAGACTCGAGCAACTGCTTTTTAGCTGATGTGCGGCACACTTTATTTTCTCGTTATCCTGACTGGCGCGGGCAATGTCGATTTCATCGAGAAGCGGCAGGGCATGTTGTGTAAATAATACCAGCCATTCGTGGATCTTCTCCGTCCCCATTAACTGAGCATCTTCATTGAGTTGCGATACATCCAGCGGTTGATCGTTATTGACTTGCAGTTGGAGATAGTGCGCCAGTAACTGACCGAGCACTTCACGCGGCACCGGTTTAGGGATAATCCCGCGAAATAGCGAACTGGTACGCTGGCGCAACGTTTCGTCGATGACATGGGCGCTAAAGCCAATCAAAACCAGCGACGGATATTGCTGTGCCAGTTGCCGGGCAAGCGTAATGCCGTCGATATCCGGCAGATCAAAATCCACCAGTGCGACAGCAAATGGTTCACTATTTTGCAGTGTCTCTAAAGCCTGCGCGGCATTTCCTACGGCAACGACCTGCGCCCCACTGCTGTTCAACATCTCAACGGTAATCCGCTGGGTTAGCGGGTTATCTTCAATTAACAGCAAACGTAAACCGTCCAGACGCACCGCCTGATTGACTGTTTTTGGCACGGGTGCAGTGGCAATACGTAACAGCAAGCGTAAACAAAAACAGCTTCCAACCTCCGGCGTGCTGGTGGCGCTCAGTTCGCCACCCATCGCCTGGGCCAGACGGCTACTGATAGTCAGCCCCAGCCCGGTGCCGCCGCGTTTGCCGCTAACCTGAACAAATGGCTGGAAGATTTCAGCCAGTTTCGCGGGATCAATACCGCAGCCGCTGTCTTCCACTTCGACCAGCCATTGTTCGCCATCAGTGCGACTACGCAGGATAATGTGCCCTTCGTCGGTGAAACGCAGGGCGTTGCTCAACAGGTTGGTAATGACCTGACGAATACGCCGCGGATCGCCCATTAACGCAGTCGGTACATCGTCGGCAATTGCCGTTGCCAGGCGAATCGGGCGACCTTTCACCCGTCCGCTCATTAATTGCAGGGTACTTTCCAGCAACGGGCGCGGTTCAAAGGGTTCATCGCTGACCGAAACATTCTTGCCGCCTGCTTCGATAGCCGAATAATCGAGAATATCGTTGAGGATGGTCAGCAACGATTCGCCAGAGTCGGTAATTGCCCGCAAATCATCACGCTGAGCGTTAAGTGCGGGGTTATCTGCCAGTAGCTGTGCGGTACCGAGAATACCGTACAGCGGTGTGCGGATCTCATGGCTCATCGCCGCCAGAAACGCTGATTTTGCCTGGTTGGCTTTTTCTGCTTCCGCCCGTGCCTGTCGGTGTTCTATCACCAGTTCCTGCAATTCAGCTGTACGCGCTTTGACCTGCGCCGCCAACTGTTCACGGTGGCGATTCAGTGCATGAACACTGCTGCGAAACGCATCCATCAGCCGCCCGATGGTATCCAGCTCCCGTACGCCAGCGGTTTCCGGGAAAGGGGAGTCAATATCACCGTCCAGCAGTCGTTGCAGTGCCTGTGTTTGTTCGGCAAGTGGACGCGTGACTGAGCGATAAACCACGCGCCAGAGGATCAGTATCAGTGCGCAAAGTGAAACCATCCCCAGCAATAACAGGCTGTATTGCCCGCGTGCACTGGCTTTTTCCAGATGCGCCAGTCCGTGCTGATTACGCAGCTCAATGGTGTCGACCAGCTGACTGACTTCGCTACTAAACTGCGCGAATTGGGCGATGTTATTTTGGGCGAGAGTTTGCAGGCGATTGCTGATTTCACTGTCCTGCTGATACAGCGCCAGCAAATCGTTATATTGGCTAACGGTAGTTAACGTTGTTGCGACCTGCGAACGAACTCCCGGATCTTCAATGCGTATTTGCCGACGTTGCAGAATTTTCACCGCATTATTGAGCTGCTTTTCCAGCGTTGGCGCATTTTTCTGGATCTGTTCCAACCCCAGATTCATCACCATTTGCTGCACCCGCAGGGCGCTAAGGCGCAGTTCATTCATCTGGTTAACATACTCAAGATCGATATCAATCAGCCGATCGAGTGCACTTTCTGCGGCCTGACGCTGATGTTGTTCGATCAAATCGTAAATCCCGGCCTGGGTCGCTCCGGCGGAGGTTGCCGCATTATTCGCCTGACCTTGCGCCAGGCGTGCGATTTCATCAGCGGCGGCGACTATCTGCTGACTGAGTTGCTGTTGTTGCTGGCGCAGTTGCAAACGCTGCCCCACCAGCTCTCCTTGTTGACGTAACGAACGGGAAATCTCCTGCTCCTGTTGTTCAATAGCGGTGGTATCAAAACCTTGTTCCCGTAACGCTTGCAGCAACGCATTAATCTTCAGGCTTTGTGCGGTGAGCATTCGCCCCTGCGCCTGCCACATCTTTTCGTTATCGGCACTGGTCAGGTTCTGCGCGGCGAAAAGTTCCCAGGCGCTGGCTTCGCTCAACTGGCGCGCCATATTCATGGTAGGAATCAATGCCTGAGTGTTGTCTTTTTCCACCTGGCTGATAAAGCGCAGGTTGTACCATCCCACCAGGGTACTGGTCAGGGTTAACAGCGCCATCAGGGCAAAGCCCATCCAGAGTCTTCGGGTCAGGGTTAAATTCACGGTCGGTGCACTTTAGGTGAATAAGTTGTATATTTAAAATCTCTTTAATTATCAGTAAATTAATGTAAGTAGGTCATTATTAGTCAAAATAAAATCATTTGTCGATTTCAATTTTGTCCCATTCCCGTCCACGGCTGTCCCTATACCGCGCCGCCATTGAATCTGATTTATGCCCGAGAAGACGTTGAGCAAACTTATCGCCAATCTGGTTCCGGTATAGCCTCGCTGACAGGCTACGCAGTTCATGGAATGTTGGCGGGTTTCCATCAAATGAGAGGCCAGATGCATTTCTCGCCTTTGTAAAATACTTTGATACTGTTTTCGGGGAAAGCGGATCGTGATGCTTTGATGCGATTATAGTTTCACTGCTGCTGGCCTCCCTGCATTTCTGTAGTGTATCAGCCAATGAGATATTGAGCGCGTCAATCGTTAGCGTTAGCGGAATGGCGAGTTTAGCCCCTGTTTTACTCTGTTTAATGTGAAGATGGTTGTCGTTTATGTCTGACCATTTCATTCTGCACAAATCGCCGACTCTCTGCCCTGTAACGACGGCCAAATCCATCGCCAGCCTTAGCCAGATAGGGAGAGGTTCGGCTGCATGGTAAATCTCGACATACTCATTAGCTGTCAGCCTTGAGCGCCTTACTTCTGACTTTGCTGTACGGGTTGCTGTTACCGGATTCGTTGCCACATGCCCCTCGGCTATTGCTTCACGAAAAACGTCAACAAGGGTTGACCTGATTAATTTTGCGGAAGCTGCTTTACCTTCTGCTACGTAGGTGTTTAGCATTGCTGCCACTTCTTTCGTTGATATGTCAGTGAGCGGTTTGTCCGGCAATTTTCTTCGGATTGCCCTGATTTTGCTGGCGTAGTCGAGTAGAGTTTTCGGCCTGATCCCCCTTTCGGTGAGGATTGTTTCATATCGGTCAAGCCACACATGAAGAGTGATTGCGTCACCGCCTTTAATTCTGTCTATCAGTGATTTGCGTCCGCTGTCTGAGAGTAACTCAATATTGGCCTGTATTGCTTCAGTGATTGCTATCCTCCTGTCTCGGCCTAATCCAAACTCTTTACCCGTCCTTGGGTCCCTGTAGCAGTAATATCCATTGTTTCTTATATAAAGGTTAGGGGGTAAATCCCGGCGCTCATGACTTCGCCTTCTTCCCATTTCTGATCCTCTTCAAAAGGCTACCTGTTACTGGTCGATTTAAGTCAACCTTTACCGCTGATTCGTGGAACAGATACTCTCTTCCATCCTTAACCGGAGGAGGGAATATCCTGCACTCGCGTACCCATCGACGAACTGTTTCAAGGCTTCTTGGGCGTCGCTGGCGTGCGTTCCACTCCTGAAGTGTCAAGTACATCGCAAAGTCTCCGCAATTACACGCAAGAAAAAACCGCCATCAGGCGGCTTGGTGTTCTTTCAGTTCTTCAATTCGAATATTGGTTACGTCTGCATGTGCTATCTGCGCCCATATCATCCAGTGGTCGTAGCAGTCGTTGATGTTCTCCGCTTCGATAACTCTGTTGAATGGTTCTCCATTCCATTCACCTGTGACTCGGAAGTGCATTTATCATCTCCATAAAACAAAACTCGCCGTAGCGAGTTCAGATAAAAGAAATCCCCGCGAGTGCGAGGATTGTTATTCACCTTTAACGGCAAGTTGCAGGTTAGCCACGACCTTCCTCCTTTGGCTTGTGAATTTGTATCGTCATGCCGCTTTGAGTGGTGACTACAATGACAGAACCAGGCTGAAGGCTGTTAAGATTGAATGCTTCGTAAAACGAATCCAATGCCAGTGCTTTTTTATTCTTTCGGTTCCACCAACGCCATCCCTTGCTACAGGCTACACTGACAATCCACTGTCCACTCCTGTAAGCCATATAAAACCAGATGAGCAAAACCTGAAGGAATGCTATCCAGTCAATAATCGTATATTTCGCGAAGGAGTCCATCACTTCACCTCCTGCGGCGGTTCTGGTAGTGGCATCCAGTGAGTTACGTCATCCAAGATATTTCCTGATAAATACGTGAAAGCTCTATATTTTTTGTAATCAATTGGATTTACAACCCAGTTCCAATATGCGGCCACGATTTCACCTTGACTAAATGCCAGTAACATTTTGGTGTCTTCCGGCATTCGATCACTACAGCTTATCCAACCATCCGGAATTACCGGAGAGTTGCCGGGTTCTTTAATGTGCAAGCGAGGCTCACCATCTTTTGGTTCAGGCCACTGGCGTTCCATGTTGATCTTCAATTTATTTTCCATAGCAGCGGTAATTTCAGCATCACTGATACCAGCACGGCGCTGTGCATCCCACAACAGGAACTGCATATCAGCCCACTCGCTGAGATCGTCAGGTTTGGCTGCGGCTTCCAGAGCCTCTTTTGAGAGGTGTTTCAGTGGACCAATGGGGCCAACGCAGCCAAATGTGGAGTCAGACCATTTGGCATGCTCGTGGCGAATCTGTTCGCGTTCCAGTGATGCCAGTGCAATCCGTGCCAGTTCCATTTGTTCGCCACGGGTAAGTCCGTTTTCAAGCGGATTTTTAATGAACAATTCAATACGTTCTTTGGTAATAGAATTCATGCTATTTCACCTTAATCTCAACATTTCGCAGCTTTAGCTCTACTGGCAGGTCTGACTTTCCGGTTAATGCCAATGCGAGATTTTCTGGAGTAATGAGAGCAGTTATTGTTTTCCCCATTGCCAGACGAATAATCATTCGTATCTCGCAATCGTCACATGCTCCAGGTCGAACAATTGATATTTGTCCATTCATCTCACTCTCCTTTGATGCGAATGCCAGCGGCGCGGATTGCATCGATGACTTCAGAAACTTTGTATGCCATTACCGTTTGGTAATCATCGTGAAAATCTGTTCGATGAAGCATGCTGCTACGTTCCGGGAGCAGTATTTCCCGCGCTTCCAGTTCTGCAATGCGCTTTTTTGCTGCTTCCAGTTCATCCAGTAATTCCAGCACGGTAGCCGGATTAGCCTTGGCAACAAAATCCCGGACTGGCTTACAATCAATCTCCGCAATGGGTTGATACGATGTGTAGCCATGCTGTCTTGTATAACTACCGTGACGAATAACGAAAAAATCACCATTTATTTTTTTAGCCTGCCACTTATCTTCACCGGCTTTCTCTGCCGCTTCACGCAGTGCCTGAGAGTTAATTTCGCTCACTTCGAACCTCTCTGTTTACTGATAAGCTCCAGATCCTCCTGGCAACTTGCACAAGTCCGACAACCCTGAACGACCAGGCGTCTTCGTTCATCTATGGGATCGCCACACTCACAACAATGAGTGGCGGATATAGTCTGGTAGTTCAGACGACGCATTTTTATTGCTGTATTGCGCTGTAATTCTTCAATTTCTGATGCTGAATCAATGATGTCTGCCATCTTTCATTAATCCCTGAATTGTTGGTTAATACGCTTGGGGGTGAATGCGAATAATAAAAAAGGAGCCTGTAGCTCCATGATGATTTTGTTTTTCATGCTCACCGTTCCTTAAAGACGCCGTTTAACATGCCGATCGCCAGGCTTAAATGAGTCGGTGTGAATCCCATCAGCGTTACCGTTTCGCGGTGCTTCTTCAGTACGCTACGGCAAATGTCATCGACGTTTTTATCCGGAAACTGCTGTCTGGCTTTTTTGATTTCAGAATTAGCCTGACGGGCAATACTGCGAAGGGCGTTTTCCTGCTGAGGTGTCATTGAACAAGTCCCATGTCGGCAAACATAAGCACACAGAATATGAAGCCCGCTGCCAGAAAAATGCATTCCGTGGTTGTCATACCTGGTCTCTCTCATCTGCTTCTGCTTTCGCCACCATCATTTCCAGCTTTTGTGAAAGGGATGCGGCTAACGTATGAAATTCTTCGTCTGTTTCTACTGGTATTGGCACAAACCTGACTCCAATTTGAGCGAGGCTATGTGCCATCTCGATACTCGTTCTTAACTCAACGGGAGATGCTTTGTGCATACAGCTCCCCGTTTATTATTTATCTCCTCAGCCAGCCGCTGTGCTTTCAGGGGATTTCGGATAACAGAAAGGCCTGGAAATACCCAGCCTCGCTTCGTAACGGAGTAGACGAAAGTGATCGTGCCTACGCGGATATTATCGTGAGGATGTTTCATCGCCATTGCTCCCCAAATACAAAACCAATTTCAGCCAGTGCCTCGTCCATTTTTTCGATGAACTCCGGCACCATCTCGTCAAAACTCGCTATATACTTTTCATTCCGCTCAATCACGACATAATGCAGGCCTTCACGCTTCATACGCGGGTCATAGTTGGCAAAGTACCAGGCATCTTTTCGCGTCACCCACATGCTGTACTGCACCTGGGCCATGTAAGCCGACTTTATGGCCTCGAAACCACCGAGCCGGAATTTCATGAAATCCCGGGAGGTAAACGGGCATTTCAGCTCAAGGCCATTGCCGTCACTGCATAAACCATCGGGAGAGCAGGCGGTGCGCATACTTTCGTCGCGATAGATGATCGGGGATTCAGTAACATTCACGCCGGAAGTGAACTCAAAGAGGGCTCTGGCGTCGTTCTCGTACTGTTTTCCCCAGGCCAGCGCCTTAGCGTTAACTTCCGGAGCCACACCGGTGCAAACCTCGGCAAGCAGGGTGTGGAAGTAGGACATTTTCATGTCAGGCCATTTCTTTCCGGAGCGGGGTTTTGCTATCACATTGTGAACTTCTGAAGCGGTGATGACGCCGAGCCGTAATTTGTGCCACGCATGATCCCCCTGTTCGACAGCTCTCACGTCGATCCCGGTACGCTGCAGGATAATGTCCGGTGTCATGCAGCCACCTTCTGTTCAGAGGCTTTCTGTTTCAGGAATCCAAGAGCTTTCACTGCTTCGGCCTGTGTCAGTTCCGACGATGCGCGAATGTCGCGGCGAAATATCTGGGAACAGAGCGGCAATAAGTCGTCATCCCATGTTTTGTCCAGGGCAATCAGCAGAGTGTTAATCTCCTGCATGGTTTCATCGTTAACCGGAGTGATGTCGCGTTCCGGCTGACGTTCTGCAGTGTATGCGGTATTTTCGACAATGCGCTCGGCTTCATCCTTGTCATAGATACCCGCAAATCCGAAGGCCAGACGGGCACACTGAATCATGGCTTTATGCCGTAACATCCGTTTGGGATGCGACTGCCACGGCCCCGTAATTTCTCTGCCTTCGCGGGTTTTGAATGGTTCGCGGCGGCATTCATCCATCCACTCGGTAACGCAGATCGGATGATTACGGTCCTTGCGGTAAATCCGGCATGTACAGGATTCATTGTCCTGCTCAAAGTCCATGCCATCAAACTGCTGGTTTTCATTGATGATGCGGGACCAGCCATCAACGCCCACCACCGGAACGATGCCATTCTGCTTATCAGGAAAGGCGTAAATTTCTTTCGTCCACGGATTAAGGCCGTACTGGTTGGCAACGATCAACAATGCGATGAACTGCGCATCGCTGGCATCACCTTTAAATGCCGTCTGGCGAAGAGTGGTGATCAGTTCCTGTGGGTCGACAGAATCCATGCCGACACGTTCAGCCAGCTTCCCTGCCAGCGTTGCGAGTGCTGTACTCATCCGTTTTATACCTCTGAATCAATATCAACCTGGTGGCGGGCAATAGTTTCAACCATGTACCGGATGTGTTCTGCCATGCGTTCCTGAAACTCAACATCGTCATCAAACGCACGGGTAATGGCTTTTTTGCTGGCCCCGTGGCGTTGCAAATGATCGATGCATAGCGATTCAAACAGGTGCTGGGGCAGGCCTTTTTCCATGTCGTCTGCCAGTTCTGCCTCTTTCTCTTCACGGGCGATCTGCTGGTAGTGACGCGCCCAGCTCTGAGCCTCAAGACGATCCTGAATGTAATAAGCGTTCATGGCTGAACTCCTGAAATAGCTGTGAAAATATCGTCCGCGAAATGTCGGGCTGATTAGGAAAACAGGGAAGGGGGGTAGTGAATGCTTTTGCTTGATCTCAGTTTCAGTATTAATATCCATTTTTTATAAGCGTCGACGGCCTCACGAAACATCTTTTCATCGCCAATAAAAGTGGCGATAGTGAATTTAGTCTGGATAGCCATAAGTGTTTGATCCATTTTTTGGGACTCCTGGCTGATTAAGTATGTCGATAAGGCGTTTCCATCCGTCACGTAATTTACGGGTGATTCGTTCAAGTAAAGATTCGGAAGGGCAGCCAGCAACAGGCCACCCTGCAATGGCATATTGCATGGTGTGCTCCTTATTTATACATAACGAAAAACGCCTCGAGTGAAGCGTTATTGGTATGCGGTAACGCCGCGCTCAGGCGGCTTTGATAGTCATATCATCTGAATCAAATATTCCTGATGTATCGATATCGATAATTCTTATTCCTTCGCTACCATCCATTGGAGGCCATCCTTCCTGACCATTTCCATCATTCCAGTCGAACTCACACACAACACCATATGCATTTAAGTCGCTTGAAATTGCTATAAGCAGAGCATGTTGCGCCAGCATGATTAATACAGCATTTAATACAGAGCCGTGTTTATTGAGTCGGTGTTCAGAGTCTGACCAGAAATTATTAATCTGGTGAAGTTTTTCCTCTGTCATTACGTCATGGTCGACTTCAATTTCTATTGATGCTTTCCAGTCGTAATCAATGATGTATTTTTTGATGTTTGACATCTATTCATATCCTCATAGATAAAAAATCGCCCTCACACTGGAGGGCAAAGAAGATTTCCAATAATCAGAACAAGTCGGCTCCTGTTTAGTTACGAGCGACATTGCTCCGTGTATTCACTCGTTGGAATGAATACACAGAGCAGTGTTTATTCTGTTTTTTATGGCAAAAATAAAAGCTGCCATCAGGCAGCCTTGTTGTTCTGTTTACCAAGTTCTCTGGAAATCATTGCCGTCGTTCGTATTGTCCACACCATTGATTTTTATCAATAGTCGTAGTCATACGGATAGTCCTGGTATTGTTCCATCGCATCCTGAGGATGCTCTTCGAACTCTTCAAATTCTTCTTCCATATATCACCTCAAATAAGTGGTTTGCTGCCTAATTTCATTTTCTGGCGACCAACACAAGTCATCTTGCTGTCAGTTGTTTGGATTTCCGGTAGCCTGCCGCGTAAATGGCTACGTTCGGAAGACAAGTTGAACCTTCATATTTTCTGGTCAGCGTTGTCAGTGTTATTACTTCTGCTCTCATTGCTGGTTTGCGCTTGCATTGCAAGACCACTCGTGAAGGGGTTGGCCTGTGTAGCTTGTCGGAGCTGATCGCCTCCTGACTTTGCAGGTTTGCTCGACGAGCTCTACGTCGAGAAGCTGCAGTGCCTTTAAATTCTGTTTTTCTGGACATAGATTCCTCCCTAATAAACTCTGGTGATGCAATCCCGAAGCTACTCCTGAGACGGTTGCTTCTGGATTTCATCCCACAGCTCATGTGGTTGGGTGAGCTGGCTTTTCAGCCACGTAGTCGAGTGTTCGACGTTGTTTAAAGAGCCTGCCAGTCTGTTCCGTTTGGCTTACAGCGTCCTGCTGATGAGTTAACTTTATCGAAATGATAAATTAATGGCAATAGCAAAATGATAAATTGTTTTGGTTTTCAAATATCCTGTTGATTATTATGGTTTTTTATTTGATTGCAGGACTTTATCAGAAGGAATAAAGAGACTTGAGGGGGATCAGAATTGCGCGTTTTAGTGAGTTGTATCTGTTTATTTTTCAACAAATACAATTGGTTATGGTGTTATTAGGTGTGGGGATCGTGAGGCAAAGAAAACCCGGCGCTGAGGCCGGGTGTGTATTAGGGGGTTGAGACTCCAGAGAGCAATCCGTAGATTTTATATACAGCAAATGCTAATGCTGGCAAGCCAAGGGCCCATTTGATTATATCAAGCTTAACATCACTAAGCTTACCTTCTAACTTTGCCTCTTGAACAGAAAGAGCTGCATCGATCTTTTTTGATTGGGAGTCAAGGGCACTCTCAATTCTACTCGATTGTATGTCCAGACGACTGTTGATTTGTTCGTGCTGAGTAACAACTAAATGCTTCATCTCCTTTATATCTGAAGCCATTAGTTCACGCCATTTGGCCATATCAGCCTGCATTTTTGAGGCCACTGCATCCACTTCAGCTTTATTTGCCTTCAGAAGTGCCTGTATTTCGTTTCTGCTCAAATCGGACATTGCGGTTCCCTGTATAGGAGTTTCCTCGTACGGTGGGATAACATTAGATTGTCCTTTACAATCGGCAACCCCTCCTTTATCTACGATTGTAGCAGTTAGCTGGGAATTGGTCGCATCATCCACCATGTTTTTTGGTGAATAAGAGGAAATAGGCGTAGAAAACAGATTACCTTTTGCTGTTTCCATGAACATCATGAAATCGCGAGTATTAACGTTATTCAGGGAAACTTGCAGTGGTTTAACAATACTTGATGTTTTGTAAGTAATAGTTAAATCACCTACTTCTTCCGGTTGTTGCATTACGACTTCGCTCCATTAGAGTTTTGTGCCTCTAATTGTTCGAAAAGAAGAACTATATTCTCTTGAAGAGCCTTTAGTTGTGCCATTGGCATTATCACAGTGCATTGCTGATTGAGTTCATTTACAGAGCCTATCTGCATATTCGCTCTACCTGGTTGATCTGGTATATCATTTTGGGATAGTACCGCAGGTATTGACTTGTTTGCGATAAAATGTATACAAATGAGATTTTTTTCCGCTCCCGGTAGTGGAGCAAAACTAGCGAAGTCCGCATAGGTTTCAATATAATCCACAGATGGTTTAATTTTGACCGGTTCCATAACGCCTCTCATCAAATATTGTAGGTTTTTTAATTCAATGTGTTAAATGTTGGTGGTGTGTTATTTAAAGTTATTTTGACATCCTCCACGCCCTGAAGGACGGGGCTTGTCGCGTACTTGAAGTCACAAACTTTTCAGCCACTCCCTTGCCTCGATGTCATCCAGATGGCGAGATTGCTTCAGAATACCAGCCACATACTCCACCTTTGCTACTTGATGATAAGGCAACGTTATTGGCCTATGGTCCTGGTTGATGCTTGTAAACTGGTATTCTCCGTCTCTGTCATAGCCAAGAACTTTGATCATGTTGTGTCCTTCAACGGTTCTGACAAACACCTCATCACCCGGGAATACTTTGGTGTTAGGCTCAATGAGTACATATTCTCCTGATTTTATTCTAGGCCACATGCTGTCTCCTTTCACACGAAGACCAAAGGCATCTGGATCATCGCTATAAATCTTGAGCCACCCATCGCGCTCTTCGGTCATCTCGATGGCACCATCAACACCAAGAATTGCCTCACCAACCACGCGCACTAACCCTTTTCTTACCTGACCGACAAAAGTTAAAGAATCTGAGCATGATGCAATTGGTGTTACATCATGTACCAAATCAAGCCACCCATTAGGTAACCCAAGTGCGGCTTCGAATTTTCTTGCTAGTTTATCCCCTATGTTTCGAGTGCTTTTTTCACCGGAGACTTGCGTGAGTTGAGAAGGGCTAACTCCAAGCTTATCGGCAAAGCTTGCATTAGTGTTACCCGCGATTTTTTTATGCTCATCTAGCAAAAACGCCAGATTCGATTTGCGAATATCTTTGTTTTCCATCCCACGATTCTCCCTCTATTTAGCAAATGGATAAATACGCATTTTGATAAATCTCCATTGCAGTTTATTTATCAAAATGGTAAAGTTGCTCTGTGTGATAAACGGAGGCACTAATGAGTAATGAACTACTACGCTGGCGAAAAGAGGCTTCTAGTGAGGAATGGAAGCGACTCGCCGCATTAGCGAATACTTCAGTTGGCTATCTTGATCAGATTGCATATGGGTTTCGAAGAGCTTCCCCAGATAAAGCGAATGCAATCGAAGAAGCCACTCGTAATTTCACGGGTTATAAACCTGTGAAAAAGGAAAATCTGGTGTTCGTATCGCGTAGAGCATCAGCAGCATAAGTAACCCCGCTCTTTGTAACAACGGACATTCGTCCTACGTCGCTGAAAAGCGAATCCCAGAATATCTGATCAACTAAGGCCATATGCGTTTCCACGCATACCTTTCAACTAACTATTCACTATTGGAAATCTTAAGAAATGGAAAGAACAAGTTACAGCAAACTATCACAGCGTGACGTTGATCGCGCAGAAACAGATTTACTTATCAATCTGTCAGCTATTACCCAGCGCGGTCTGGCAAAGATGATTGGCTGTCATGAATCGAAGATAAGCAGAACGGACTGGAGATTTATTGCTTCGGTCTTGTGTGCTTTCGGAATGGCATCAGACATCAGTCCGATTAGCAGGGCTTTTAAGTATGCGCTTGCTGAAATCACAAAGAAAAAATCCCCGGCCGCCACCGAGGATTTTAAGCAAATTGATATGCAATTCTGAGGGAATTACTGGATCTATCAACAGGAGTCATTATGACAAATACAGCAAAAATACTCAACTTCGGCAGAGGTAACTTTGCCGGACAGGAGCGTAATGTGGCAGATCTCGATGATGGTTACGCCAGACTATCAAATATGCTGCTTGAGGCTTATTCGGGCGCAGATCTGACCAAGCGACAGTTTAAAGTGCTGCTTGCCATTCTGCGTAAAACCTATGGGTGGAATAAACCAATAGACAGAATCACCGATTCTCAACTTAGCGAGATTACAAAGTTACCCGTCAAACGGTGCAATGAAGCCAAGTTAGAACTCGTCAGAATGAATATTATCAAGCAGCAAGGCGGCATGTTTGGACCAAACAAAAACATCTCAGAATGGTGCATCCCTCAAAACGAGGGAAAATCCCCTAAAACGAGGGATAAAACATCCCTCAAATTAGGGGATTGCTATCCCTCAAAACAGGGGGACACAAAAGACACTATTACAAAAGAAAAAAGAAAAGATTATTCGTCAGAGAATTCTGGCGAATCCTCTGACCAGCCAGAAAACGACCTTTCTGTGGTGAAACCGGATGCTGCAATTCAGAGCGGCAGCAAGTGGGGGACAGCAGAAGACCTGACCGCCGCAGAGTGGATGTTTGACATGGTGAAGACCATCGCGCCATCAGCCAGAAAACCGAATTTTGCAGGGTGGGCTAACGATATCCGCCTGATGCGTGAACGTGACGGACGTAACCACCGCGACATGTGCGTGCTGTTCCGCTGGGCATGCCAGGACAACTTCTGGTCCGGTAACGTGCTTAGCCCGGCCAAACTCCGCGACAAGTGGACCCAGCTCGAAATCAACCGTAACAAGCAACAGGCAGTCGTGACAGCCAGCAAACCAAAACTCGACCTGACAAACACAGACTGGATTTACGGGGTGGATCTATGAAAAACATCGCCGCACAGATGGTTAACTTTGACCGTGAGCAGATGCGTCGGATCGCCAACAACATGCCGGAACAGTACGACGAAAAGCCGCAGGTACAGCAGGTAGCGCAGATCATCAACGGTGTGTTCAGCCAGTTACTGGCAACTTTCCCGGCGAGCCTGGCTAACCGTGACCAGAACGAACTGAACGAAATCCGCCGCCAGTGGGTTCTGGCTTTCCGGGAAAACGGGATCACCACAATGGAACAGGTTAACGCAGGAATGCGCGTAGCCCGTCGGCAGAATCGACCATTTCTGCCATCACCCGGGCAGTTTGTTGCATGGTGCCGGGAAGAAGCATCCGTTACCGCCGGACTGCCAAACGTCAGCGAGCTGGTTGATATGGTTTACGAGTATTGCCGGAAGCGAGGCCTGTATCCGGATGCGGAGTCTTATCCGTGGAAATCAAACGCGCACTACTGGCTGATTACCAACCTGTATCAGAACATGCGGGCCAATGCGCTTACTGATGCGGAATTACGCCGTAAGGCCGCAGATGAGCTTGTCCATATGACTGCGAGAATTAACCGTGGTGAGGCGATCCCTGAACCAGTAAAACAACTTCCTGTCATGGGCGGTAGACCTCTAAATCATGCACAGGCTCTGGCGAAGATCGCAGAAATCAAAGCTAAGTTCGGACTGAAAGGAGCAAGTGTATGACGGGCAAAGAGGCAATTATTCATTACCTGGGGACGCATAATAGCTTCTGTGCGCCGGACGTTGCCGCGCTAACAGGCGCAACAGTAACCAGCATAAATCAGGCCGCGGCTAAAATGGCACGGGCAGGTCTTCTGGTTATCGAAGGTAAGGTCTGGCGAACGGTGTATTACCGGTTTGCTACCAAGGAAGAACGGGAAGGAAAGATGAGCACGAACCTGATTTTTAAGGAGTGTCGCCAGAGTGCCGCGATGAAACGGGTATTGGCGGTATATGGAGTTAAAAGATGACCATCTACATTACTGAGCTAATAACAGGCCTGCTGGTAATCGCAGGCCTTTTTATTTGGGGGAGAGGGAAGTCATGAAAAAACTAACCTTTGAAATTCGATCTCCAGCACATCAGCAAAACGCTATTCACGCAGTACAGCAAATTCTTCCAGACCCAACCAAACCAATCGTAGTAACCATTCAGGAACGCAACCGCAGCTTAGACCAAAACCGAAAGCTTTGGGCTTGCCTTGGTGACGTCTCTCGTCAGGTTGAATGGCATGGTCGCTGGCTGGATGCAGAAAGCTGGAAGTGTGTGTTTACCGCAGCATTAAAGCAGCAGGACGTTGTTCCTAACCTTGCCGGGAATGGCTTTGTGGTAATAGGCCAGTCAACCAGCAGGATGCGTGTAAGCGAATTTGCGGAGCTATTAGAGCTTATACAGGCATTCGGTACAGAGCGTGGCGTTAAGTGGTCAGACGAAGCGCGACTGGCTCTGGAGTGGAAAGCGAGATGGGGAGACAGGGCTGCATGATAAATGTCGTTAGTTTCTCCGGTGGCAGGACGTCAGCATATTTGCTCTGGCTAATGGAGCAAAAGCGACGGGCAGGTAAAGACGTGCATTACGTTTTCATGGATACAGGTTGTGAACATCCAATGACATATCGGTTTGTCAGGGAAGTTGTGAAGTTCTGGGATATACCGCTCACCGTATTGCAGGTTGATATCAACCCGGAGCTTGGACAGCCAAATGGTTATACGGTATGGGAACCAAAGGATATTCAGACTCGAATGCCTGTTCTGAAGCCATTTATCGATATGGTAAAGAAATATGGCACTCCATACGTCGGCGGCGCGTTCTGCACTGACAGATTAAAACTCGTTCCCTTCACCAAATACTGTGATGACCATTTCGGGCGAGGGAATTACACCACGTGGATTGGCATCAGAGCTGATGAACCGAAGCGGCTAAAGCCAAAGCCTGGAATCAGATATCTTGCTGAACTGTCAGACTTTGAGAAGGAAGATATCCTCGCATGGTGGAAGCAACAACCATTCGATTTGCAAATACCGGAACATCTCGGTAACTGCATATTCTGCATTAAAAAATCAACGCAAAAAATCGGACTTGCCTGCAAAGATGAGGAGGGATTGCAGCGTGTTTTTAATGAGGTCATCACGGGATCCCATGTGCGTGACGGACATCGGGAAACGCCAAAGGAGATTATGTACCGAGGAAGAATGTCGCTGGACGGTATCGCGAAAATGTATTCAGAAAATGATTATCAAGCCCTGTATCAGGACATGGTACGAGCTAAAAGATTCGATACCGGCTCTTGTTCTGAGTCATGCGAAATATTTGGAGGGCAGCTTGATTTCGACTTCGGGAGGGAGGCTGCATGATGCGATGTTATCGGTGCGGTGAATGCAAAGAAGATAACCGCTTCCGACCAAATCAACCTTACTGGAATCGATGGTGTCTCCGATGTGAAAGAACACCAACAGGGGTGTTACCACTACCGCAGGAAAAGGAGGACGTGTGGCGAGACAGCGACGAAGTATCACCGACATAATCTGCGAAAACTGCAAATACCTTCCAACGAAGCGCTCCAGAAATAAACGCAAGCCAATCCCAAAAGAATCTGACGTAAAAACCTTCAACTACACGGCTCACCTGTGGGATATCCGGTGGCTTAGAGAACGTGCGAGGAAAACAAGGTGATTGACCAAAATCGAAGTTACGAACAAGGAAGTGTCGAGCGAGCTTTAACGTGCGCTAACTGCGGTCAGAAGCTGCATGTGCTGGAAGTTCACGTGTGTGAGCACTGCTGCGCAGAACTGATGAGCGATCCGAATAGCTCGATGCACGAGGAAGAAGATGATGGCTAAACCAGCGCGAAGACGATGTAAAAACGATGAATGCCGGGAATGGTTTCACCCTGCATTCGCTAATCAGTGGTGGTGCTCTCCAGAGTGTGGAACCAAGATAGCACTCGAACGACGAAGTAAAGAACGCGAAAAAGCGGAAAAAGCAGCAGAGAAGAAACGACGACGAGAGGATCAGAAACAGAAAGATAAACTTAAGATTCGAAAACTCGCCTTAAAGCCCCGCAGTTACTGGATTAAACAAGCCCAACAAGCCGTAAACGCCTTCATCAGAGAAAGAGACCGCGACTTACCATGTATCTCGTGCGGAACGCTCACGTCTGCTCAGTGGGATGCCGGGCATTACCGGACAACTGCTGCGGCGCCTCAACTCCGATTTGATGAACGCAATATTCACAAGCAATGCGTGGTGTGCAACCAGCACAAAAGCGGAAATCTCGTTCCGTATCGCGTCGAACTGATTAACCGCATCGGGCAGGAAGCAGTAGACGAAATCGAATCAAACCATAACCGCCATCGCTGGACTGTCGAAGAGTGCAGGACCATCAAGGCGGAGTATCAACAGAAACTTAAAAAACTGCGAAACAGCAGAAGTGAGGCTGCATGAATATCTACGAAAGAATTGATGGCAGCAAATACCGAAATATTTGGGTAGCTGGCGACCTGCACGGATGCTACACGAACCTTATGAACAAACTGGATACGATTGGATTCGACAACAAAAAAGACCTGCTTATCTCGGTGGGCGATTTGGTTGATCGTGGTGCAGAGAACGTTGAATGCCTGGAATTAATCACATTCCCCTGGTTCAGAGCTGTACGTGGAAACCATGAGCACATGATGATTGATGGCTTATCAGAGCGTGGAAACGTCAATCACTGGCTGCTTAATGGCGGTGTCTGGTTCTTTAATCTCGATTACGACAAAGAAATTCTGGCTAAAGCTCTTGCCCATAAAGCAGAAGAACTTCCGTTAATCATCGAACTGGTGAGCAAAGGTAAAAAATATGTCATCTGCCACGCCGATTATCCTTGTGACGAATACGAATTTGGAAAGCCAGTTGATCATCAGCAGGTAATCTGGAACCGCGAACGAATCAGCAACTCACAAGACGGGATCGTGAAAGAAATTAAAGGCGCGGACACGTTTATCTTTGGTCATACGCCAGCAGTGAAACCACTTAAATTTGCCAACCAAATGTATATCGATACCGGCGCAGTGTTCTGCGGAAACCTCACATTGATTCAGGTACAGGGAGAAGGCGCGTGGGCATAAGAGAACTAAACCTCACCAAAGAACAGCATGAGTGGCTGAATGGCTGGCTTGAACTGTGGGGCGCATGGGTTTATTCAGGTCGTCTGGAAAAGCGCATGAGCAGCGTAATAGCGAAGTTCATGGAGAGCGTAGAGCCGGGAAGAGTTATGACAAGGCCAATGTGCAATGATGATGATGGAATGTTGATTTCTCAGGTCGTCGATTCCGTCATGTGCATTGACAAGAAAGCCTTTGGCATCCTCCTCAGCTACTACGCTCATGGTTCATCTAAGCGAGCAATTGCATCCTACTATCACGCGACTGCAAAGCCACGCAAGATGTGTGGACGTGGTGGCGAGGGATGGAGAAAACCTTCACTGGCAACCTGTAGAAACGAAATTGACGACATCCTGAAAGCATCGTTATTTGTTTTGTACCAGCCAATGCAAAATGCTTTCAAAATGCGTAAACGTGTTGAGAAAGTTAAGCATGTTGCTGTTAAAAGCCTTGACATGCAATTATCCATTTAGCCATAATATTCACATATGCTGCTGCTTTTGCATTCAGCAACCATCACAAGCCCACCTCCTGTGGGCTTTTTTGCATTCGCGTGCAATCAAAACAAGAGTCTTAGTGATATGGGCCTGAGATATGGTGGTGGAAACATCGCTCCGCTCTTGGCTGTCATATCTACGCGAACAGGCTCTATCCCTAAGGTAAAGCGATGAAAGAAATAAAATTAACGCCAGAAATGGTGCTTTCTGTTGTTGATTACAATCCATCGTCAGGCGACTTTCACTGGAGATGGAGGCAGGGGAGAGAGAGGACCACTTTGACATGGAACTCTCGTTTTGCTTTCAAGAAATGCTCATCAATAAATTCTGATGGGTATTTAATGATTATGATTAATGGTAAAGCATACCCTGCTCACAGACTGGCATGGTTGATTGTTTATGGCACCATGCCCGATGGTTTTATTGATCACATCAACAGGGTAAGAACAGATAACCGGATATCAAATCTTCGTCTTGTCACTCATTCCGAAAATATGCAAAACAGGAAAATTCAGAAGAATAATAAATCTGGATACCGTGGCGTGTCTTGGGATGCTAAGTACGGGAAATGGAGAGCAAGAATTAATGCGTCTGGAAAGTGTATTAACCTTGGATACCATGACACTGCCGAACTTGCCGCTGCGGCTTTTGAGGCAGCCAGAATGAAATATCATACCGTTTAAAGATGTAAGCTGCCGTTAGTGACTCTTAAGTTGCAACGGTGGCTTTTTTTATTTGGGTCAGTCGTATAAAGGTCATTACGGAAGGCTGTTAACCTTCTTATCGTGGTTCGAGTCCACGCTGTCCCGCCAAACATGCTGGTTTAGCTCCAATGGTAGAGCAGTCGCCTTGTAAGCGAATGGGTAGCGGTTCAAGTCCGTTAACCAGCACCATAACTGAGCCGTAGCCACTGGCTATCCTGAATTCATCAGTGATAGTTACGCTGCGGCCTTCTACACATGACCTTCGTGAAAGCGGGTGGCAGGAGGTCGCGCTAACAACATCCTGCCGTTTTGCCCGTGCATATCGGTCACGAACAAATCTGATTACTAAATACAGTAGCCTGGATTTGTTCTATCAGTAATCGACCTTATTCCTAATTAAATAGAGCAAATCCCCTCAATGAAGGGGTAGAGCATGTACCGTATGGACAAAATCAGAGAATGGTTCAGTTACAGCTTCGGAGGACTGACTGCGATGGGTGGCATTCTCTCCCTGAATGACTGGGCTGTCATCATTGGTATTCTTTGTACTGTCGGCACATTTGGCATCAACTGGTACTACAAGCGCAAAGAGCGCGAGGACAGATTGAATGGCAATGTCACCGGCACTACGAAATAGCGTAATAGCGGCGATAAGTGGCGGGGCTATTGCTATAGCATCTGTGTTAATCACTGGCCCAAGTGGTAACGATGGTCTGGAAGGTGTCAGCTACATACCATACAAAGATATTGTTGGTGTATGGACTGTATGTTACGGGCATACAGGAAAAGACATCATTCCCGGTAAAACGTATACCGAAGCAGAATGCAAAGCCCTCCTGAATAAAGACCTTGCCACGGTAGCCAGACAAATTAACCCGTACATCAAAGTCGATATACCGGAAACAACGCGCGGCGCTCTTTACTCGTTCGTCTATAACGTGGGCGCAGGCAATTTCAGAACATCTACTCTTCTTCGCAAAATAAACCAGGGCGATATCAAGGGCGCATGTGACCAGCTACGTCGCTGGGCATACGCTGGCGGTAAGCAATGGAAAGGCCTGATGACTCGTCGTGAGATTGAGCGTGAGGTCTGTTTGTGGGGGCAACAATGAGCAGGGTAACCGCGATTATCTCCGCTCTGGTTATCTGCATCATCGTCTGCCTGTCATGGGCTGTTAATCATTACCGTGATAATGCAATCGCCTACAAAGAACAGCGCGATAACAAGGCCAGTGAACTGGAGAAGGCGAACGCCACCATTACTGACATGCAGCAGCGCCAGCGTGATGCTGATGCACTCGATGATAAATACACGAAGGAGTTAGCTGATGCGAAAGCTGAAAATGATGCTCTTCGGCGCAAGCTTGATAATGGTGGCAGGGTGCTCGTCAAAGGAAAATGCCCTGTGCCATCCTCAGACGAAACCTCCAGCGCCTCCGGCATGGGCAATGATGCCACCGTCGAACTCTCTCCAGTTGCTGGACGAAACGTTCTCGGTATCCGGGACGGAATTATCCGCGACCAAACAGCACTGAGAACGCTTCAGGAATACATCAGGACGCAATGCCTTCGATGATAGCGATAATTTTACTCATCATCCTTCACATCTGGCTCTGTAGACAGGGTGGTGCTCACTTCTGGAGTGAATCCAGATTAAACATCTCATTGCTGATGCTTGATATTGAGCATTTTGCGCGCGGTAAGGGGCTGCGTTGAGATAAGAGCCAGTCATTACAAATACCAGGATTTAGCCTCGCATTCGCGGGGCTTTTTATTGCCATTACAAAAGCCACTTCCTACAGAGTGGCTTTGATAATGGCTTATACCCTACACGGGATAACTTAACTGATATCCCTTTTAAAGGATAAAGGTATTCAAGCCTGACACATCATGCGCTGTATCGTCG
>NZ_JBJQLL010000017.1:0-89353 GCF_046486405.1 Escherichia sp. WS338 | reverse complement strand
GCACGGCTGGGACGGAAGTCGCTGTCGTTCTCAAAATCGGTGGAGCTGCATGACAAAGTCATCGGGCATTATCTGAACATAAAACACTATCAATAAGTTGGAGTCATTACCCGTCGCGTCAACGATAAAGAGCTGATGATAACCGCCGCATTGCCGGGCAGTGGCGAATGGGGAACTCAGCGTGAAGCGCTGGCATTCGAACAAGCAGCTGTCGCCGAAGAAACTGAATTACAAACCTTACTGGTGCGCGAAAAAGTTGAAGCCGCGCGCAGAGCGATGCTGCTGTATCCGCAACAATTAAGCTGGAACTGGTGGGATGACGTCACCGTAGAAATCCGTTTCTGGCTTCCGGCGGGAAGTTTTGCAACCAGCGTTGTCAGGGAACTTATCAACACAACAGGTGATTATGCGCATATTGCTGAGTAATGATGACGGGGTACATGCACCCGGTATACAAACGCTGGCGAAAGCCTTGCGTGAGTTTGCTGACGTTCAGGTGGTCGCCCCCGATCGTAACCGCAGCGGCGCTTCTAATTCTCTGACACTGGAATCCTCCCTGCGCACGTTTACCTTTGAAAATGGTGATATTGCTGTGCAAATGGGAACCCCGACCGATTGCGTCTATCTTGGCGTAAATGCTCTGATGCGCCCGCGCCCGGACATTGTTGTGTCCGGAATTAACGCCGGGCCGAATCTGGGGGATGATGTTATTTATTCCGGTACGGTAGCGGCCGCGATGGAAGGCCGTCATTTAGGTTTTCCGGCGCTTGCCGTCTCGCTTGACGGGCATAAACATTACGACACTGCCGCGGCGGTAACCTGCTCAATTTTGCGCGCACTGTGTAAAGAGCCGCTGCGCACCGGGCGTATTCTTAATATTAACGTTCCGGATTTACCATTGGATCAAATCAAAGGTATTCGCGTGACGCGCTGCGGTACACGACATCCGGCAGATCAGGTGATCCCGCAGCAAGATCCGCGCGGCAATACGCTGTACTGGATTGGCCCGCCGGGCGGTAAATGTGATGCCGGTCCGGGGACCGATTTTGCTGCGGTAGATGAGGGCTATGTTTCCATCACGCCGCTGCATGTGGATTTAACTGCGCATAGCGCGCAAGATGTGGTTTCAGACTGGTTAAACAGCGTGGGAGTTGGCACGCAATGGTAAGCAGACGCGTACAAGCACTTCTGGATCAATTACGTGCGCAAGGTATTCAGGATGAGCTGGTGCTGAATGCACTTGCCGCCGTGCCGCGTGAAAAATTCGTTGATGAAGCGTTTGAACAAAAAGCCTGGGACAATATCGCCTTGCCGATAGGTCAGGGGCAGACAATTTCGCAGCCGTATATGGTGGCGCGAATGACCGAATTACTCGAACTGACGCCGCAGTCGCGGGTGCTGGAAATTGGCACCGGTTCGGGATATCAAACGGCAATCCTGGCGCATCTTGTCCAGCATGTTTGCTCGGTTGAACGGATTAAAGGCTTGCAGTGGCAGGCGCGTCGCCGCCTGAAAAATCTTGATTTACATAATGTTTCAACCCGTCATGGCGATGGATGGCAAGGTTGGCAGGCACGTGCGCCGTTTGACGCTATCATTGTTACGGCGGCACCGCCGGAAATTCCAACTGCGCTAATGACGCAGCTGGACGAAGGCGGAATTCTCGTCTTACCCGTAGGGGAGGAGCACCAGTATTTGAAACGGGTGCGTCGTCGGGGAGGCGAATTTATTATCGATACCGTGGAGGCCGTGCGCTTTGTCCCTTTAGTGAAGGGTGAGCTGGCTTAAAACGTGAGGAAATACCTGGATTTTTCCTGGTTATTTTGCCGCAGGTCAGCGTATCGTGAACATCTTTTCCAGTGTTCAGTATGGTGCCTTGCACGGTAATTATGTCACTGGTTATTAACCAATTTTTCCTGGGGGATAAATGAGCGCGGGAAGCCCAAAATTCACCGTTCGCCGCATTGCGGCTTTGTCACTGGTTTCGCTATGGCTGGCAGGCTGTTCTGACACTTCAAATCCACCGGCACCGGTCAGCTCCGTTAATGGCAATGCGCCTGCAAATACCAATTCTGGTATGTTGATTACGCCGCCGCCGAAAATGGGGACGACGTCTACAGCGCAGCAACCGCAAATTCAGCCGGTACAGCAGCCACAAATTCAGGCTACTCAACAACCGCAAATCCAGCCAGTACAGCCAGTAGCTCAGCAGCCGGTACAGATGGAAAACGGACGCATCGTCTACAACCGTCAGTATGGGAACATTCCGAAAGGCAGTTATAGCGGCAGTACCTATACCGTGAAAAAAGGCGACACACTTTTCTATATCGCCTGGATTACTGGCAACGATTTCCGTGACCTTGCTCAGCGCAACAATATTCAGGCACCATATGCGCTGAACGTCGGTCAGACCTTACAGGTGGGTAATGCTTCCGGTACGCCAATCACTGGCGGAAATGCCATTACCCAGGCCGACGCAGCAGAGCAAGGAGTTGTGATCAAGCCTGCACAAAATTCCACCGTTGCTGTTGCGTCGCAACCGACAATTACGTATTCTGAGTCTTCGGGTGAACAGAGTGCTAACAAAATGTTGCCGAACAACAAGCCAACTGCGACCACGGTCACAGCGCCTGTAACGGTACCAACAGCAAGCACAACCGAGCCGACTGTCAGCAGTACATCAACCAGTACGCCTATCTCCACCTGGCGCTGGCCGACTGAGGGCAAAGTGATCGAAACCTTTGGCGCTTCTGAGGGGGGCAACAAGGGGATTGATATCGCAGGCAGCAAAGGACAGGCAATTATCGCGACCGCAGATGGCCGCGTTGTTTATGCCGGTAACGCGCTGCGCGGCTACGGTAATCTGATTATCATCAAACATAATGATGATTACCTGAGTGCCTACGCCCATAACGACACAATGCTGGTCCGGGAACAACAAGAAGTGAAGGCGGGGCAAAAAATAGCAACCATGGGTAGCACCGGAACCAGTTCAACACGCTTGCATTTTGAAATTCGTTACAAGGGGAAATCCGTAAACCCGCTGCGTTATTTGCCGCAGCGATAAATCGGCGGAACCAGGCTTTTGCTTGAATGTTCCGTCAAGGGATCACGGGTAGGAGCCACCTTATGAGTCAGAATACGCTGAAAGTTCATGATTTAAATGAAGATGCGGAATTTGATGAGAACGGAGTTGAGGTTTTTGACGAAAAGGCCTTAGTAGAAGAGGAACCCAGTGATAACGATTTGGCCGAAGAGGAACTGTTATCGCAGGGAGCCACACAGCGTGTGCTGGACGCGACTCAGCTTTACCTTGGTGAGATTGGTTATTCACCACTGTTAACGGCCGAAGAAGAAGTTTATTTTGCGCGTCGCGCACTGCGTGGAGATGTCGCCTCTCGCCGCCGGATGATCGAGAGTAACTTGCGTCTGGTGGTAAAAATTGCCCGCCGTTATGGCAATCGTGGTCTGGCGTTGCTGGACCTGATCGAAGAGGGCAACCTGGGGCTGATCCGCGCGGTAGAGAAGTTTGACCCGGAACGTGGTTTCCGCTTCTCAACATACGCAACCTGGTGGATTCGCCAGACGATCGAACGGGCGATTATGAACCAAACCCGTACTATTCGTTTGCCGATTCACATCGTAAAGGAGCTGAACGTTTACCTGCGAACCGCACGCGAGTTGTCCCATAAACTGGACCACGAACCAAGTGCGGAAGAGATCGCAGAGCAACTGGATAAGCCAGTTGATGACGTCAGCCGTATGCTTCGTCTTAACGAGCGCATTACCTCGGTAGACACCCCGCTGGGTGGTGATTCCGAAAAAGCGTTGCTGGACATCCTGGCCGATGAAAAAGAGAACGGTCCGGAAGATACCACGCAAGATGACGATATGAAGCAGAGCATCGTCAAATGGCTGTTCGAGCTGAACGCCAAACAGCGTGAAGTACTGGCACGTCGATTCGGTTTGCTGGGGTACGAAGCGGCAACACTGGAAGATGTAGGTCGTGAAATTGGCCTCACCCGTGAACGTGTTCGCCAGATTCAGGTTGAAGGCCTGCGCCGTTTGCGCGAAATCCTGCAAACGCAGGGGCTGAATATCGAAGCGCTGTTCCGCGAATAAGTAAGCATCTGTCAGAAAGGCCAGTCTCTTATGAGGCTGGCCTTTTTCTTTTGTATGGGGAGTTGGTATGTTTCGTCGCCTGGATAAGACACGTCAGCGTCCCATCCGGCAATCAACATCCTATTTGCTCATCATCTTGCGCACCAGCTGCATAAACAGCTCCTGCTCTTCTCCACTCAAACGCCCCAAAAATTCCTCATCCACACTGTCACCTATCGGTATCGCCGCAGCAAGTATCTTTTCGCCTTCGGCAGTCAGCCAGACAAAGCGTCGCCGCTTGTCAGCGGCGTCATGTTCACGTCTGACTAAGCCACGATTTTCCATTCTTGCCAACATTTCTGCCAGCGTTGCTTTGGTGCTGACTGCTGCTTCTATCAGTGCCACCTGTTCGATACCAGGCTTATCAGCAATGGCGCGCATCACCGCGTACTGTGGTTTGGTCAGGTCAGGTAACTCGTGCTGCCAGCGAGCTGTATGCTGCTGAAAAAGCTGTCGTAACTGATGGAACGCTTTATTTCGTAACGCCATGTAAACTCCGGGCAAACTATCTGCCGCTATCATAGCGGTTTTTCAGTGACGAAGAAGATGTTGTTACTTTTCAGCGCTTGCCGCGATGAAAACAGAGGCGTATTTTAATAATAACGTTCGTATACGAACAATTTAGAGAGTAAGCAATGAAACTGATCGTCGGGATGACAGGGGCTACCGGTGCGCCTCTTGGTGTGGCATTACTGCAAGCGCTGCGGGAGATGCCGAATGTCGAGACTCATCTGGTGATGTCGACGTGGGCGAAAACCACCATTGAACTGGAAACGCCTTACAGCGCCCGCGATGTTGCTGCCCTCGCAGACTTCAGCCATAACCCGGCGGATCAGGCGGCGACCATCTCCTCAGGTTCCTTTCGTACCGACGGCATGATCGTTATTCCGTGCAGTATGAAAACGCTCGCCGGTATCCGTGCCGGTTACGCCGATGGCCTGGTGGGGCGCGCGGCGGACGTCGTGCTCAAAGAAGGCCGCAAACTAGTGCTGGTGCCGCGTGAAATGCCGCTTAGCACCATCCATCTCGAAAATATGCTCGCACTTTCACGCATGGGCGTGGCGATGGTGCCGCCGATGCCTGCCTTTTATAACCATCCCGAAACGGTAGATGACATTGTCCACCACGTGGTAGCCCGCGTGCTGGATCAATTTGGCCTCGAACATCCCCACGCCAGGCGCTGGCAAGGATTGCCGCAGGTCCGGAATTTTTCTCAGGAGAATGAATAATGGCATTTGATGATTTACGCAGCTTTTTACAGGCGCTTGATGACCACGGCCAGTTACTGAAAATCAGCGAAGAGGTGAACGCGGAACCGGATCTGGCAGCCGCAGCCAACGCCACCGGGCGTATCGGCGACGGCGCGCCCGCGCTTTGGTTTGATAATATTCGCGGCTTTATCGATGCCCGCGTGGCAATGAACACCATCGGTTCCTGGCAGAACCACGCGATTTCCCTCGGCCTGCCGCCAAACACCCCGGTTAAAAAACAGATTGATGAGTTTATCCGCCGCTGGGATAACTTCCCCATTGCCCCGGAGCGCCGCGCCAATCCAGCCTGGGCGCAGAACACCGTCGATGGCGACGAGATCAACCTGTTCGATATTCTGCCACTGTTTCGTTTAAACGACGGTGATGGCGGTTTCTATCTCGACAAAGCGTGCGTGGTTTCCCGCGATCCGCTTGATCCGGATAACTTCGGCAAGCAGAACGTCGGCATCTACCGTATGGAAGTGAAGGGTAAGCGTAAGCTCGGTCTGCAACCGGTGCCGATGCACGATATCGCCCTGCATCTGCATAAAGCGGAAGAGCGCGGTGAAGATCTGCCGATTGCAATCACGCTCGGTAACGATCCGATCATCACCCTGATGGGGGCCACGCCGCTGAAATACGATCAGTCTGAGTATGAAATGGCAGGCGCGCTGCGCGAAAGCCCGTACCCGATCGCCACCGCCCCGCTGACCGGTTTTGATGTGCCGTGGGGCTCGGAAGTGATCCTCGAAGGGGTCATCGAAAGCCGTAAACGCGAAATCGAAGGGCCGTTCGGTGAGTTTACCGGGCACTACTCCGGCGGGCGTAATATGACCGTCGTGCGCATTGATAAAGTCTCTTATCGCAGCAAACCCATTTTTGAATCGCTCTATCTCGGGATGCCGTGGACGGAAATCGACTACCTGATGGGGCCAGCCACCTGCGTGCCGCTGTATCAGCAACTGAAAGCCGAGTTCCCGGAAGTGCAGGCGGTGAACGCCATGTACACCCACGGCCTTCTGGCGATTATCTCCACCAAAAAACGCTACGGCGGCTTTGCCCGCGCGGTGGGCCTGCGTGCGATGACCACGCCGCACGGTCTGGGCTACGTGAAGATGGTGATTATGGTCGATGAAGACGTTGATCCGTTCAACCTGCCGCAGGTGATGTGGGCGCTCTCCTCGAAAGTGAACCCGGCAGGGGATTTGGTGCAGTTGCCGAATATGTCCGTGCTGGAACTCGACCCCGGCTCAAGCCCGGCCGGTATCACCGACAAGCTGATTATCGACGCCACCACGCCTGTCGCTCCGGACAACCGTGGTCACTACAGCCAGCCGGTGGTGGATTTACCGGAAACCAAAGCCTGGGCTGAAAAACTGACCGCTATGCTGGCCGCACGTCAATAAGGAGAACAAGATGATTTGTCCACGTTGTGCCGATGAACAGATTGAAGTGATGGCGAAATCGCCGGTAAAAGATGTCTGGATGGTCTACCAGTGCCAGCATTGCCTCTATACCTGGCGCGATACCGAACCGCTACGCCGCACCAGCCGCGAACATTATCCCGAAGCGTTCCGCATGACGCAGAAAGATATTGATGACGCGCCGATGGTGCCGAGCATCCCGCCGCTGCTGGCGGAAGGTAAGCGCTAAATAAAAGGTCCGATGCCCATCGGACCTTTTATTAAGGTCAAATTACCGCCCATACGCACCAGGTAATTAAGAATCCGGTAAAACCGAGAATGGTCGTTAACACTGTCCAGGTTTTCAGACCGTCTGCTACCGACAACCCCAGATATTTGGTCACAATCCAGAACCCTGAGTCATTAATATGTGACGCACCAAGCCCACCAAAGCAGGCTGCCAGCGTCACCAATACGCACTGAATCGGATTCAATCCCATCACCGCTTCTGAGAGTAACCCGCCGGTTGTCAGGATTGCTACGGTTGCTGATCCCTGCGATGCACGCAGCGCCAGTGAAATAATAAATGCGGCTGGTAACAGAGGCAGGTCAATCATTTGTAGCATGTTGGCAAGGGCTTTGCCGACGCCCGATTCCACCAGCACTTTGCCAAATACCCCTCCAGCACCAGTAACCAAAATCACTACCGCCGCAGTGGGAAGGGCTGAGCCCATAATGTCGCTGGTGTGTTGTAAGCTCCAGCCGCGACGTAAAGCCAATAACCAGAATGCCAGCACCAGCGCAATCATTAGAGCTACCATTGGTGAGCCGATCAGCTGTAGCGTACCAAGCAGGGGATGCGAAGGCGGCATCAGTGTTGCGGAAACCGTACCCGCCATGATAATCGCGATAGGAATAACAATTAGCGAGGTGACCAGCGCGACGCCCGGTGGATTTATTTTATCGCTTAATTTTGTCGCGCCTTCCTCACTGGCCGGAGCCAGTTGCATCTGTTCCAGTACCTCGACCGACATCGCATATTGGCGCTTATTGATTATTTTCGCTGCAAAGTAGCCAACAATCCCTACGGGAATAGAAATCGCAATACCGATGATGGTTAGCCAGCCGATGTCTGCGTGGAGTAACCCCGCTGCGGCGACAGGGCCTGGATGCGGCGGTACCGCCACGTGAACAGTGAGCATGATCCCAGCGACAGGCAGGCCAAATTTGAGTGGTGATATTTTGGCAACCTTGGCAAAACCGTAAATGATTGGCGCAAGAATAATAAAGCCGACATCAAAGAAGACGGGAATACCGAGGAAGAACGCTGCCAGAGTCAGCGCAGCGATAGTTCGTTTGTCGCCTAACTTGCGACTGAAATAATTAGCCAGTGACTCTGCACCACCAGAGTGTTCGATCATACGCCCCAGCATAGCGCCCAGACCAATAATAATAGTGACGGAACCAAGCACACCGCCCATCCCGGCGATCATCACTTTACCCACTTCGCCCGCCGGTATACCCGCCGCAAGTGCGACTAACAGGCTGACGAGGAGCAGAGCAACGAATGGTTGTACCTTTGCCTTGATGACCAGCAGCAACAGCATGATTACGCCAGCTAACGCAATGCATAACAATGTAATTGTGGACATGGGAAACCCTGTCTGAAAGTTATAGTTAACCTACCCCATCCGTAGATGGGGGGATGTATGGGTACGTTGTAATTAGGGATTGAGCGAATTAGCGCCAGGCGTCAAACCAGCCAAGCCCTTCTTCGGTGAGGCCACGAGGTTTGTATTCACAACCGATCCAGCCCTGATATCCCACTTCATCGAACAGGCGGAACAGCCACGGATAGTTGATTTCTCCATCGTCCGGTTCATGTCGATCAGGTAGTCCGGCAATTTGTACGTGCGCATATTTCCCGGCGTAGTCGCGGATTAAATGCGTCAGGTTGCCATCTACTTTTTGCGCATGGAAAGTATCTAGTTGAATAAAAACGTTATCTCGCGCAACCTCTTCAACAATAGCCAGTGCCTGATACTGGCTGGAGAAGAGATAATGAGGCTTAACGCCGGGGCTGAGTGCTTCAACCAATATTCGCTTGCCGTGTGGCGCAAAGTGGTCGGCAGCGTAGCGGAGATTATCAATAAATACTGCCCGGTACCGTTCAGCATCTTCGCCAGCGGGCACGACGCCTGCCATCACATGGACTTGTTCACAATTGAGCGCCAATGCATATTCCAGTGCCAGGTCGATGTCTGCACGTGCTTCGTGCTCACGTCCGGGAAGGGCGGATAATCCCCATTCTCCCGCATTAATATCTCCGGGAGCGGTATTGAACAGCGCCAGCGTCAGGTGGTTTTGCGCCAGTTGCTGCTGGATTTGCTGGGGGGAGTAGTCATAGGGAAACAGAAACTCCACAGCATCGAACCCGGCTTTTCGCGCTGCGGCGAAGCGTTCAATAAAAGGCACTTCGGTGAACATCATGGATAAATTAGCTGCAAAACGAGGCATTGCATTAACTCCTTAATTCCGCAATTTCACCTGCGGTCAGATAACGGATCGGGCGGTCACCGAGAATAAAAATCAGCTTTGCCGTTTCCTCCAGCTCTTCCATATTGTTGGCGGCTTCTTGCAGGCTTTCACCACAAACCACTGGGCCATGATTTGCCAGTAAAAAAGCCTGATTGTCTGCTGCCAGTTCCGCCAGATCCTGTGCGATGCGTTTATCGCCCGGTCGGTAATAAGGCACCAGCGGGATATTTCCCATCCGCATCACCACGTATGGTGTGAACGGACGAATAACGTTGCTGCTGTCCAGCCCTTGCAGGCAGGAAAGCGCCGTCGACCATGTGCTGTGCAAATGCACCACCGCTTTACAGCGCGGATTGTTGCGATACAGCGCCAGATGAAAGAGCACCTCTTTCGAGGGTTTGTCACCACTTAACCATTCGCCATCCGCGGCGACTTTGGAAAGCCGCTGCGGATCGAGATTGCCCAGGCATGAACCTGTCGGTGTCGCCAGTAAATTCCCGTCAGGTAAAAGCAGCGACAGATTGCCAGCCGAACCGGTTGCATAGCCGCGCTGAAAGAATGAACTGGCAATCCGCGTCATCTCCTCTCGCAAAGACTGCTCTACTTTTGCGAAATCGCTCATGATAAAAACTCTCTTTGGGCTCGTGAAAAAAAGGCTTCATCACCGAAGTTGCCAGATTTAAGGGCGAGTGAGACAGGCTTATCCAGTGCGTTTACCCACGGCACGCCGGGGGAAATGGTTGGGCCAATATGAAACCCTTTTATTCCCAGGCTCTGTGTGACTACGCCGGAGGTCTCACCGCCTGCGACAATAAAGCGTGTCACGCCTTCCGCTGCTAACCGCGCCGCTAGTTGAGAAAACAGTGTTTCTACTGCCTGACTGGCTTTTTGTGCACCGTATTGCTGTTGAATTGCTGCCAATGCGTCAGTGCTGGCGGTGGCAAAAACCAGTGGAGCAAGTACACTTTCCTGGCCCAGAACCCACTCTGCCAGCTCGTGTGCATAAGCGGCCAGAGTTTCGGTTGAGAGGCAGCGTGCCACATCAACCTCACGGGCTGGTGCAATTTGACGGTAATGTGCCACCTGGCGGTTGGTCATTTGAGAGCATGAACCGGAGAGCACTACGCCGCGCCCAGCGAGCGGACGCCCTGCTTCGCGAGCCTGGTTACCGTTTTCTTGCGCCCACTGCCGGGCCAGGCCAATCGCCAGACCAGAACCGCCCGTTACCAGTGGGGCATCGCGCAAGGCTTCCCCCTGAATTTCCAGATGGTGTTCGGTCAGCGCATCAAGCACCGCGTAGCGATAGCCCTCTTGCTGTAAGCGAGCCAGCTCCTGACGAACGGCATCCACACCTTGTTCGAAAACATGTGCCGAAACGACGCCGCAGCGCCCTGTGGATTGCGCTTCAACCAGACGGGGAAGATAGCTGTCGGTCATGGGATTTACCGGGTGATGGCGCATTCCGGATTCGGCCAGCAGTTGATTCATTACGAACAAATACCCCTGATAAACCGTACGTCCGTTGACCGGCAGGGCCGGAGAGAAGACCGTAAACGGCGTGTCGAGAGCATCCATTAATGCATCGGTAACCGGGCCGATATTACCTTTCGCAGTACTGTCGAAAGTAGAGCAGTATTTGAAATAGATCTGTTTGCAACCTTGCTGTTGCAACCAGCTCAGAGCCGCCAGCGATTGCTGTGTGGCTTCAACCACCGGACAGGAACGCGTTTTCAGGCTGATCACCAGTGCGTCGATTGCTTCCGGCATTTTACCTGTTGGAACACCGTTAATTTGTACCGTTGGTAGACCGTTTTCCACCAGAAAACTGGCGATATCCGTCGCGCCGGTAAAATCATCGGCGATAACGCCAATCTTGATCATGATTTCGCTCCCGGTAGGGTGATGCCAGAGAAAATCTTGATAACTGCGCTATCGTCTTCTTTCCCGTAACCCGCGTTACTGGCGCTGGTGAACATATTCAATGCTGTTGAGGCCAATGGCAGCGGGAAGTGCAGGGCTTTGGCGGTATCGGCAACCAGACCAAGATCCTTAACAAAAATATCGACGGCTGAATGCGGGGTGTAATCGCCATCCACCACATGACGCATCCGGTTTTCGAACATCCATGAATTTCCGGCGGCATTGGTCACGACGTCATACATCACATCCAGCGGGATCCCCGCACGGGCTGCAAGTGCCATCGCTTCGGCTCCGGCAGCAATATGTACGCCCGCTAACAACTGGTGAATAATTTTTACGGTCGAACCCAGTCCCGGTTCTGAACCGATGCGATAAACTTTTCCGGCAACGGCTTCCAGCACGGGTGCCAGTCGTTCAAAGGCAATATCGCTACCGGAGGCCATGACAGTCATTTCACCGTTAGCGGCTTTTACTGCACCACCAGAAACTGGCGCATCCAGCATTTCCAGATCGAATCCAGCCAGAGCGGTAGCAATTTCTTGCGCATCAGCACTGGCGATAGTGGAAGAAACCATTACTGCCGTACCGGGTTTCAGATGTTGTGCAACGCCTTTTCCACCAAACAGCACCTGTTTAACCTGGGTCGCATTGACCACCAGCACCAGCAGAGCGTCCAGTTTTTCGGCAAACGTCGCGGCGTTATCAGAAACCCCGCAAGCACCAGCCTCTTTCAACGTAGCGCAGGCATTGCTGTTCAGGTCTGCGCCCCAGGTAGAAAGACCTGCGCGGACACATGACAGTGCTGCTCCCATTCCCATTGACCCTAAGCCAACGATACCGACATGAAACTCCGATCCCGTTTTCATCTGCTCTCCTTGTTAATTTAAGTGATATTTTGTTTGATGTTGTGAATATAAGCGCGGAAAGATAACGATATGGTGAGCTGATTCACAAAAATTAACATTGTGTGTTATTTTATGTGAACTAAGCGTTAGTTGCGCCGCGCACGTTTCGCAGGCAAATAGCGTAGAATGTCAGCAGGACAAAGGAAGGAGCAAAAGTTGATACCCGTAGAGCGTCGCCAAATCATCCTTGAGATGGTAGCTGAAAAAGGCATTGTTAGTATTGCTGAACTAACGGACAGAATGAATGTGTCACATATGACCATTCGTCGGGATTTACAAAAACTGGAGCAGCAGGGAGCCGTTGTGCTGGTGTCCGGGGGCGTCCAGTCTCCGGGACGGGTGGCGCATGAACCTTCTCATCAGGTAAAAACTGCGCTGGCAATGACGCAAAAAGCGGCTATTGGCAAGCTGGCGGCAAGTCTTGTTCAGCCGGGACGTTGTATCTATCTGGATGCGGGAACGACCACGTTAGCGATTGCACAGCATCTGATTCACATGGAGCCACTCACAGTGGTTACTAACGACTTCGTTATTGCGGACTACTTGCTCGACAACAGTAATTGCACAATTATTCACACTGGCGGCGCAGTGTGTCGGGAAAACCGTTCCTGTGTTGGGGAAGCCGCTGCGACCATGCTGCGTAGCCTGATGATTGATCAGGCTTTTATTTCTGCATCGTCATGGAGTATGCGGGGGATCTCTACGCCAGCAGAAGATAAAGTCACGGTGAAAAGGGCGATTGCCAGTGCCAGCCGTCAGCGAGTTTTGGTCTGTGATGCGACGAAATATGGACAGGTGGCGACATGGCTGGCGTTACCATTAAGCGAGTTTGATCAGATCATTACTGACGACGGTCTGCCGGAGAGTGCCAGCCGCGCGCTGGCGAAGCTGGATCTCTCTTTGCTGATAGCGAAAAATGAATAATGACCTGCAATAACGCCGGGTTACTCATGCTTCACAGAAGAAGCATGAGACTACTTTATTTTATAAAATGACAGCCGCCCGCTTTTCGGCGATCCGGTATCTATATAAATCTGGTTAGCGAACGTCTGAATGTTATCAAACATCATATGTCCAAATATAAAATAATCAGCGCCGTTTATTTGTTGTAACTCGCCATTAAGCGATTTCTGCACACGATCAACAGGCCAGAGTAGTTCTCTCTCCGCTATTTCTTTGCCAAACTGATACTCCTTCCCCGGATAATCTGCATGTGCGATGACATATTTTATGGTGTCGTTAGTGATTTCAATAATATGTGGAAGGTGATGGAATTTCAGCAACAGATCTATTGCCTCTTGTTGCTCTGAATCATTTAAATCGAAAAACCAGTCACCACCGCTGGCAAGCCACATATTGCCATCGCCGGTCGCGAACGCATCCAACGCCATCGCTTCGTGGTTGCCTTTGACGGAGATAAACCAGGGCTGGTTTAACAGGCGCAGCACGTTAAGACTCTCGGGCCCACGATCGATGTTATCGCCGACAGAAATAAGCAAGTCGGTTTCAGGACAAAAAGAGAGTTGATGTAAGCGGGATTGTAATAATTGATAGTCACCATGAATATCACCAACGGCCCATATATGGTGATAGTGATGGGCATTGATTTTTTGGTAGCGTGTAGATGGCATGGTTTTACCCTGTAAAATAAGATTTCCTATTATACAGGGTATTTTTATTTGATTCGTCAGTTGTCGTTAATATTCCCGATAGCAAAAGACTATCGGGAATTGTTATTACACCAGACTCTTCAAGCGATAAATCCACTCCAGCGCCTGACGCGGGGTGAGTGAATCTGGGTCGAGATTTTCCAGTGCTTCGACCGCAGGCGACGTTTCTTCTGGCACTGACAGCAAAGACATTTGCGTACCATCCACTTGCGTCGCGGCGGCGTTCGGCGAAATGCTTTCCAGCTCACGCAGTTTTTGCCGTGCGCGCTTAATAACCTCTTTTGGCACGCCGGCCAGAGCTGCAACCGCCAGGCCGTAGCTTTTGCTCGCTGCGCCATCCTGCACGCTGTGCATAAAGGCAATGGTGTCGCCGTGCTCCAGTGCATCGAGATGCACGTTGGCGACGCCTTCCATTTTCTCCGGTAACTGGGTCAGCTCGAAATAGTGGGTAGCAAACAACGTCAACGCTTTAATCTTATTCGCCAGATTTTCCGCGCACGCCCACGCCAGCGACAGACCATCGTAAGTGGACGTTCCACGCCCAATCTCATCCATCAGCACCAGACTGTACTCGGTGGCGTTATGTAAAATATTGGCGGTTTCGGTCATTTCCACCATAAAGGTTGAACGCCCGGATGCCAGATCATCCGCTGCCCCTACGCGGGTAAAGATGCGATCGATAGGTCCAATCTCGACTTTTTGTGCCGGTACATAGCTGCCGATGTAGGCCATCAGCGCAATCAGTGCGGTCTGGCGCATATAGGTACTTTTACCGCCCATATTCGGACCGGTAATGATCAACATGCGACGCTGCGGCGACAGGTTCAGCGGGTTGGCGATAAACGGCTCATTCAGCACCTGTTCAACCACCGGATGGCGGCCTTCGGTGATGCGAATACCCGGTTTATCAATAAAGGTCGGGCAGGTGTAGTTCAGCGTATAGGCCCGTTCCGCCAGGTTCACCAGCACGTCGAGTTCCGCCAGCGCGCTCGCGCTCTGTTGCAACGCTTCCAGATGCGGCAACAGCAGGTCGAACAACTCTTCATAAAGCTGTTTTTCCAGTGCCAGTGCTTTGCCTTTTGAAGTGAGAACTTTGTCTTCGTACTCTTTTAGCTCTGGAATAATGTAGCGCTCGGCGTTTTTCAGCGTCTGGCGACGCATGTAATTGATGGGTGCCAGATGGCTTTGTCCACGGCTGATCTGAATGTAATAACCATGAACCGCGTTAAAGCCGACTTTCAGGGTGTCCAGGCCAGTACGTTCACGCTCGCGGACTTCCAGACGCTCCAGATAATCGGTCGCGCCGTCAGCCAGCGCGCGCCATTCATCCAGTTCTTCGTTATAACCAGTCGCAATAACACCACCGTCGCGTACCAGCACCGGCGGCGTGTCGATGATTGCTCGCTCCAGCAGGTCGCGCAGTTCGGCAAACTCGCCCATCTTCTCACGCAGTGCTTGTACCGGGGCGCTATCGACACCTTCCAGTTGCGCGCGCAGCTCCGGCAGTTGCTGGAAAGCGTGACGCATACGGGCCAGATCGCGTGGACGAGCAGTTCGTAAAGCCAGACGCGCCAGAATACGTTCCAGGTCGCCGACCTGACGCAGTACCGGCTGCAGCTCGGCGGTGAAATCCTGCAATGCGCCAATAGTTTGCTGGCGCTCAAGCAACACGCGGGTATCGCGCACTGGCATATGCAGCCAGCGTTTCAGCATACGACTACCCATCGGCGTTACAGTACAGTCGAGCACTGAAGCCAGCGTATTTTCCGCACCGCCGGCCAGGTTCTGAGTAATTTCCAGGTTACGACGCGTCGCGGCATCCATAATGATGCTGTCCTGCTGACGTTCCATAGTGATAGAACGAATATGCGGCAGGGTCGTGCGTTGGGTATCTTTCGCATACTGCAACAGACAACCGGCAGCACAAAGTCCGCGTGGTGCGTTCTCCACACCAAAACCGACCAGATCTCGGGTGCCAAATTGCAGGTTCAATTGCTGGCGAGCGGTGTCGATTTCAAACTCCCACAGCGGGCGACGACGCAGGCCGCGGCGACCTTCAATCAGCGACATCTCGGCGAAATCTTCCGCATACAGTAATTCCGCTGGATTCGTACGTTGCAGTTCTGCCGCCATCGTTTCGCGGTCCGCCGGTTCGCTCAGGCGAAAACGCCCGGAGCTGATATCCAGCGTGGCGTAGCCGAACCCCTTGCTGTCCTGCCAGATAGCCGCCAGCAGGTTGTCCTGACGTTCCTGCAACAGCGCTTCATCGCTGATGGTGCCCGGCGTAACGATACGGACAACTTTGCGCTCGACCGGCCCTTTGCTGGTCGCCGGATCGCCAATCTGTTCACAAATAGCAACCGATTCGCCCTGATTCACCAGTTTGGCGAGGTAGTTTTCCACCGCATGGTAGGGAATCCCCGCCATCGGGATCGGCTCTCCCGCCGAAGCACCGCGTTTGGTCAGTGAAATATCCAGCAGTTGCGATGCGCGTTTTGCGTCGTCATAAAACAGTTCATAAAAATCACCCATCCGGTAAAACAGCAGGATCTCGGGATGCTGGGCTTTCAGCTTGAGATACTGCTGCATCATGGGCGTATGGGCATCGAAATTTTCTATTGCACTCATGGGGTTATGTCCGGTTCCCTGATATTAAATGGGGTGTGATGGTTTTTATTTTCGTTGTAATCACATAAGGCGCACATGATACCGGAGTTAATCATTTCAGGGGAAGAAGCGAACGGCGAGTTCTTGATGGTGATTCCGGGAAAGATGCTGTTTTGCAGCTTTTGCGTGATGACGATGAAACAAGATCGCAAAATTCGTCGGTTGAAGAAACCTCCTCCTTCAGAGACATAGTCCCCTTTAAAATTAAGTTGTAATATAAATGCACCTTAAGAGTATGGAGGCAGCATGTCCGGCAAGCGTATCTCTCGTGAAAAACTGACGATTAAAAAAATGATCGATCTTTATCAAGCGAAATGCCCGCAGGCGTCAGCGGAGCCGGAGCATTACGAGGCGTTGTTTGTTTACGCGCAAAAGCGGCTGGATAAATGTGTGTTCGGCGAAGAGAAACCAGCCTGTAAGCAGTGTCCGGTGCACTGTTACCAGCCTGCAAAGCGTGAAGAGATGAAACAGATTATGCGTTGGGCCGGGCCGAGAATGCTGTGGCGTCATCCGATCTTAACCGTGCGTCATCTCATCGATGACAAGCGTCCGGTGCCGGAGTTGCCAGAAAAATATCGTCCAAAGAAATAAATCTGCCGGAGAGCCATACTCTCCGGCAAATACGGCGCTTACGCTTTGGTGGCAATCAGGATGGCTGATGCTTTGATCAATGCAATAACGCGCGAGCCAGTGGTGAGTTTCATTTCATCCTGACTTTCATTTGTTACCACTGCCACAATTTCAAAACCCGCATCCGTTTTGATATGGACAGTGGCGTTCACTGCGCCTTCGGTGATTGTCGACACGCTGCCAGCAAACTGGTTGCGAGCAGAGAATTTCAGTCCACAGTCTTCCGTTGCCAGCGTGACCCACGGGGCTTTAATCAGGGCAATCGCTTCTTTCCCTTTCGCCAGACCCAGCGCTTGCTGGCTGCTGTGAGTCACAATTGCCACCAGCTTTGCACCACCTGCCAGCGTCAGTTCTACTTCGTCATTCACCGCGCCCATTGCTACTGCGCTAACTGTTCCGGTTAATTGATTTCTTGCTGAAACTGCCATACTGCCTCCTTTCATTGAATGTTGATCGAGTATAACCACATCTGTTAAATCAATGCCGATTTATCAATTCCCAGTCGCTTCATTCGTGACAGCAGAGTCGTGCGTTTCAGCCCCAGACGTTGCGCAGCGCCTTTAGGCCCGGCAACCACGCCGTTTGTTTCTTTCAGCACGCGAACAATCAACTGATATTCATCTTCGCCCTCCTGGGCGACAACCGTTGCGGCAGGCGGCGTTTCAGGTTCTGGTAAAGCAATATCTGGCAATGACAGCTGCAGCACGTTGCCGCGTGTTAGCAATACCGCGCGCTCAATGACGTTTTCCAGCTCACGCACGTTGCCCGGCCATTCCATGTTGCTCAGGATGCGCAGCGTCTCGGCAGGAATGCTGTCGATATTGCGCCCCAGACGACGGGCAATTTTGAAGGTAAAGGCTTTCGCCAGCAGCGGAATATCTTCCGGACGCTCGCGTAGTGGCGGCAGGTGGATCGGGAATACGTTCAGACGGTAATAGAGATCGCTACGGAACTCTCGGTCGGCGACCATTTTTTTCAGATCGCGGTTAGTCGCGGCAATTAAACGTACGTCCGTCTGAATGATTTTGTTGCTGCCGAGACGTTCAAACTCCTGTTCCTGTAATACACGCAGCAACTTCGGCTGTAACTCCAGCGGCATATCGCCCACTTCATCGAGGAATAGTGAGCTTTTATCCGCCAGTTCAAAACGACCAATGCGCTGAGCGCTGGCACCGGTAAAAGCCCCACGCTCATGACCAAATAGATCGCTTTCCAGCAATCCGGCAGGCATCGCCGCGCAGTTCATTTTGACCATGCGGCGATTATTACGCCCACTGAGATTATGGATCGCGCGGGCAATCAGCTCTTTACCTGTACCAGTTTCACCGAGGATCAGAACGGTACTGTCACTTTGCGCCACCATTTCAACTTGTTTAAGTACGCTGTACATGGCTTCGCTGCGGCCAATAATCTCGCCAAATTCACTATCAACATTGTTGAGCTGCTCGGTCAGGGCGAGGTTTTCATCAACCAGCCGTTCTTTCAGACGATGAATTTCCTGATAGGCGAGGGCGTTATCGACAGCGATTGCCACACGTTCGGCAATCTGGCGCAGTAAATTCAGATTGGTAGTGGTAAAGACTTTCTCTTCGCATTGCGCCAGTTTTAGCACGCCCAGCATAGTGTCGCCAGACATCAGCGGTAACAGGCACAAGGTTTGAATCTGGTTGCCCCAGGTGTTGAACAACATGCGTTCATAGGGGGCTAAATCGTCCCGCTCGTGGAGATTAATCAACAGCATCTCTTTACTTTTGAAGACGCGTTCGGTGAGGGTTCCGGCTTCATCGACTTCGCTCTGTTCGTGGGCGGGATGCTGTTTATCAAGATAGTGAGTGGAGTAGATGTTGAGTTTGTTTTTACGGTGGCTGCGTAAGACGATGCTGATATCGTCAATGTCGAAATAGTAATGGATTTCTTTGGCGACTTCGCTGACCAGTTCGTCCATATCCAGGCGGGAAAGCACCGCGTTAGTGATGGCGACCAGGATGCGGAAGTTATCGCGTTCCCGGCATAACAACTCATAGTCGACATTGTTAACGACGCGGCTCTGGATTTGTTCGGTGACGACAGAAACGATCTGCGTAAATGTTTGCAGACGATTGAACTCTTTTTCGCTCCAGGGGCGATCGTCATGACGAATAAATTCACAGCCACCAAAAATATGCCCTTCCGCCGCCAGTGGCATCAGGCAATAGTGACCAAATTTGGGGTATAGCCCACCTGTGGCCAGCTGCGGCCAGGTTTCACAAAATTCTTCGTAACTGCAATGCAGCGTATCAGGGCGCGACAAAATGCTGCGTACCGGACCGTGTGCCAGAACAGTTTCGTCTTCATATTTAATGGGGGTGTCTTTTTCACGCGATGCGTAATAAGACGCACGTTGAGTCTGCGCTTGCCACAACACAATAGCCGCGTTGTCGGCGAGCGCAGAACGCTTTACCAGTTGCGAAAGAGCCTCACACAGCGAGGCCAGATCGGGCTGCTGCAATAGTGTCCGAGTGATGTCGAACAACCCTTGCTGTCCGAGATCACTCATCGGTGTATATGACATTTTGTTCTTCCAGGAAAGCACCGCAAAGCGGTGCAAAAGGTCATTGACTAACTATAGGAGATTTAGAATTTTATTAGCATATACGCGGAAGCGGTTCGGCGTGCGGTAGATCGAGGGTTCGTTTCACGCCATACAGACCGGCAAGACGAACACCTTTACGTTCTACTACTTCGCCAATCAGCGCCGCATCTTTTCCCAATGGATGGGAATGTAACGCCGCCAGCACTTGCTCTGCTGCGTTGCGTTCAACGGCGATCACCAGTTTGCCTTCGTTGGCAAAGTTAAGGGCGTCCAGTCCCAGCAGTTCGCAAACGCCGCGCACAGCAGGTTTAACCGGCAGTGCCGCTTCTGAAAGTTCAATACCACAACCGCAGGCTGCCGCGAACTCATGAACCACCGCGTTTACACCACCACGGGTGGCATCACGCAGCGCTTTCACGCCGGGAATGTCACGCAGCGTCTGAATAAGCGGCGTCAGCACCGCGCAGTCGCTGACCAGTTCTCCATCCAGCCCTAGTTGCTCACGCAGGTTAAGGATAGTCGCCCCATGGTCGCCGAGTGTACCGCTAACCAGCAATACATCGCCTGCGGTTAGCGTCTGTGCGCCCCAGTGAATATTCGCCGGAATTGCGCCCATGCCAGCGGTGTTGATAAACAGTTTATCTGCCGCGCCGCGCTGTACCACTTTGGTATCGCCAGTAACGATGGCAATGCCTGCCGCGCGGGCGGTTTCTGCCATGCTGGTCACTACGGCTTTCAGTGTCTCCATCGGCAATCCTTCTTCGAGGATAAAGCCACAGGAGAGATAGCGCGGAATTGCGCCACTGACCGCAACGTCATTGGCGGTGCCGCAAATCGCCAGCTTGCCGATATTACCGCCAGGAAAGAACAGCGGGTCAATGACGTAACTGTCGGTTGAGAACGCCAGACGGTCGCCTTCCGCTACCAGCTGTGCCAAATCAAGACGGGCCTGATCTTCCTGCTCTGCCAGCCACGGGTTGGCAAAGGCTTCCATAAACAGGCTGTTGATTAATTGCTGCATCGCCTGGCCGCCGCTACCGTGGGCGAGTTGGATATTATTCACGCTTCACTCTCCTGCTGACGATACTGATACCACGCGGCGCACGCTCCTTCGGAGGAAACCATCAGCGCACCAAACGCGGTTTGAGGATTACAGGTGTTACCAAACAGCGGGCATTGATGCGGCTTACATTTGCCCGTCAAGACTTCGCCACAACGCGCACGCGGGTCATCGCAGACCTGCTGCGGTGCCGGGCGGAAATGTGTTTCGGCATCGAATCGTTGATAATCCGGCGTCAGGTGCACGCCAGAAGATTCAATCACGCCTAAGCCGCGCCATTCACTGTCGCCGTTGACACAGAACACATCGGCAATCGCCTGTTGCGCCAGCAGGTTACCGGCATCCGGTACCACCCGACGATACTGATTCTCTACCTTGCTGTGGGCCGCTATTTTCTGCTCCACCAGCATCACCACGCCTTGCAGTAGATCAAGGGGTTCGAAACCAGCGACCACCAGCGGGCGATGAAAATCGCTGGCGATAAAATTATAGGCATCAGTGCCGATAACCATACTGACGTGGCCCGGCGCGAGGAACGCGTCGATACCGTTATCTGGCTGTTCCAGCAAACTGCGCAGCGTCGGGATAAGCGTAATGTGCTGGCAGAAGAAGTAAAAATTCTGCACATCGCGGGCTTTCGCCTGTTGCAGAGTGATGGCGGTGGTCGGCATGGTGGTTTCAAAACCTAAGCCGAAGAATACCACTTTACGGGTTGGATTCTCCTGCGCCAGTTTTAACGCATCCATTGGCGAGTAAACGATGCGCACATCGGCACCGCGTGCTTTTGCCTGCAACAGCGACCCCTGTTTCCCTGGTACGCGCATGGCATCGCCAAAGGTACAGAAGATGACTTCCGGATGGCTGGCAATCTCCACGCAGGTGTCGATTCTACCCATTGGCAGTACGCACACCGGGCAACCCGGACCGTGGATAAACTCAACGTTTTCCGGTAGCAACTGGTCGAGGCCGAATTTAAAAATGGCGTGGGTATGACCGCCACACACTTCCATAATCCGCAGAGGGCGTTCGGCGGTGTAAGAGAGATGTGAAGCACGTTCGCGCAGATGCTCAATTAACTGCATCACCTGTTCCGGCGCGCGATATTCATCAACAAAACGCATTATTTTTCCTCGCCATACAACAGCGCGCCGACATCTGGCTCAACGTCAAACATGTTTTGTAAGGCGTCGAGAGTGTCGCGTGCTTCGGCTTCATTAATTACGCTCATGGCAAAGCCAACGTGAACCAGTACCCACTGGCCCACGCGTGGCTGACCGTTTTCATCGCAGCTGCCGACTAACGTTAAATCGACATCGCGCTGAATGCCGCAGACGTCGACTTTCGCCTGGTTGCCGTCAATAGTGCGGATCTGGCCGGGAACGCCTATGCACATCGCTGTGTCTCCAGCCAGTTCAGCCACTGGTCCATCCCTTCGCCGCTGGTGGCGGAAATAAGGATGATTTCAATTTCTGGATTGACTTCACGGGCGCAGGCGATGCACTTCTCAACGTCGAAATTGAGATACGGCAGCAAGTCAACTTTGTTGAGCAGCATCAGCGAGGCGGCGGCAAACATGTGCGGATATTTCAGCGGTTTGTCTTCACCTTCGGTAACGGAAAGCACCGCCACTTTGTGTTTTTCACCGAGATCGAAGCTGGCCGGGCAAACGAGGTTACCGACGTTTTCGATAAACAGAATACCGTTATCGTCCAGTGGCAGGCGCGGCGCGGCGTCGGCAATCATCTGTGCGTCAAGATGGCAGCCTTTACCGGTGTTCACCTGAATCGCTGGGGTGCCGGTAGCGCGAATGCGTGCGGCATCGTTCACGGTTTGCTGGTCACCTTCAATAACCGCGCACGGAACGCTGTCTTTCAGGCGCATTAAAGTTTCCGTCAGCAGGGTGGTTTTACCGGAACCAGGGCTGGAAACCAGGTTGAGCACCAGTTGCTTGCGGGCAGCAAAGCGCGCGCGGTTGCGTTCAGCCAGACGGTTATTTTTGTCCAGCACGTCAATTTCGACTTCCAGCATCCGACGCTGGCTCATGCCCGGCGCGTGAGTGCCCGCTTCGCCATGACCGTAATGCAGGTCGCCTTCTTCAGTCTGGCTGGGGGTAAATTCAGGCGCTTTAATGCCGGTGATTTTCATCTTCGGGCGTGCCGCCGGGGCAAATGGCGCGCTACGAAACGCGGAATGAGGGTTATGTTCATCACCCTCAATATAGAGGTTGCCTTCACCGCAACCGCATGTTGTACACATCGCTCACTCCTGGTCTATTTCTATCCGCCGAATCTGTAAACCGTCGTCTGCCACAATCTGTAGCATGTCACCATGACACTGTGGACAGCGGCGGACGCGCTGGGTCAGTAGCGTCACATACTGTTGGCATGTTTCACACCAGCATTCGGCCTCTTGTTCTTCGAGGTGCAGTTTACAACCTTCCGCCACGCTGCCGCGGCAAACCAGATCAAAACAAAAGGCAAGAGAGCTGGTTTCGACACAAGAAAATGCGCCAATTTTGAGCCAGACCCCAGTTACGCGTTTTGCGCCGTGTTTTGCGGCCTGCTGTTCGATCAATTCCAGTGCCCGTTGGCAGAGGGTTATTTCGTGCATATCGCCTCCCATTAACTATTGCCAGCTACAAGCAATAATTGTGCCAGTGTTGATTATCCCTGCGGTGAATAATGTCGATGATGTCGAAATGACACGTCGACACGGCGACGAAATTCATCTTTAGCTTAAAAATCGCTTTAATAACAATAAATTAAAAGTTGGCACAAAAAATGCTTAAAGCTGGCATCTCTGTTAAACGGGTAACCTGACAATGACTATTTGGGAAATAAGCGAGAAAGCCGATTACATCGCACAGCGGCATCGTCGCCTACAGGACCAGTGGCACATCTACTGCAATTCGCTGGTTCAGGGAATCACGTTATCGAAAGCGCGCCTGCATCACGCCATGAGCTGCGCGCCGGACAAAGAACTCTGTTTCGTCCTTTTTGAACATTTTCGTATTTACGTCACCCTGGCGGATGGCTTTAACAGCCACACCATCGAGTATTACGTCGAAACAAAAGATGGTGAAGACAAACAGCGGATTGCGCAGGCGCAACTGAGCATTGACGGCATGATTGATGGCAAGGTCAACATCCGCGATCGCGAACAGGTTCTGGAACACTATCTCGAAAAAATCGCTGGCGTTTACGACAGCTTATACACCGCCATTGAAAACAATGTGCCGGTGAATTTAAGCCAACTGGTAAAGGGACAAAGCCCGGCAGCATGAGCTGAGGCTTTGCCCGTTTTGCAGGCGTTACGCCTGTTTGGGGATGGGCGTGTCGATGAGTGTCGAAAATGACATTTCATCGGCATGTTTTCGTCAAAAATGACAATCACCTGAGGAATGCCTGGTGAATCGTTTTGTAATTGCTGACTCCACGCTCTGTATCGGCTGCCACACCTGTGAGGCCGCCTGTTCAGAGACGCATCGCCAGCACGGCCTGCAATCAATGCCGCGCCTGCGAGTGATGCTCAATGAAAAAGAATCTGCGCCGCAGCTCTGTCACCACTGTGAAGATGCGCCCTGTGCGGTGGTTTGCCCGGTTAACGCCATCACCCGCGTTGATGGGGCCGTGCAGTTGAATGAAAGTCTGTGCGTAAGCTGCAAACTGTGCGGCATCGCCTGCCCGTTTGGCGCAATTGAATTTTCCGGCAGCCGTCCGCTGGATATTCCGGCAAACGCCAATACCCCGAAAGCGCCACCGGCACCGCCTGCTCCGGCGCGTGTCAGCACATTGCTTGACTGGGTGCCAGGTATTCGCGCGATCGCCGTCAAATGTGACCTTTGTAGCTTTGATGAACAAGGTCCGGCCTGCGTGCGGATGTGCCCGACTAAAGCCCTGCATCTGGTGGATAACACCGATATCGCCCGCGTCAGCAAACGTAAGCGTGAGCTGACTTTTAACACGGATTTTGGCGATCTCACCTTGTTTCAGCAGGCTCAAAGTGGAGAGGCTAAATGAGCGCAATTTCCCTGATCAATAGCGGCGTGGCGTGGTTTGTCGCCGCCGCTGTTCTGGCATTTCTCTTTTCTTTTCAAAAGGCGCTAAGCGGCTGGATAGCCGGAATTGGCGGCGCGGTTGGTAGCCTGTATACGGCAGCCGCGGGCTTCACAGTGCTGACTGGCGCGGTTGGCGTGAGCGGTGCGCTGTCGCTGGTAAGCTACGATGTGCAAATCTCTCCGCTTAATGCGATTTGGCTGATTACGCTCGGCCTATGCGGTCTGTTTGTCAGCCTCTACAACATTGACTGGCATCGCCACGCGCAGGTGAAGTGCAACGGCTTGCAGATCAATATGTTGATGGCTGCCGCCGTCTGCGCCGTCATCGCCAGCAACCTCGGCATGTTCGTGGTAATGGCCGAAATCATGGCCCTGTGTGCGGTGTTCCTCACCAGCAACAGCAAAGAGGGCAAACTGTGGTTTGCGCTGGGGCGTCTTGGCACTCTGCTGCTGGCGATTGCCTGCTGGCTGCTGTGGCAGCGTTACGGCACGCTGGATCTGCGCCTGCTGGATATGCGTATGCAACAGCTGCCGCTCGGTTCCGATATCTGGCTGCTCGGTGTGATTGGCTTTGGCCTGCTGGCCGGGATTATTCCGCTGCACGGCTGGGTGCCACAGGCACATGCCAACGCCTCTGCGCCAGCTGCCGCGCTGTTTTCCACGGTAGTCATGAAAATTGGCCTGCTGGGCATTTTAACTCTGTCACTACTGGGCGGTAATGCACCGCTGTGGTGGGGGATCGCACTGCTGGTACTCGGCATGATCACCGCATTCGTCGGCGGTCTGTATGCGTTGATGGAACATAATATCCAACGTCTGCTGGCTTACCACACCCTGGAAAATATCGGCATCATCCTGCTGGGGCTGGGCGCTGGCGTAACGGGTATCGCGCTCGAACAACCGGCGCTGATTGCCCTTGGTCTGGTTGGTGGTCTGTACCATCTGCTTAACCATAGCCTGTTCAAGAGCGTACTGTTCCTTGGTGCGGGGAGCGTCTGGTTCCGTACCGGTCATCGCGATATCGAAAAACTCGGTGGTATTGGCAAGAAAATGCCGGTTATCTCCATCGCCATGTTAGTCGGGCTGATGGCAATGGCTGCGCTGCCGCCGCTGAACGGGTTTGCCGGGGAATGGGTTATCTATCAATCCTTCTTCAAACTGAGCAATAGTGGCGCGTTTGTTGCCCGTCTTCTCGGGCCGCTGCTCGCCGTGGGGCTGGCAATTACCGGTGCGCTGGCGGTGATGTGTATGGCGAAAGTTTATGGCGTTACTTTCCTCGGCGCGCCGCGTACCAAAGAGGCCGAAAACGCCACCTGTGCGCCGCTCCTGATGAGCGTAAGCGTAGTGGCACTGGCGATTTGCTGCGTAATTGGCGGTGTTGCTGCGCCGTGGCTACTGCCGATGCTCTCTGCTGCTGTACCTCTGCCGCTGGAGCCTGCTAACACCACCGTTTCTCAACCCATGATCACGTTGCTGCTGATTGCCTGCCCGCTGCTGCCATTCATCATTATGGCGATTTGCAAAGGCGATCGTTTGCCGTCGCGTTCCCGCGGCGCGGCCTGGGTGTGCGGCTACGATCATGAAAAATCAATGGTGATTACCGCTCACGGTTTTGCCATGCCGGTGAAACAGGCGTTTGCGCCGGTGCTGAAACTACGCAAATGGCTGAATCCGGTGTCGCTGGTGCCGGGCTGGCAGTGCGAGGGGAGTGCGTTGCTGTTCCGCCGGATGGCGCTGGTTGAACTGGCGGTACTGGTGGTGATTATTGTTTCACGAGGAGCCTGAGAATGAGTGTTTTATATCCGTTAATTCAGGCGCTGGTGTTATTTGCCGTTGCGCCGCTGCTCTCCGGTATTACCCGCGTAGCGCGCGCCCGCTTGCATAACCGTCGTGGGCCGGGCGTGTTGCAGGAGTATCGCGACATTATCAAACTGCTGGGGCGTCAGAGCGTTGGCCCGGATGCCTCCGGCTGGGTGTTCCGCCTGACGCCGTATGTGATGGTGGGCGTCATGCTGACTATCGCCACTGCGCTGCCGGTGGTGACCGTCGGTTCTCCGCTGCCGCAACTGGGCGATTTGATCACTTTACTGTATCTCTTTGCCATCGCGCGTTTCTTCTTTGCCATTTCTGGTCTGGATACCGGTAGCCCGTTTACCGCTATCGGCGCGAGCCGTGAAGCGATGCTTGGCGTGTTGGTTGAACCGATGCTGCTGCTTGGTCTGTGGGTTGCGGCGCAGGTTGCCGGTTCCACCAACATCAGCAACATCACCGACACCGTTTATCACTGGCCGCTGAGCCAGAGCATCCCGCTGGTGCTGGCGCTTTGTGCCTGTGCATTCGCCACCTTTATCGAAATGGGCAAACTGCCGTTCGACCTGGCGGAAGCCGAGCAGGAGTTGCAGGAAGGTCCGCTCTCTGAGTATAGCGGCAGCGGCTTTGGCGTCATGAAATGGGGCATCAGCCTGAAACAGCTGGTGGTGTTGCAGATGTTCGTCGGGGTGTTTATTCCGTGGGGACAAATGGAAACCTTCACCGTCGGTGGGCTGCTGCTGGCGCTGGTGATTGCCATCGTCAAACTGGTGGTTGGCGTCCTGGTTATCGCGCTGTTCGAAAACAGCATGGCCCGTCTGCGTCTTGATATTACTCCGCGCATTACCTGGGCCGGGTTTGGCTTTGCATTTTTAGCGTTCGTCTCCTTGCTGGCGGCGTGATTAAAGAGAGTTTGAGCATGTCTGAAGAAAAATTAGGTCAACATTATCTCGCCGCGCTGAATGAGGCATTTCCTGGCGTCGTGCTGGACCACGCCTGGCAGACCAAAGATCAGCTGACTGTCACCGTAAAGGTGAACTATCTGCCGGAAGTAGTGGAGTTTCTCTATTACAAGCAGGGTGGCTGGCTGTCGGTGCTGTTTGGTAACGACGAACGTAAACTGAATGGTCATTACGCCGTTTATTACGTGCTGTCGATGGAGAAGGGCACCAAATGCTGGATAACCGTGCGCGTTGAAGTTGACGCCAACAAACCGGAATATCCGTCCGTAACGCCGCGCGTTCCGGCGGCGGTATGGGGCGAGCGTGAAGTGCGCGATATGTACGGTTTGATTCCGGTAGGGCTGCCGGATGAACGTCGTCTGGTGCTGCCGGATGACTGGCCGGATGAACTTTATCCGCTGCGTAAAGACAGCATGGATTATCGTCAACGTCCGGCACCGACTACCGATGCTGAAACCTACGAGTTCATCAACGAACTGGGCGACAAGAAAAACAACGTCGTGCCGATTGGTCCGCTGCACGTTACTTCCGACGAACCGGGTCACTTCCGTCTGTTCGTCGATGGCGAAAACATTATCGACGCCGACTACCGCCTGTTCTATGTCCATCGCGGCATGGAAAAACTGGCGGAAACCCGCATGGGTTACAACGAAGTGACCTTCCTCTCTGACCGTGTGTGCGGGATCTGCGGCTTTGCTCACAGCACCGCCTACACCACGTCGGTGGAAAACGCGATGGGTATTCAGGTGCCAGAACGTGCGCAGATGATCCGCGCCATTCTGTTGGAGGTGGAACGCCTGCACTCGCATCTGCTCAACCTCGGCCTCGCCTGTCACTTTACCGGCTTCGACTCCGGCTTTATGCAGTTCTTCCGCGTGCGTGAAACCTCCATGAAAATGGCAGAGATCCTTACCGGTGCACGTAAAACCTACGGCCTGAACCTGATCGGCGGGATTCGTCGCGATCTGCTGAAAGACGACATGATCCAGACCCGCCAGCTGGCACAACAGATGCGTCGTGAAGTGCAGGAGCTGGTGGATGTGCTGCTGAGCACACCGAACATGGAACAGCGCACCGTCGGCATTGGTCGTTTGGACCCGGAAATCGCCCGCGATTTCAGTAACGTTGGCCCGATGGTTCGCGCCAGCGGTCACGCCCGCGATACTCGCGCCGATCACCCGTTTGTCGGTTATGGCCTGCTGCCAATGGAAGTCCACAGCGAGCAGGGCTGCGACGTTATTTCCCGTCTGAAAGTGCGAATCAACGAGGTCTATACCGCGCTGAACATGATCGACTACGGTCTGGATAACCTGCCGGGCGGTCCGTTGATGGTAGAAGGTTTTACCTACATTCCGCACCGTTTTGCGCTGGGCTTTGCCGAAGCGCCGCGCGGCGACGATATCCACTGGAGCATGACCGGCGACAACCAGAAGCTGTACCGCTGGCGCTGCCGTGCCGCGACCTACGCGAACTGGCCGACCCTGCGCTACATGCTGCGCGGCAACACCGTTTCCGATGCGCCGCTGATTATCGGTAGCCTGGACCCTTGCTACTCCTGTACCGACCGCATGACCGTGGTCGATGTGCGTAAGAAGAAGAGCAAAGTGGTGCCGTACAAAGAACTCGAGCGTTACAGCATTGAGCGTAAAAACTCGCCGCTGAAATAAGGAATCGCCATGTTTACCTTTATCAAAAAAGTCATCAAAACCGGCACGGCGACCTCGTCTTATCCGCTGGAGCCGATTGCGGTTGATAAAAACTTCCGTGGTAAGCCAGAGCAGAACCCGCAGCAGTGCATCGGCTGCGCGGCCTGCGTCAATGCCTGCCCGTCAAACGCCTTAACGGTTGAAACCGACCTCGCCACAGGAGAGCTGGCCTGGGAGTTTAATCTCGGGCGCTGCATCTTCTGTGGACGCTGCGAAGAAGTTTGCCCGACGGCGGCGATCAAACTGTCGCAAGAGTACGAACTGGCGGTGTGGAAGAAAGAAGACTTCCTCCAACAGTCCCGCTTCGCGCTGTGCAACTGCCGCGTCTGCAATCGTCCTTTCGCCGTCCAGAAAGAGATCGACTACGCCATTGCGCTGCTTAAGCACAACGGCGACAGCCGCGCGGAAAACCACCGCGAAAGCTTTGAGACTTGCCCGGAATGTAAGCGCCAGAAATGCCTGGTGCCGTCCGACCGTATTGAACTGACTCGCCATATGAAAGAGGCCATCTGATGAGCAATTTATTAGGCCCCCGTGACGCCAACGGCATTCCGGTCCCGATGACGGTGGATGAATCCATCGCCAGCATGAAGGCGTCGTTACTGAAAAAAATCAAACGTTCTGCCTACGTTTACCGCGTGGACTGCGGCGGCTGCAACGGCTGCGAAATCGAAATTTTCGCCACGCTTTCGCCGCTGTTCGATGCAGAACGCTTCGGCATTAAAGTCGTCCCGTCACCGCGTCATGCGGATATTTTACTGTTTACCGGCGCGGTCACCCGTGCAATGCGATCCCCTGCGCTGCGTGCGTGGCAGTCCGCGCCGGACCCGAAAATCTGTATCTCTTACGGTGCCTGCGGTAACAGCGGCGGGATCTTCCACGATCTCTACTGCGTGTGGGGCGGTACGGATAAAATCGTTCCAGTGGATGTTTATATCCCTGGCTGCCCGCCAACGCCTGCCGCCACGCTGTACGGCTTTGCGATGGCGCTCGGCCTGCTGGAGCAGAAAATCCACGCCCGTGGGCCGGGTGAGCAGGATGAACAACCGGCGGAGATCCTGCATGGCGATATGGTGCAGCCGCTGCGCGTGAAAGTGGATCGCGAAGCACGCCGCCTGGCAGGTTATCGTTACGGTCGTCAGATTGCCGATGACTTCCTGACACAGTTAGGGCAGGGCGAAGAGCAGGTTGCACGCTGGCTGGAAGCGGAAAACGATCCGCGTCTGAACGAGATTGTCAGCCATCTGAATCATGTTGTTGAAGAGGCGCGTATCCGATGAGTGAAAAGGTGGTGTTCAGTCAACTGAGCCGTAAATTTATTGATGAGAACGATGCCACGCCCGCCGAGGCGCAGCAGGTGGTCTATTACAGCCTGGCGATTGGTCACCACCTTGGGGTTATCGATTGCCTGGAAGCGGCGCTCACCTGTCCGTGGGATGAATATCTGGCATGGATTGCCACTCTGGAGGCGGGCAGCGAAGCCCGCCGCAAAATGGAAGGCGTGCCGAAATATGGTGAGATCGTCATCGACATTAACCATGTGCCGATGCTGGCCAACGCATTCGATAAAGCCCGGGCAGCGCAAACTTCGCAGCAGAAGGAATGGAGTACAATGCTGTTAAGTATGCTGCATGATATTCATCAGGAAAACGCCATCTATTTGATGGTGAGGAGATTGCGTGACTGACGTTTTACTCTGTGTTGGCAATAGCATGATGGGCGATGATGGCGCAGGCCCGCTACTGGCGGAAAAGTGCGCCGCCGCGCCGAAAGGTCACTGGGTGGTGATTGACGGCGGTAGTGCACCGGAAAACGACATTGTCGCTATTCGCGAACTGCGCCCGACACGACTGCTGATTGTCGACGCCACGGATATGGGGCTAAACCCCGGCGAGATCCGCATCATCGATCCGGATGATATCGCCGAGATGTTTATGATGACTACCCATAACATGCCGTTGAACTACCTTATCGACCAGTTAAAAGAAGACATTGGCGAAGTGATTTTCCTCGGCATCCAGCCGGATATCGTCGGCTTTTACTACCCGATGACCCAGCCGATTAAAGATGCGGTAGAAACCGTTTATCAACGACTGGAAGGCTGGGAAGGGAATGGCGGATTCGCGCAGTTAGCGGTGGAAGAAGAGTAGTTTTTCAGTAAGGAATCAGGACAGGGATGTTCTTGATGAGGGAATCAGAACTGATAGCAAACGCCAGATTGCCCGATGCGCTGCGCTTATCGGGCCTACCTGGTTCGTGCGACATGTAGGCCGGATAAGGCGTTCACGCCGCATCCGGCACTGTTACTTACTCTAAATCCTCACCATTACTGGCAATCACTTTTTTATACCACCAGAACGATTTCTTACGCGTGCGCGCCAGCGTACCGTTGCCTGCGTCGTCACGGTCTACGTAGACAAAACCGTAGCGTTTGCTCATTTCACCCGTTGAGGCGGAAACCAAATCAATACAGCCCCAAGTGGTGTAGCCCATCAGCGGAATGCCATCTGCAATCGCTTCGCCCATTGCGCGGATATGTTCGCGTAAATAGCTGATGCGATAGTCATCGTTAATCTCGCCATTGGCAGCAAGTTCATCTTTTGCGCCGAGGCCGTTTTCCACCAGAAACAGCGGCTTCTGATAGCGGTCATACATCATGTTCATGGTGATACGCAGACCGAGTGGATCAATCCCCCAGCCCCAGTCGCTTACCTGTAGATATGGGTTACGCAGCGATTTCACCACGTTCGCCGCACTGCTGTTGTTGGCGTTCATCTCCGCCGAGGCGCAGCGTGAGGCGTAATAGCTGAAAGAGACAAAATCGACGGTGTTTTTCAGGATCTCATCATCGCCCGGTGCTTTGTCGATGGTTACCCCTTTTTCGCGGAATACGCGGGCAGAGTAAGCCGGATACGCGCCCCGCGCCTGCACATCGATAAAAAACAGGTTTTCCCGATCTTTCTCCAGCGCCGCCCAGACATCTTCCGGCTTGCAACTGTAAGGGTAGAAGTTACCGCCCGCCAGCATACAGCCCACCTGATTTTGCGGGTTAACCTCATGGGCGATTTTGGTGGCTAATGCACTGGCAATCAGTTGGTGATGCGCAGCCTGATATTTCACCTGATCCTGATTTTCGCCTTCTTCAAACACCAGACCCGCGCCGGAGAACGGGCTATGCAACATAATGTTGATTTCATTGAAGGTGAGCCAGTATTTCACCAGACCATCAAATGCTTCAAAGCAGGTCCGGGCGTAGCGGCTGAAAAACTCCACCAGCTTGCGGTTACGCCAGGAGCCATATTCGGTGACCAGATGCATCGGCACATCGAAGTGGCACAACGTGACCAGCGGTTCGATACCGTACTTTTTACACTCTTCAAAGACAGAACGGTAAAAAGCAATGCCCTGCTGGTTGGGCGTCAGTTCATCGCCCTGCGGGAAGAGGCGGCTCCAGGCAATTGAGGTACGGAACACTTTGAATCCCATCTCTGCCATCAGGGCGATATCTTCTTTATAACGATGATAAAAATCCGTCGCCTCATGGCTGGGATAAAACTCGTCATCGCGCAACTGAAAACGTTTTTCCAGCCCCAGTTTCACCGCCATTCGATGCTCGCCGTGTGGGATCATATCGACGGTGGTCAGCCCTTTGCCACCTTCCCGGTACGCACCTTCAGACTGGTTGGCGGCAAGCGCGCCGCCCCATAAAAAACCTTCTGGAAATACTGACATTTTCATCCTCAATTAAGACTTACTTCTTTGGCGACGGTCGGTTGTGCGCTCTGATGCTTTCGCGCCTCGGCAGTCGCTTCCTCAACAGGAATATCCTCAAAGCCGAGCAACAGTGTGAGGATGAACGACAGCACGACCGCCAGCGCCATGACGGCGAACACCCAGACGATGCTCATTGGATTCGCCGGATCGAAGAACTGCACGCTGGTAAATAGCCCCGGCGCTGCCATTGAGTGGCTGGCAAGCCCCGCCATACCGGCAACCGCGCCGCAAATAAAACCGCTGATAAGACTGGCGATAAGCGGACGTTTCAGGCGGATCGCCACGCCGTATAACGCCGGTTCGGAAATCCCCGCCATAATGGCTGATGCCGCCGCAGCCAGCGCCGTCTGGCGCAGTTCCGGGTTTTTTGTTTTCCACGCCACCGCCAGCGATGAACCGCCCAGCGACAGGTTAGCGCCGATTTCTGACGGCATGACCATACCTTCTTTGCCGGTTTCGGCAATGGTCTGAATGATGGTTGGCGTAAAGACGCGGTGCATCCCGGTCATTACCAGCAGAGGCCACAGTGCGCCCATAATGGCGACTGAAAGCCAGCCCAGATAACCATGAATGGTGTAAACCAGCGCCGAAATGGCGCTACCGATCCAGATACCAATCGGGCCAATCAGCAGGATTGCCAGCGGTGCGGCAATCAACACAATCAGCATCGGCTTGAGGAAGTTTTTCGTCACCGCTGGCGTAATGCTGTCCACCCAGCGTTCGATATATGACAGGCACCAGGTCATCACCAGCGCCGGGATCACTGTGTAGGTGTATTTCACCGCGGTGACCGGAATCAGGGCAAATTCAACATGTTCACCCTGGGCCGCTTTCGCCATCAGCTCAATAAAACTCGGATGTACCAGCACACCCGCGATGGCAATCGCCAGCGACATATTGGTTTTAAATTTGATGGCGGCAGAAGCAGCGACCATCAGCGGCAGGAAGAAGAAAGCACCGTCACCAATCACATTCAGAATGGTTAAGGTCGGCGATCCTTTTGTCAGCACGCCGCTCATCTCGAGGATCATTGCCAGCAGTTTGACCATCGATCCGCCGATAATCGCCGGGATCAGCGGTGACATGGTGCCGATCAGCGCATCGAGGATCCCCGCACCAATGCGACGTAGCGTGAGTTTGGGTTTACCCACGGGCTGTGCGGGCTGCATATCTCCCGGCAGCAGGCTGACGACTTCCTGAAAGGCTTGTGAAACGGTATTGCCGATAATCACCTGACACTGGTTGTCACTACGTACCACGCCGAGCACGCCGGAGATGGTTTTCAACGTCGGACTGTCGATAAGCTGGTCATCTTTGATAACAAAGCGCAAACGCGTCATACAGTGCGTGACTGCCGAGATGTTATCAACGCCGCCCAGTGCCGCTATCACCGAGCGTGCCAGCGCCGCATAATTTTTGGCCATCGGATTTTATCCTGTTATCAGTAGGGTAGATGTAGTAGTTATCAGTCGACGTGACGGAAAAATGCCGATGCTGAAACGGAATTAAGAAACCGGTTTCACAAAATCATGAATAGTTGTCACTAAATAAGCAAGAGAGTTAATTGTTCATTTTTTATATTTGTGAAACCGGTCACCTGAATATTTTTCCCGCCGATTGCGCAAGGACAATCGGCAAACGGTGCAGTACACTGCGTTGATTACGTGTAAAGGGATGAAAATGATGACGACGATGCTGGAAGTGGCGAAGCGCGCCGGGGTTTCAAAAGCGACCGTTTCCCGCGTGCTTTCAGGTAATGGCTACGTCAGCCAGGAGACTAAAGATCGCGTGTTTCAGGCGGTAGAAGAGAGCGGTTACCGTCCAAACTTGCTGGCGCGCAATCTGTCGGCGAAGAGTACTCAGACGCTGGGGCTGGTCGTGACCAACACGCTTTACCATGGCATTTATTTTAGTGAATTACTGTTTCATGCCGCGCGAATGGCGGAAGAGAAAGGGCGACAGTTGCTATTGGCAGATGGTAAACATAGCGCCGAAGAAGAGCGCCAGGCGATTCAGTATCTGCTGGATTTGCGCTGCGACGCCATCATGATTTACCCGCGCTTTTTAAGCGTGGATGAGATTGATGACATCATTGACGCACACAGTCAGCCGATAATGGTGCTTAATCGCCGCCTGCGCAAAAACAGCAGCCATAGCGTCTGGTGCGATCATAAACAGACCAGCTTTAACGCCGTGGCAGAGTTGATAACCGCCGGACATCAGGAGATTGCTTTCCTTACCGGCTCGATGGATTCCCCCACCAGCATTGAACGTCTTGCCGGATATAAAGACGCGCTGGCGCAGCATGGTATTGCGTTCAATGAAAAACTTATCGCTAACGGTAAATGGACGCCTGCCAGCGGGGCCGAAGGGGTAGAAACGTTGCTCGAACGTGGGGCTAAATTTAGCGCGTTAGTTGCCAGTAACGACGATATGGCGATAGGTGCGATGAAAGCGTTGCACGAGCGCGGCGTAGCGGTGCCAGAGCAGGTGTCAGTTATCGGATTCGATGATATCGCTATTGCCCCCTACACCGTTCCGGCGCTCTCCAGCGTAAAAATTCCGGTGACTGAGATGATTCAGGAAATAATTGGGCGGCTGATATTTATGCTCGATGGTGGTGCTTACACACCGCCGAAAACCTTCAGCGGAAAACTGATCCGCCGCGACTCCCTCATTGCTCTTTCGCGATAAACATTGTCATCACATGTCATCGTCACTAGTGTCGATGACATCGTTTTTCCTGCATTACAGAATTTAATTTCTTTAAATAACAGTAAATTAAAAACTGGCATGATTTGTGAATGTATCGGCGCATTAACTGTCATTGCTGGAGAATTTGATGAACCGTTTCATCATTGCTGACGCGAGTAAATGTATTGGTTGCCGTACCTGTGAAGTGGCGTGCGTGGTTTCTCATCAGGAAAATCAGGACTGTGCATCGCTGACCCCGGAAACTTTTTTACCGCGAATCCATGTCATTAAAGGTGTGAACATTTCCACGGCGACAGTTTGCCGTCAGTGTGAAGATGCACCGTGCGCTAACGTCTGTCCGAATGGTGCTATCAGTCGTGATAAAGGGTTTGTTCATGTGATGCAGGAACGTTGTATTGGTTGCAAAACCTGCGTTGTGGCTTGCCCGTATGGCGCGATGGAAGTGGTGGTACGTCCGGTGATTCGCAACAGCGGCGCGGGGCTGAATGTACGGGCTGACAAAGCCGAAGCCAATAAATGCGACCTCTGTAACCATCGTGAAGACGGCCCGGCGTGTATGGCGGCTTGCCCGACCCATGCGCTGATTTGTGTCGATCGTAATAAACTTGAACAACTGAGTGCAGAAAAACGTCGCCGTACGGCGCTGATGTTCTAAAAATCTTACTGAACTGTTCTGGCATCAAAGGAATTCCCGGAAATATTCGTAGAATACGGAGCGGGCGGTATCGCCGACCTGTGATTGCCGGATACGACGCTGTCGTGTCCGGCAGGGCGGGTTACGCAATTCATGATGGCGGGAATAACTCAATGGCAAAAAACACATCTTGCGGTGTCCAACTGCGTATTCGTGGCAAAGTGCAGGGCGTCGGTTTTCGTCCGTTTGTCTGGCAGCTAGCACAGCAATTAAATCTTCACGGCGATGTCTGTAATGACGGCGATGGAGTGGAAGTCCGGCTGCTGGAAGACCCGGAAACGTTTCTTGTGCAGTTGCATCAGCACTGCCCGCCGCTGGCGCGTATTGATAGCGTCGAGCGTGAGCCGTTTATCTGGTCACAACTGCCCACCGAGTTCACTATACGCCAGAGCACAGGCGGCACCATGAATACGCAAATTGTTCCCGATGCCGCGACTTGCCCTGCCTGTCTTGCCGAAATGAATACCCCAGGCGAACGACGCTGGCGTTATCCGTTTATCAACTGTACTCACTGTGGTCCGCGTTTCACCATTATTCGCGCGATGCCTTACGACCGCCCGTTTACCGTGATGGCGGCGTTTCCGCTGTGTCCGGCCTGTGACAAAGAATATCGCGACCCGCTCGATCGTCGCTTCCACGCCCAGCCGGTGGCCTGCCCGGAGTGTGGCCCACATCTTGAATGGGTAAGTCATGGTGAACATGCAGAACAAGAGGCGGCATTACAGGCAGCTATCGCACAGTTAAAAATGGGCAACATTGTCGCCATCAAAGGGATTGGCGGATATCATCTTGCCTGCGATGCACGTAACAGTAACGCGGTGGCGACACTGCGGGCGCGCAAACATCGCCCGGCGAAACCGCTGGCGGTTATGTTGCCAGTGGCAGAAGGTTTACCAGACGCTGCCCGTCAGTTGCTTACCACACCCGCCGCGCCGATTGTGCTGGTGGATAAAAAATACGTTCCTGAGCTTTGTGATGATATCGCCCCTGGCCTTAACGAAGTTGGGGTGATGTTGCCTGCGAACCCGCTCCAGCATTTGCTGTTACAGGAACTGCAATGCCCGCTGGTGATGACCTCCGGCAACCTGAGCGGTAAACCACCGGCTATCAGCAACGAACAGGCGCTGGCGGATTTGCAGGGCATTGCCGACGGATTCTTGATACATAACCGCGACATCGTGCAGCGGATGGATGATTCGGTGGTGCGCGAAAGCGGCGAAATGCTGCGCCGTTCGCGGGGGTATGTGCCGGATGCGCTGGCTTTGCCTCCGGGCTTTAAAAATGTTCCGCCTGTGCTGTGTCTCGGCGCGGATCTGAAAAATACCTTCTGCCTGGTGCGCGGTGAACAAGCGGTGTTGAGCCAGCATCTGGGCGATTTAAGTGACGATGGCATCCAGATGCAGTGGCGCGAAGCGTTACGCCTGATGCAAAACATCTACGATTTCACTCCGCAATACGTTGTGCATGACGCGCATCCGGGCTATGTCTCCAGCCAGTGGGCGCGCGAAATGAATCTGCCGACGCAAACGGTGCTGCATCATCATGCTCATGCGGCGGCGTGTCTGGCAGAACATCACTGGCCGCTGGATGGCGGTGATGTCATTGCGTTGACGCTCGACGGTATCGGTATGGGGGAGAACGGCGCTTTATGGGGCGGCGAGTGCCTGCGGGTGAACTATCGCGAATGCCAGCACCTGGGCGGCTTGCCAGCGGTGGCGCTTGCTGGTGGCGATTTGGCGGCGAAGCAGCCGTGGCGTAACCTGCTGGCGCAGTGCCTGCGCTTTGTGCCGGAGTGGCAGAATTACCCTGAAACGGCAAGTGTGCAACAGCAAAACTGGAGCGTGCTGGCGCGGGCCATTGAGCGTGGAATTAACGCGCCGCTGGCGTCATCGTGTGGGCGTTTGTTCGATGCTGTGGCGGCGGGACTGGGCTGTGCGCCAGCCACGTTAAGTTATGAAGGTGAAGCGGCTTGTGCGCTGGAGGCGCTGGCGGCTTCGTGCCACGGCGTGACGCATCCGGTGACGATGCCGCTGGTGGACAATCAACTGGATCTCGCCACTTTCTGGCAGCAGTGGCTGAGCTGGCAGGCTCCGGTTAATCAACGCGCGTGGGCGTTTCATGATGCGCTGGCGCAGGGTTTTGCCGCGTTGATGCGTGAGCAGGCCACGATGCGGGGTATCACTACGCTGGTATTTAGCGGCGGAGTTATTCATAACCGTTTGCTGCGTGCACGTCTGGCGCATTATCTTGCTGATTTTACGTTGCTCTTCCCGCAGAGTTTACCGGCGGGCGATGGTGGATTGTCTCTGGGGCAGGGGGTTATTGCTGCGGCGCGCTGGTTAGCGGGTGAAGTCCAGAACGGATAAAGCGTGTTGCATTTGGACACCATTGCCGGATGCGGCGTAAACGCCTTATCCGGCCTACACGTGCGTCCCCGTAGGTCGGATAAGACGCGCCAGCGTCGCATCCGACATTTTGGGACAGTGCAGGATGCGACATAAACGTATTATGTGATCAACACATGCGTTCCCTGTAGGTCGGATAAGACGCGTCAGCGCCGCATCCGACATTTGGGGCACTGTAGCTCGCCTACACCGGCAACGTTTTCAACAATCCAAACGCCTCTTTCATCCGATCCTCACTGACCACAAAGGCGCGAAGCTGGTCGGCATCATCAACACCGCGCGCCACCATTCCCTGGCGTTCGGTATTAATTTGCCAGCGTAAATCCTGACGCTGGGTTTCGCCTGCCAGATGCAGCGGTAATTCCGGCGTTTTGATTTTCACCAGCATCGCCGGGAGTTTCAGCGGCGTGTTATTGCCGAGAAGATTTTTTGCCAGCACCATCGCGCTAAGTTGAATCGGCTGGAGGAACGGCAATACCTGACCGTTAATTTCCGCGCAATCGCCCAGCGCATAAATATCGGCATTACTGGTTTGCAGATAACTATCGACGCAAACGCCGCGATTAATCGTCAGCCCGGCGCGTCGTGCCAGGGCGGTTTCCGGGCGCAGTCCGGTGGCGGCAATTACCGCATCCACTTCGATGCTGCGCTGGCGGTCCAGCGTTGCCAGAATGCCAGAATCCGTTTTTTCCAGCCCCTGCAACTGAGATTTTAACAGCAGATGAACGCCCATCTCCGTCAACCGATGCTGCAAGCGGCTGCTTACTTCCGGTGGCATTAACGCTGCCAGAATACTGGCAGCGTTGTCGATTAGCGTGACCGCTTTGCCTGCACGACAAAAATCCATCGCCAGTTCGCTACCAATCAAGCCACCGCCAACAATCAACACGCGTCGGGCATTCCGCAGTTGCGTTTCACAGGCGCGATACTCTTGCTGACTATTTAACGTCAGCATTAACTCACGCCCGGGCACTGGCGGGACAAAGGCGCTGGCACCGGTTGCCAGCACCAGCTTGTCGTATTGCCACTGATTATTCTGACTTTTCACCACATGGGCTTCGGCATCGATATCCGTTACCCAGGTGTGCGGAAACAGGCGCAGATTAAACTGCTCGGCAAATTCACCTGCCGTCTGGCGGGTAAGGTCGTCGGCACGTTGCCCCTGACTGATAACATGGCTGAGGTCAGGTTTGTTGTACTCATCCATGCTGTCGGCGGCAATCAGGGTTAATGGAATACTGGCGTCCTGTTTGCGAATATTTTTCACCAGTTGGCGGGCGGCGAAGCCCGAACCAATGATCACAATGCCGTTGCTCATTTTGCCTCCGATGCCAGTTCGTCAAAGACGTCTTTGCCGAGAGAGCATTCCGGGCACAGGAAGTTATCCGGGACTTCACGCCACGGCGTTCCTGGCGCAACGTCCTGCATTGGCTCGCCTTTTGCCGGATCGTAAATCCACTGGCAGACGCTGCATTGCATCCGTGGGCCGAGGTCAGCCGTCGTGGCGGCAGAGGTTTCTTCTTCAACCACCGTATTCACCGTGCTCTGTGGCAGCGGCGCGAGCGCCCACTGACGGGCGATTTCGCGACCGTGTTCACGACATAACTCCAGAGCGTCCTGGTCCGGTCGCCATTTGGCTTTCAGGCTAAGCGACATTTCGAAACCCGCATCCTGCAGGCGCGTGGAAAGACGATCCACCGCACCGCCGCTCCAGCCGTGAGAGCCGAAAGCGCTGGCGCGTTTGTTACGGAAGCGTAATCCGGTCATCTCCTCCACCAGCCCGGCGATTTTCGGCATCATCACGTTATTCATCGTCGAAGTGCCGACCAGCACGCCTTTTGAGCGGAAGACATTGGTCAGGATTTCGTTTTTATCGCTTCGGGCGACGTTGAAAATTTTCACCGCTACGCGTGGGTCGGTTTCCGCAATACCCTGGGCTATAGCATCGGCCATCATGCGGGTATTATTCGACATGGTGTCGTAGAAAATGGTGATTCTGTCTTCCTGATAATCCGCCGCCCATTTCAGGTACAGCTCGACAATTTGCGTCGGGTTATCGCGCCATACCACGCCGTGAGAGGTCGCTATCATATCGACTGGTAAGTTAAAGCCCAGGATCTCGGTAATTTTCGGCGTTACCAGGCGGCTGAACGGCGTCAGGATATTGGCGTAGTAACGCTGGCACTGCTCGAAAAGCTCCGTCTGATCCACTTCATCGTTGAACAGATGCTCGTCGCAGTAGTGCTGACCGAAAGCATCGTTACTGAACAGCACCGCGTCGCCTGTCAGGTAAGTCATCATGCTGTCCGGCCAGTGCAGCATTGGCGTTTCGACAAAAATGAGTTGTTTGCCGTTGCCGATATCCAGCGTGTCGCCAGTTTTCACTACATTAAAATTCCACTCCGGATGATGGTGATGACCATTTATCGAGTCGATAGCGTTGGCAGTACAGTAGATCGGCGTATCGGGAATTTGTGCCATCAGTTCGGTCAGCGCCCCGGCGTGGTCCTCTTCAGCATGGTTAATTACGATGTAATCGATATCCGCCAGATCGATTTCATTACGCAGGTTCTGCACAAATTCGCGGCTGAATTTATGGTCGACGGTGTCGATCAGCACGTTTTTTTCTTCGCGGATGAGGTAGCTGTTGTAGCTGCTGCCGCGCAGCGTTTTATATTCTGTACCGTGAAAATCACGCACTTCCCAGTCACGTTGACCAACCCAATGAATGTTATTTTTCACCACAATAGACATAGCAACCTCAATTTATTCAGCGTGTTCTAAAAAGATGTCTTGCTAATTGCAGATTGCGTGCCAGTTTTTTATCTAATTGTTTTTACTCTATAAATAAAATTGTGCTCATTAATGAGTAGTCAAAATGACTATCAATAAAATGGTCGATATGACAATATCTATAGTCAAATTGACAGTGAGGCAAAGATGAGTTTTTCCGTTGATGTGCTGGCGAATATCGCCATCGAATTGCAGCGTGGGATTGGTCATCAGGATCGTTTTCAGCGCCTGATCACCACGCTGCGTCAGGTGCTGGAGTGCGATGCGTCTGCGTTGCTACGTTACGACTCGCGGCAGTTTATTCCGCTTGCCATCGACGGGCTGGCGAAGGATGTACTCGGTAGACGCTTTGCGCTGGAAGGTCATCCACGGCTGGAAGCGATTGCCCGCGCGGGTGATGTGGTGCGCTTTCCCGCAGACAGCGAATTGCCCGATCCTTATGACGGTTTGATTCCAGGGCAGGAGAGTCTGAAGGTTCACGCCTGCGTTGGTTTGCCGTTGTTTGCCGGGCAAAACCTGATCGGTGCCTTGACGCTCGACGGGATGCAGCCCGATCAGTTCGATGTTTTCAGCGACGAAGAGCTACGGCTGATTGCCGCACTGGCGGCGGGAGCGTTAAGCAATGCATTGCTGATTGAACAACTGGAAAGCCAGAATATGCTGCCAGGCGATGCCGCGCCGTTTGAAGCGGTGAAACAGACGCAGATGATTGGTTTGTCCCCTGGCATGACGCAATTGAAAAAAGAGATTGAGATTGTGGCGGCATCCGATCTCAACGTTTTAATTAGCGGTGAGACGGGAACCGGTAAGGAGCTGGTGGCGAAAGCGATTCATGAAGCCTCGCCACGGGCGGTGAATCCGCTGGTCTATCTCAACTGTGCCGCACTGCCGGAAAGTGTGGCGGAAAGTGAGTTGTTCGGGCATGTGAAAGGGGCGTTTACTGGTGCTATCAGTAACCGCAGCGGGAAGTTTGAAATGGCGGATAACGGCACGCTGTTTCTCGATGAGATCGGCGAGTTGTCGTTGGCATTGCAGGCCAAGCTGCTGAGGGTGTTGCAGTATGGCGATATTCAACGCGTTGGCGATGACCGCAGTTTGCGGGTCGATGTGCGCGTGCTGGCGGCGACTAACCGTGACTTACGCGAAGAGGTACTGGCAGGGCGATTTCGCGCTGACTTGTTCCACCGCCTGAGCGTGTTTCCACTTTCAGTGCCGCCGCTGCGTGAGCGGGGCGATGATGTCATTCTGCTGGCGGGGTATTTCTGCGAGCAGTGTCGTTTGCGGCTGGGGCTCTCCCGAGTGGTATTAAGTGCCGGAGCGCGAAATTTACTGCAACACTACAATTTTCCGGGGAACGTTCGTGAACTGGAACATGCTATTCATCGGGCGGTAGTGCTGGCGAGAGCAACCCGCAGCGGCGATGAAGTGATTCTTGAGGCGCAACATTTTGCTTTTCCTGAGGTGACGTTGCCGCCGCCAGAAGCGGCGGCGGTGCCCGTTGTTAAGCAAAACCTGCGTGAAGCGACAGAAGCGTTCCAGCGTGAAACCATTCGTCAGGCACTGGCGCAAAATCATCACAACTGGGCCGCCTGTGCGCGGATGCTGGAAACCGACGTCGCCAACCTGCATCGGCTGGCGAAACGTCTGGGGCTGAAGGATTAAATAATCCCGGCCTGATAGAAATCCTGCAGGTTAATTGCGCCGGTGAGTTTGCCGTTTTCATCCACTACCGGTGCGGCGGTGATTTTGCGTTTCATCAGGATTTCTTTGGCGTCGATGGCACGGCTTTGCGATTGCAACGTGGTGCCGCCGACCGTCATCGCTTCATTGACTGGCGTGGTGAGTGCGCCGCCGCCAACCAGCCAGCGACGTAAATCACCGTCGGTAAAGACGCCTTTCACCAGTCGTTGATCATCGCACACTGCCACCAGACCTAAACCGGTGCGGCTAAGTTCCAGCATCGCGTCCATCACGCTGGCGGTTAACGCCACCTGCGGGATGGCATCGTCACGACGCATAAGATGATGCACTTTGTTCAGCAAGCGAGCGCCCAGTGCCCCGGCTGGGTGGGAGCGGGCAAAATCTTCTTCATTAAAACCACGCGCCTGCATGACTGCCATCGCCAGCGCGTCGCCCATCATCAGGGTATTCACGGTGCTGGAGGTCGGCGCAAGGTGCATCGGGCAGGCTTCGCGTTCTACGGAGATATCCAGCACCGCTTTCGCCGCCAGGCCCAGCGGTGACGTCGGTTTTCCGGTCATTGCCAGCAGCGCGATAGATTTGTCTTCCAGACGCGGAATAATGAGATCCAGTTCCTTCGCGCCACCGGAATAAGAGATAAACAGCATCACATCGCGGCTTTCAATCATCCCCAGATCGCCGTGCAGTGCTTCTGCCGGATGGACAAAAAAAGCCGGTGTGCCGGTGCTGGCAAGCGTTGCGGCGATTTTCTTACCAATGTGGCCCGATTTGCCAATTCCCGAAACCACCACTTTGCCTTCGCAGTGCAGGATGATATTGGCGGCGCGAACGAAATCATCGCCCAGACGTTCCGGTAAATGGCTTGCTTCCTGCAACTCCAGCATTAACGTCTGACGTCCCGCGTTCAGTAGTGCTTCACTCATTGCTCTCTCCGGTTATGATCACGTCGATCCCTTTTTCTTCCAGCGCCTGACGAAACGCTGGATCGATACCTGCGTCGGTAATCAGCTTATCGACGCTTTCAAGACTACAAACCACGTTGGGGCTTTTACGACCAAACTTCGATGAGTCAGCCATCAAAATCACTTCGCGCGCGGCATTACACATCGCCTTACTGACGGTATAGACCTCGTTAAAGGTGGTTACGCCCGCATTGAGATCGATGCCGTCGGTGCCCATAAACAATTTATCGAAGGTGAAATGCTCGAAGGCATTCTCTGCCAGTTGCCCGTGAAATGAGGCCGATTTTTTGCGAAATGTTCCGCCTGGCATCAGGATAGTTTGTTCGTTATCCAGTTCGGATAGCGCATTGACGATGTGCAGGCTGTTGGTCATCACCGTGATGTTATTAAAGCGCGATAGCAGAGGCACCATCTGCAACACGGTACTGCCAGCATCAAGAATTATTGAGTCGCCATCATGAATAAAACCAACGGCAGCTTCTGCAATCAGCTCTTTTTTGTGGGTGTTGATAAGCGTTTTATGATCGATAGGCGGATCGGATTCCTCTTTGTTCAACACCACGCCGCCATAAGTACGAATGACGGTTCCGGCATGTTCCAGAATGACCAGATCTTTGCGAATGGTTGTGCCTGTGGTGTCAAAGTATTGCGCCAATTCTTCAACCGAGCATTTACCCTGCTTTTGTAGATACTCCAGAATGGCGGCCTGACGCTGACGAGGTTTCATGGGCGTGATTACCTGATTTAGGTTTCAAAATGATAACTTCGCAAGCAAGTAACATTCACAACGAAATTATCCACGTTTCAGTTTAAGCGCCAATGATAGAGCATTCTGTGATAGTGGATCATGGGGAAAGATCACATCGGGCTGTAAATCACCCGCATGCATGCCGGTAATTGCGGGAATTTTTTGCGGTCGGGCGAAGACGGTCAGTCCTTTCATAAACAAGGTGTCGACGATGCGCTGCTGATCGTCCAGCGCAATAGCGACCACGACCCGCGGTTTAAAGCGCCCGCTGGAACGGCCCACGCCAACCCTCCCTTGCTGGCATAGCGTGTCGAAGGCACGGTTAAAACGAGAAATTTGCCAACCGCCTAAGGCCAGTTGCGCACACCAGGCGATAACGGCGACGGTGATGAGTGCGGATACCATAACTTCTCCGTAATGTAGTGGCGGAAGTCCTGTAGGCCTGATAAGCGTAGCGCATCAGGCATTCTATTAGTCGCGCGGAGATCCTTAACGGATCTCCGCTGTTAATCAGAACATCACCTGACCGCCGGTGACATTGATCGACTGACCAGTGCAGTACGACGCCTTAGGACTGGCGTAGAACAGCAGCATATTCAGCACATCCTGATAATCGCAGCCGCGTTTGAGCGGTACTTTATCGATGTAATACTGCTCGACTTGCTCCGGTTTGATACCCAGCTTGGTCGCGTATTGTGGCAACAGTGACTGGAACATAGGCGATTTCAGCAGGTTACCGAGCATCAGCGAATGCACCGTAATGCCGTACTCCGCCAGATCCAGTGCCAGTGATTGAGTCAGCCCGACGCCACCAAATTTCGCTGCGCTGTAGCCAGAGTTGTGTTTGCTGCCCACTTTGCCGGATTTCGAGTTGATCTGAATAATGCGACCCTGAATCCCGTCGCGGATCATCAAACGCGAAAATTCACGGGCACACAGGAAATAACCCACCAGATTCACCTGTAGCGAACGGTCAAAATCGCCGAGCTGGAAGTCGCTGATAAAGGCTGCTTTTGCTATTCCGGCGCTGTAGACCAGCAAATCCACGCGACCAAAGATTTCATCTACCCCACGAGAAAGCGCCAGAACGCTTTGCTCGCTGGTGGCGTCAGCACCAAAACCGTACGCTGTTCCTTCACCATATTCGGCGTTAATTTCTTGTGCCACATTTGCGGCTTTGTCGCTCTGAATATCGACAACCGCCACGCGATACCCCTCGGCAGCCAGACCGTGGCACAGGAACGCGCCTAAGGTTTGCCCACCACCGATGACAACGGCAACCTGATTCATTTTTTACTCCTTAACAGATTCAAACTTCAAAACCGATCCCGGCGCGATATCGTCGGGTACAGGGCCTGCCACATGGACAGTGCCCGGAAATTCCGCTTCGCTTAAACCATCGAAGCGCAGGGTGACATGACCCAGTTCGCGAAGGTTGTCTTCCGCCACGCTGCCAACGGCGGTCACCGGATAGTGATGCTGCCCGAGAGAAAATTGCAAACCGGGATGGAGTGCACCTTTCAACTCGCCGTGGCAATGAATGAAGCAATACTCTTCGAGATCCGCAGGCGCGCCTTCACGAAAGGTGATGAGCATCTGGTCGCTGAGGGCGTCAGTGGCACTCGCGCCGATACGGGTGATGGTGGTCTGATAAATAACGGTCATGTTTCAGCCTCTATTGATAGATAAAACCGGAGACAAACCAGGCGATCAGTACAGTTGGCGCGCCGGTTAAAAAGCGGCTCACCAGAACAGAAGGGACACCGACGCGAACCGTGTCCTGACGAGCTTCCGCCAGCGACAAACCGACCGGGATGAAGTCGCAGGCCGCCTGCGCGTTGATGGCAAACAGTGCAGGTAAAGCCAGATGCGGCGGAATATTGCCGAGACCAATCTGCACGCCAATCAATACGCCGATAACCTGTGCGATAACTGCGCCTGGGCCGAGGAAAGGTGAAAGCAGCGGGAAGGAGCAGATGAGCGCCAGCATGACCAGCCCCAGAGGATGGCTCGCCAGCGGAGCAAGACCGTGGGCAATCCAGTCGCCAAGACCGGAAGCCATAATGATGCCGATAAGCGCCGAGACGAACGCCATAAACGGCAGAATGGTTTTTAATACAGTGTCGATGGTGTCACGACCAGATTGAAACAACACGGCAACGGCAGAACCCATACCCATTCCCACCTTCGCCAGTAAACCATCGCTTTGTTCGGTGATTTTCTTGCTGGTGTCATAGTCACGGCCCACGGAAGAGGGTTGTGGTGTCGCCTCACCCACTACAGTGATGTTTTCTTCTTTTACACCAGAGACATAAATATCTTCCACAATGTACTGCGCCAGCGGGCCGGACTTGCCCGTCGAGTGGATATTAATGGTGGGAATACGCCGTTTCGGATAGATGCCGCAGCGTAATGTGCCGCCACAGTCGATTACCGCGACACCAATTTCCGCCTCCGCGGGTTCACCTTCTTTAAATCCGTCGATAGCTTGCCAGCCAGTAAGCTGTGCCAGTTTGTCAACAATCGCAGGCCGGGTACCGGCGGTGATATAGACGATTTTTTTGCCCGGCGTGGCTTCCAGCTCAAGCGGGCCGCCCCAGCCACCCGTTCCTTTTTCGATCCGAATGCGTGTCATGATGTTGCTCCTGCCAGGTGAACTTTTTGTTCAAGTTGAATGCCCATCTTTTTCTCGAAAATAGCGGTGGTCAGATCGGTTACCCAGCCGCGGAAGAAGTTGGTGACCAAACCAACCAGCAGATAACTCACTGCCAGTGGGCCAAGTGGCAGATTCAGCGTCGTCAGACCGCTGGCAATGCCAAGATAAACAAACAGTTCGCCAGGGTTGATATGAGGGAAGAGGCCATTCATTGAGTGGCAGCTATAAGAGGCCGCTGCGTAGTAGCTGGGTTTGTATTTTTCCGGCATAAAGCGACCCAGGCTTAAGGTCATCGGATTGCAAAAGACAAACGTGCCAATGCACGGTAACAGCAGGTAACGGGAAACAGGATTACCGGCGCAACGTTGAGCAAAACGTTCAATACGATGCTGACCGATAAAATTAATCAGTGCGTTCATGATAACCAGCAGGCTAATCAACAGCGGAAGAATGCCGGTCACCATCCCGGTAAACACCTCTCCGCCCTTTTGGAACAGCCCGATAAACCACTCTGCACCATGAGTAATGGTTTCTATCATTGTTCTCTCCTTCAGGATTTATTGTTTTATTACCAAACGGCAACCTAATCTAATCAGATTGAAAGATTTAAAAGTGTTATTTTGATCGCAAAATGAAAGATAAATATTTTAATTTGAAAGTTTGAGTAAAAGGATAGCGAGGAGAATGAGTTGAGTTATGTAAAGTCCGTATCGGGCAGTGACTACCGCTTCCTTGTGCGGGGCGTGATGCTTTACCATACTTGCCCTTGGTTGAATCTGTTAAATGGACCCCTCATGTTCAAGCGTCGTTATGTAACATTGCTTCCCCTTTTTGTGTTGCTTGCCGCCTGTAGCAGCAAGCCAAAACCTACTGAGACTGAAACGACCACCGGAACGCCGTCTGGCGGCTTCCTGCTTGAGCCGCAGCACAATGTGATGCAGATGGGCGGCGATTTCGCTAATAACCCGAATGCCCAGCAGTTCATCGACAAAATGGTGAACAAACACGGTTTCGATCGTCAGCAGTTGCAGGAAATTCTCTCCCAGGCGAAACGTCTGGATTCGGTACTGCGGCTGATGGATAACCAGGCACCAACGACATCGGTGAAACCGCCATCAGGTCCGAACGGCGCATGGCTGCGTTATCGCAAAAAATTTATTACGCCGGACAATGTACAGAACGGTGTGGTTTTCTGGAATCAGTATGAAGATGCGTTGAATCGCGCGTGGCAGGTGTATGGCGTACCGCCGGAAATTATCGTCGGGATTATCGGCGTTGAAACCCGCTGGGGGCGCGTGATGGGGAAAACTCGCATCCTCGATGCGCTGGCAACGCTGTCATTTAACTACCCACGCCGCGCGGAGTATTTCTCTGGCGAGCTGGAAACCTTCCTGTTGATGGCGCGCGACGAGCAGGACGATCCGCTCAATCTGAAAGGTTCCTTTGCCGGGGCGATGGGCTACGGACAGTTTATGCCGTCGTCTTACAAACAATATGCAGTGGATTTCAGCGGCGATGGGCATATCAACCTGTGGGATCCGGTTGATGCGATCGGTAGCGTGGCGAACTATTTCAAAGCGCACGGCTGGGTGAAAGGCGATCAGGTCGCGGTAATGGCAAACGGTCAGGCTCCAGGCTTGCCAAATGGCTTCAAAACCAGGTACAGCATTTCGCAGCTTGCCGCGGCAGGTTTAACGCCACAGCAGCCGCTGGGCAACCATCAACAAGCCAGCCTGCTGCGTCTGGATGTCGGTACCGGTTACCAGTACTGGTACGGTCTGCCGAACTTCTACACCATTACCCGTTATAACCACAGCACCCATTACGCAATGGCGGTCTGGCAGTTAGGACAAGCCGTGGCGCTGGCGCGCGTGCAGTAACTATTTGCAAGAGGGGGGCGTGAGCTTCCCTCTGGCTAATCAGCTTTTTTCTGAATCCTCCTCGTAAAATTGCAACGCCAACACCATCTTCCTGACGAAAGTGCTATCTTGTCCGGCATAAATTTTTGACTGACAGAGGTTGTGATGACTGACAGTGAACTGATGCAGTTAAGCGAACAGGTTGGGCAGGCGCTGAAAGCCCGTGGCGCAACCGTAACAACTGCTGAGTCTTGTACCGGCGGTTGGGTAGCGAAAGTGATTACCGATATTGCCGGCAGTTCCGCCTGGTTTGAACGCGGATTTGTCACCTACAGTAACGAAGCGAAAGCGCAAATGATCGGCGTACGCGAAGAGACGCTGGCGCAGCATGGCGCGGTGAGCGAACCCGTCGTGGTGGAAATGGCGATAGGCGCACTGAAAGCGGCTCGTGCTGATTACGCCGTGTCTATTAGTGGTATCGCCGGGCCGGATGGCGGCAGTGAAGAGAAGCCTGTCGGCACCGTCTGGTTTGCTTTTGCCACTGCCCGCGGTGAAGGCATTACCCGGCGGGAATGCTTCAGCGGCGACCGTGATGCGGTGCGCCGTCAGGCTACTGCGTATGCATTGCAGACCTTGTGGCAACAATTTCTACAAAACACTTGATACTGTATGAGCATACAGTATAATTGCTTCAACAGAACATATTGACTATCCGGTATTACCCGGCATGACAGGAGTAAAAATGGCTATCGACGAAAACAAACAGAAAGCGTTGGCGGCAGCACTGGGCCAGATTGAGAAACAATTTGGTAAAGGCTCCATCATGCGCCTGGGTGAAGACCGTTCCATGGATGTGGAAACCATCTCTACCGGTTCGCTTTCACTGGATATCGCGCTTGGGGCAGGTGGTCTGCCGATGGGCCGTATCGTCGAAATCTACGGACCGGAATCTTCCGGTAAAACCACGCTGACGTTGCAGGTGATCGCCGCAGCGCAGCGTGAAGGTAAAACCTGTGCGTTTATCGATGCTGAACACGCGCTGGACCCAATCTACGCACGTAAACTGGGCGTCGATATCGACAACCTGCTGTGCTCCCAGCCGGACACCGGCGAGCAGGCACTGGAAATCTGTGACGCCCTGGCGCGTTCTGGCGCAGTAGACGTTATCGTCGTTGACTCCGTGGCGGCACTGACGCCGAAAGCGGAAATCGAAGGCGAAATCGGCGACTCTCACATGGGCCTTGCGGCACGTATGATGAGCCAGGCGATGCGTAAGCTGGCGGGTAACCTGAAGCAGTCCAACACGCTGCTGATCTTCATCAACCAGATCCGTATGAAAATTGGTGTGATGTTCGGTAACCCGGAAACCACTACCGGTGGTAACGCGCTGAAATTCTACGCCTCTGTTCGTCTCGACATCCGTCGTATCGGCGCGGTGAAAGAGGGCGAAAACGTGGTGGGTAGCGAAACCCGCGTGAAAGTGGTGAAGAACAAAATCGCTGCGCCGTTTAAACAGGCTGAATTCCAGATCCTCTACGGCGAAGGTATCAACTTCTACGGCGAACTGGTTGACCTGGGCGTAAAAGAGAAGCTGATCGAGAAAGCAGGCGCGTGGTACAGCTACAAAGGTGAGAAGATCGGTCAGGGTAAAGCGAATGCAACTGCCTGGCTGAAAGATAACCCGGAAACCGCGAAAGAGATCGAGAAGAAAGTACGTGAGTTGCTGCTGAGCAACCCGAACTCAACGCCGGATTTCTCTGTAGATGATAGCGAAGGCGTAGCAGAAACTAACGAAGATTTTTAATCGTCTTGTTTGATACACAAGGGTCGCATCTGCGGCCCTTTTGCTTTTTAAGTTGTAAGGATATGCCATGACAGAATCAACGTCCCGTCGCCCGGCATATGCTCGCCTGTTGGATCGTGCGGTACGCATTCTGGCGGTGCGCGATCACAGTGAGCAAGAACTGCGACGTAAACTCGCGGCACCGATTATGGGCAAAAATGGCCCAGAAGAGATTGATGCTACGGCAGAAGATTACGAGCGCGTTATTGCCTGGTGCCATGAACATGGCTATCTCGATGACAGCCGATTTGTTGCGCGCTTTATCGCCAGCCGTAGCCGCAAAGGTTATGGACCTGCGCGTATTCGCCAGGAACTGAATCAGAAAGGTATTTCCCGCGAAGCGACAGAAAAAGCGATGCGTGAATGTGACATCGACTGGTGCGCACTGGCGCGCGATCAGGCGACGCGAAAATATGGTGAACCTTTGCCAACTGTCTTTTCAGAAAAAGTTAAGATCCAGCGTTTTCTGCTCTATCGTGGCTATCTGATGGAAGATATCCAGGATATTTGGCGAAATTTTGCCGACTGAACGCATACGGTATTTTACTTCCCAGTCAAGAAAACTTATCTTATTCCCACTTTTCAGTTACCAGCCCGGCGGTTAAGACACGCTGGAGCTGGTGGCGATATTTCGTTAGCTTGATTTCAGGATAATTATGAGCAAGAGCACCGCTGAGATCCGTCAGGCGTTTCTCGACTTTTTCCATAGTAAGGGACATCAGGTAGTTGCCAGCAGCTCCCTGGTACCCCATAACGACCCAACTTTGTTGTTTACCAACGCCGGGATGAACCAGTTCAAGGATGTGTTCCTTGGGCTCGACAAGCGTAATTATTCCCGCGCTACCACTTCCCAACGCTGCGTGCGTGCGGGTGGTAAACACAACGACCTGGAAAACGTCGGTTACACCGCGCGTCACCATACCTTCTTCGAAATGCTGGGCAACTTCAGCTTCGGCGACTATTTCAAACACGATGCCATTCAGTTTGCATGGGAACTGCTGACCAGCGAAAAATGGTTTGCCCTGCCGAAAGAGCGTCTGTGGGTTACCGTCTATGAAAGCGACGACGAAGCCTACGAAATCTGGGAAAAAGAAGTAGGGATCCCGCGCGAACGTATTATTCGCATCGGCGATAACAAAGGTGCGCCATACGCATCTGACAACTTCTGGCAGATGGGTGACACTGGTCCGTGCGGCCCGTGCACCGAAATCTTCTACGATCACGGCGACCACATTTGGGGTGGCCCTCCGGGAAGTCCGGAAGAAGACGGCGACCGCTACATTGAGATCTGGAACATCGTCTTCATGCAGTTCAACCGCCAGGCCGATGGCACGATGGAACCGCTGCCGAAGCCGTCTGTAGATACCGGTATGGGTCTGGAGCGTATTGCTGCGGTGCTGCAACACGTTAACTCTAACTATGACATCGACCTGTTCCGCACGTTGATCCAGGCGGTAGCGAAAGTCACTGGCGCAACCGATCTGAGCAATAAATCGCTGCGCGTAATCGCTGACCACATTCGTTCTTGTGCGTTCCTGATCGCGGATGGCGTAATGCCGTCCAATGAAAACCGTGGTTATGTACTGCGTCGTATCATTCGTCGCGCAGTGCGTCACGGTAATATGCTCGGCGCGAAAGAAACCTTCTTCTACAAACTGGTTGGTCCGCTGATCGACGTTATGGGCTCTGCGGGTGAAGACCTGAAACGCCAGCAGGCGCAGGTTGAGCAGGTGCTGAAGACTGAAGAAGAGCAGTTTGCTCGTACTCTGGAGCGCGGTCTGGCGTTGCTGGATGAAGAGCTGGCAAAACTTTCTGGTGATACGCTGGATGGTGAAACTGCTTTCCGTCTGTACGACACCTATGGCTTCCCGGTTGACCTGACGGCTGACGTTTGTCGTGAGCGCAACATCAAAGTTGACGAAGCTGGTTTTGAAGCAGCAATGGAAGAGCAGCGTCGTCGCGCGCGCGAAGCCAGCGGCTTTGGTGCCGATTACAACGCAATGATCCGTGTTGACAGTGCATCTGAATTTAAAGGCTATGACCATCTGGAACTGAACGGCAAAGTGACCGCGCTGTTTGTTGATGGTAAAGCGGTTGATGCCATCAATGCAGGCCAGGAAGCTGTGGTCGTGCTGGATCAAACGCCATTCTATGCGGAATCCGGCGGTCAGGTTGGTGATAAAGGCGAACTGAAAGGCGCTAACTTCTCCTTCGTGGTGGAAGATACGCAGAAATACGGCCAGGCGATTGGTCACATCGGTAAACTTGCTGCGGGTTCTCTGAAAGTGGGCGACGCTGTGCAGGCTGATGTTGATGAGGCTCGTCGCGCCCGTATTCGTCTGAATCACTCCGCAACGCACCTGATGCACGCTGCGCTGCGCCAGGTTCTGGGTACTCATGTATCGCAGAAAGGTTCACTGGTTAACGACAAGGTGCTGCGCTTCGACTTCTCACACAACGAAGCGATGAAACCGGAAGAGATTCGTGCGGTCGAAGACCTGGTGAACGCACAGATTCGTCGCAATTTGCCGATCGAAACCAACATCATGGATCTCGAAGCGGCGAAAGCGAAAGGTGCGATGGCGCTGTTCGGCGAGAAGTATGATGAGCGCGTACGCGTGCTGAGCATGGGCGATTTCTCCACCGAGCTGTGTGGCGGTACTCACGCCAGCCGCACTGGTGATATTGGTCTGTTCCGCATCATCTCTGAATCGGGTACTGCTGCAGGCGTTCGTCGTATTGAAGCGGTAACCGGAGAAGGCGCTATCGCCACCGTTCATGCAGACAGCGATCGCTTAAGCGAAGTCGCACATCTGCTGAAAGGCGATAGCAATAATCTGGCTGATAAAGTGCGCTCAGTACTGGAACGTACGCGTCAGTTAGAAAAAGAACTACAACAGCTTAAAGAACAAGCTGCCGCACAGGAGAGCGCAAATCTTTCCAGTAAGGCAATTGATGTTAATGGTGTTAAGCTGTTGGTTAGCGAGCTTAGCGGTGTTGAGCCGAAAATGTTGCGTACCATGGTTGACGATTTAAAAAATCAGCTGGGGTCGACAATTATCGTGCTGGCAACGGTAGCCGAAGGTAAGGTTTCTCTGATTGCAGGCGTATCTAAGGACGTCACAGATCGTGTGAAAGCAGGGGAACTGATTGGTATGGTCGCTCAGCAGGTGGGCGGCAAGGGTGGTGGACGTCCTGACATGGCGCAAGCCGGTGGTACGGATGCTGCGGCCTTACCTGCAGCGTTAGCCAGTGTGAAAGGCTGGGTCAGCGCGAAATTGCAATAATATAAGCGTAAGGCAATGCCGTGGACTCGCTTCACGGCATTCGCATTAACGCTATCGACAACGATAAAGTCAGGTTGAAGTTGTGTATATCGGCTAAACTTAGGTTTAACAGAATGTAATGCCATGACTGCTTAGATGTAATGTGTTTGTCATTGCTTACTTTTTGGCGTTATATGATGGATAATGCCGGGATACAGAGAGACCCGACTCTTTTAATCTTTCAAGGAGCAAAGAATGCTGATTCTGACTCGTCGAGTTGGTGAGACCCTCATGATTGGGGATGAGGTCACCGTGACAGTTTTAGGGGTAAAGGGCAACCAGGTACGTATTGGCGTAAATGCCCCGAAGGAAGTTTCTGTTCACCGTGAAGAGATCTACCAGCGTATCCAGGCTGAAAAATCCCAGCAGTCCAGTTACTAATCTTTCCGCGTCTCATCTTTATCGGTGAGACGCACCCTCAAAATTTCTCCTTCACTCTATAGTCTTTTCGCTTTACTCCCGTTCATTCAACTTAAGTCTCCATTTTTTTACATTACTGCTATCTGTCAGACCTCCATTTTTCTGTTGATAAAACACTCTTTTTGACGTTTTTACAGACTAATTGAACGTGAAGTGTGCAAACGATAAAAGTGTGGGAAAAATTGTTTGACTTATAAGTCTCAGAAAGTAATATGTGCGCCACGCAGCGACGATGAGCGATAAACAAGTTCTTCGAAGCACTCGTAAGAGGCGTGTGGTGAGGTGGCCGAGAGGCTGAAGGCGCTCCCCTGCTAAGGGAGTATGCGGTCAAAAGCTGCATCCGGGGTTCGAATCCCCGCCTCACCGCCATTTGCATCCGTAGCTCAGCTGGATAGAGTACTCGGCTACGAACCGAGCGGTCGGAGGTTCGAATCCTCCCGGATGCACCATATTCTACGTACCTTCAGCGATGAAGGTATGGAAGAGGTGGCGGTAATAACCGCAGGCACCAGGGAGGATAACGTTGCTTTAGCAACGGCCCGAAGGGCGAGCCGCAAGGCGAGTAATCCTCCCGGATGCACCATCTCTTACTTGATACGGCTTTAGTAGCGGTATCAAAAAATCTGCAGTAAAGTAAGTTTCCCGATGCATCCGTAGCTCAGCTGGATAGAGTACTCGGCTACGAACCGAGCGGTCGGAGGTTCGAATCCTCCCGGATGCACCATCTCTTACTTGATATGGCTTTAGTAGCGGTATCAATATCAGCAGTAAAATAAATTTTCCGATGCATCCGTAGCTCAGCTGGATAGAGTACTCGGCTACGAACCGAGCGGTCGGAGGTTCGAATCCTCCCGGATGCACCATCTCTTACTTGATATGGCCTTAGTAGCGATATCAATATCAGCAGTAAAATAAATTTTCCCGATGCATCCGTAGCTCAGCTGGATAGAGTACTCGGCTACGAACCGAGCGGTCGGAGGTTCGAATCCTCCCGGATGCACCATATTATCCGAAATCTTCAGCAATGAAGATATCGAAGAGGTAGCGGTATTAACCGCAGGCACCAGGGAGGATAACGTTGCTTTAGCAACGGCCCGAAGGGCGAGCCGCAAGGCGAGTAATCCTCCCGGATGCACCATCTTCTCCAAAAAATTTCCTTCAAAAATATCTCATTTCTAAATAACTACTTTATCCATTTCCTGAATTTTCTTCTCCTTCGCCATCAGCGACAAAATCAAGCAATTACGCTAAAGTAGCGTCATATTTTTCGACTTGCGAGAAGACCATGTACGAGCGTTATGCAGGTTTAATTTTTGATATGGATGGCACAATCCTGGATACGGAGCCTACGCACCGTAAAGCGTGGCGCGAAGTATTAGGGCACTACGGTCTTCAGTACGATGTTCAGGCGATGATTGCGCTTAATGGCTCGCCCACCTGGCGTATTGCTCAGGCAATTATTGAGCTGAATCAGGCCGATCTCGACCCGCATGCGTTAGCGCGTGAAAAAACAGAAGCAGTAAGAAGTATGCTGCTGGATAGTGTCGAGCCGCTTCCTCTTGTTGAAGTGGTGAAAAGCTGGCATGGTCGTCGCCCAATGGCTGTAGGAACGGGGAGTGAAAGCGCCATCGCTGAGGCATTGCTGGCACACCTGGGATTACGCCGTTATTTTGACGCCGTCGTCGCTGCCGATCACGTCAAACACCATAAACCCGCGCCAGACACATTTTTGTTGTGCGCGCAGCGTATGGGCGTGCAACCGACGCAGTGTGTGGTCTTTGAAGATGCCGATTTCGGTATTCAGGCGGCCCGTGCAGCAGGCATGGACGCCGTGGATGTTCGCTTGCTGTGAGTGAAGCGTTATCGCTTTTCTCGTTGTTTGCCAGTAGTTTTCTCAGCGCTACACTATTACCCGGCAACTCCGAAGTCGTGCTGGTGGCAATGTTGCTTTCCGGGATCAGTCATCCCTGGGTTTTAGTTTTAACAGCAACAATGGGTAATAGCCTTGGAGGGTTAACTAACGTTATCCTTGGGCGTTTCTTTCCATTGCGTAAAACATCGCGCTGGCAAGAGAAAGCTACCGGCTGGCTGAAACGCTATGGTGCAGTCACACTATTATTAAGCTGGATGCCCGTGGTTGGCGATTTACTGTGTCTGTTAGCGGGATGGATGCGCATCTCCTGGGGGCCGGTAATCTTTTTTTTGTGCCTTGGTAAAGCGTTACGCTATGTTGCAGTTGCAGCAGCGACCGTTCAGGGCATGATGTGGTGGCACTAATTGTAGGCCTGCACATATGGTCACCATTACAGTTATGCTAATTAAAACGATTTTGACAGGCGGGAGGTCAATTTGATCCCGGACGTATCACAGGCGCTGGCCTGGCTGGAAAAACATCCTCAGGCGTTAAAGGGGATACAGCGTGGGCTGGAGCGCGAAACTTTGCGTGTTAATGCTGATGGAACACTGGCAACAACAGGTCATCCTGAAGCATTAGGTTCCGCACTGACGCACAAATGGATTACTACCGATTTTGCGGAAGCATTGCTGGAATTCATTACACCAGTGGATGGTGATATTGAACATATGTTGACCTTTATGCGCGATCTGCATCGTTATACGGCGCGCAATATGGGCGATGAGCGGATGTGGCCGTTAAGTATGCCATGCTACATCGCAGAAGGTCAGGACATCGAACTGGCACAGTACGGCACTTCTAACACCGGTCGCTTTAAAACGCTGTACCGTGAAGGGCTGAAAAATCGCTACGGCGCGCTGATGCAAACCATTTCCGGCGTGCACTATAATTTCTCTTTGCCAATGGCATTCTGGCAAGCGAAGTGCGGTGATATCTCGGGCGCTGATGCCAAAGAGAAAATATCTGCGGGTTATTTCCGTGTTATCCGTAACTACTATCGCTTCGGTTGGGTCATTCCTTATCTGTTTGGTGCGTCTCCAGCGATTTGTTCTTCTTTCTTGCAAGGAAAACCAACGTCGCTGCCGTTTGAGAAAACCGAGTGCGGTATGTATTACCTGCCGTATGCGACCTCTCTTCGTTTGAGCGATCTTGGCTATACCAATAAATCGCAAAGCAATCTTGGTATCACCTTCAATGATCTCTACGAGTACGTGGCGGGCCTTAAACAGGCAATCAAAACGCCATCGGAAGAGTACGCGAAGATTGGTATTGAGAAAGACGGTAAGCGGCTGCAAATCAACAGCAATGTGCTGCAGATTGAAAACGAACTGTACGCGCCGATTCGTCCAAAACGCGTTACCCGCAGTGGTGAGTCGCCTTCTGATGCGCTGTTACGTGGCGGCATTGAATATATTGAAGTCCGCTCGCTGGATATCAACCCGTTCTCGCCGATTGGTGTAGATGAACAACAGGTGCGATTCCTCGACCTGTTTATGGTCTGGTGTGCGCTGGCTGACGCACCGGAAATGAGCAGTAGCGAACTTGCCTGTACACGCGTTAACTGGAACCGGGTGATCCTCGAAGGTCGCAAACCGGGCCTGACGCTGGGTATCGGCTGCGAAACTGCGCAGTTCCCGTTACCGCAGGTGGGTAAAGATCTGTTCCGCGATCTGAAACGCGTCGCGCAAACGCTGGATAGCATTAACGGCGGCGAAGCGTATCAGAAAGTGTGTGATGAACTGGTCGCCTGCTTCGATAATCCCGATCTGACTTTCTCTGCCCGTATCTTAAGGTCTATGATTGATACTGGTATTGGCGGAACAGGCAAAGCGTTTGCAGAAGCCTACCGTAATCTGCTGCGTGAAGAGCCGCTGGAAATTCTGCGCGAAGAGGATTTTGTAGCCGAGCGCGAGGCGTCTGAACGCCGTCAGCAGGAAATGGAAGCCGCTGATACCGAACCGTTTGCGGTGTGGCTGGAAAAACACGCCTGACAGAAAAGAAAAAGGCCACTCGTGAGTGGCCAAAATTTCATCTCTGAATTCAGGGATGATGATAACAAATGCGCGTCTTTCATATACTCAGACTCGCCTGGGAAGAAAGAGTTCAGAAAATTTTTAAAAAAATTACCGGAGGTGGCTAAATGCCGTTGTTAGATAGCTTCACAGTCGATCATACCCGGATGGAAGCGCCTGCAGTTCGGGTGGCGAAAACAATGAACACCCCGCATGGCGACGCAATCACCGTGTTCGATCTGCGCTTCTGCGTGCCGAACAAAGAAGTGATGCCAGAAAGAGGGATCCATACCCTGGAGCACCTGTTTGCTGGTTTTATGCGTAACCATCTTAACGGTAATGGTGTAGAGATTATCGATATCTCGCCAATGGGCTGCCGCACCGGTTTTTATATGAGTCTGATTGGTACGCCAGATGAGCAGCGTGTCGCTGATGCCTGGAAAGCGGCAATGGAAGACGTGCTGAAAGTGCAGGATCAGAATCAGATCCCGGAACTGAACGTCTACCAGTGTGGCACTTACCAGATGCACTCGTTGCAGGAAGCGCAGGATATTGCGCGTAACATTCTGGAACGTGACGTGCGCATCAACAGCAACGAAGAACTGGCGCTGCCGAAAGAGAAGTTGCAGGAACTGCACATTTAGTCAGTAAACTATCTTCACAATTAATTGAAAAAAGCCAGTTCAAATGAACTGGCTTAGTTGTACTTAGTGCGCACCACCTCCGCCGCCACCTGCGCCAAATGGCGGTTTAGCAAACCACACCAGCCCCAGCAAGACGAGGAATATCCCGGCTGACATCCAGAAGATCTCATTAGCGGAAATAATCAGCCCCTGATTGGTTATCTGCTGGGCAATCCAGCCTGATGCCTGCTGTTGCGTCATACCAAGCCCTTCCAGTTGACTGTACATCGCCTGAGCATTCGGGTTGAACGGATTTACCGACTCAGTCAACTGCGCATGGTGCATCGACTCGCGGTTGGTCCACATGGTGGTGGTGATGGATGTGCCGATAGACCCCGCCAGCGTTCGCGTAAAGTTAGAGAGGCTCGATGCCGCCGCCAGTCGTTCCGGTGGCAAACCAGACAGCGTAATGGTGGTCAGCGGCATAAAGAAGCAGGCCACCGCAAACCCCTGGATAAACTGCGGCCAGGCCGACGCGCCAAAATCCATACCTGGTTCAAAGGTATAGGCACGCCAGTAGAAGCAGACGGCATACATAATAAAGCTGAAGGTTACCAGCCGCCGCATATCCAGTTTATGCGCGAAGCGGCCGATAATCGGCGACAGGATCACCGGAATAATTCCTACCGGCGCAGAGGCCAGACCTGCCCACGTTGCCGTGTAACCGTAGACCTCCTGCAACAACTGCGGCAGCAGAACAATAGCGCCGAAGTAGAGCATATACGCGAGGCTGATACACAAACAGCCGATGGTGAAGTTGCGCGACTTAAACAACGACAGATCGACTATCGGGTTATCGTCGGTCAGCTCCCAGACAATCAGGAAGCAGATAGCCACCACTGCCACCACGGTAAGGATGATAATTTCCTGTGATGAGAACCAGTCCAGCTCTTTACCGCGGTCGAGCATAATCTGCAGGCTACCGATACCAATAACCAGCAGTGCCAGCCCCACGGCATCAATCCGCCGCCGTTCGGTGCGGGTTTCGCGTCCGCGCAGGGTTTGCAGTGTCATCAACACCACCGCCACGCCAATCGGTACGTTGATGAAGAATATCCAGCCCCAGTGGTAATTATCGCTGATATACCCGCCGAGGATCGGGCCGCAAATTGGCGCGACAATCACCGTCATCGACCACAACGCCAGCGCGATCGAGCGTTTGGCTGGCGGGTAGTTATTCAGCAATAGACTTTGCGAAAGCGGAATTAACGGCCCGGCGACAATCCCCTGAATCACGCGGAAGAAGATCAGCATATTCAGGCTGCTGGAGACACCACACGCCCACGACGCAATAGCAAAGGCGATGGTGGACCAGAGGAACAGTTTCACTTCCCCGACGCGCTTTGCCAGCCAGCCGGTAAGCGGGATCGAGATGGCATTCGCCACCCCGAAAGAAGTGATTACCCACGTTCCCTGGCTGAGCGATGAGCCCAGATTCCCGGCGATAGTGGGGATCGCCACGTTAGCAATGGTGGAGTCCAGCACCTGCATGAATGTCGCCAGTGACAGCGCAATCGTCATAATGACCAGTTGCGCGCCTTCCAGCGGTTTTTGCTGTTGCATCACACGCACCTCTGGATTAGCCAGCGTTAGCTTTTACGATATCGTCGATCAGTTTATTGACAGGTGCCAGGCTGATTTCACGCGCGGTGCTTACCGCTACCGGTGTGGAACGTACTTTATTTGCCAGTACCTGACCGTCACGGTTAGTGGTATTGACGCTCACCAGCGTGGATAAACCGATACGCAGCGGGTATTGCTCCAGCTGTTTCTGGTCCAGTTCAATACGAACAGGCAGACGCTGAACGACTTTGATCCAGTTACCGGTGGCGTTTTGCGCCGGAAGCAGTGAGAACGCGCTACCTGTGCCCATATCCAGACCAACCACTTTACCGGTGTATTTCACATCATCGCCGTAAATATCGGTGGTGATGGTGACCGGTTGACCGATACGCATATTGGCAATCTGCGTCTCTTTAAAGTTGGCATCCACCCACATATTGGTGGCTGGAACGACCGCCATCAGCGGCGTCGTTGGGCTAATTTGCGCCCCAGGCTGTACCGCGCGGCGGGAGACATAACCGGTCATCGGACTGACAATACGGGTACGCTCCAGCGCCAGCCAGGCGTTACGTACTTCGGTGGCAGCCTGTTGTACGGCAGGCTGATCTTCCAGTTTAGTCCCCAGAATCATCGCCTGATTGGCATTGTATTGTTGAATAGCGACGTCCAGTTGCGCCTGGGCACTGGTGACGGCGTCGCGGGCGTGTTGCAACTCTTCGCGACCAATCAGGTTGGCATTGCCCAGCGGCACACGGCGGTTGTAGTCGCTTTGTGCTTTCGCGAGGGCGATTTTTTGCACCTCAATATTCGCCTGCAACTGTTTGCTGTTAATCATCAGCTGGTGGGTTTGGCGAACGCTGGAAGCCAGTGCAGTTTTGGCTTTTTCAAACGCCTGGCGAGCATCTGTCGGGTCGAGAGTGACCAGCACATCGCCTTCTTTTACAAAATCGGTGTTATCGGCCCAGACTTTCGTCACGCTGCCAGACACCTGAGACATAATTTGAATCTGATTCCCTGCCACGTATGCGTCATCAGTTTCTTCGAAATGACGCAGTACCAAAAACCAATAAATCCCTATCGCTACGGCAATAATTATAAAGAGCAAGGTGAGAAGGAGGAGCAGACGCTTACGTTTGCCGCTCTTCTTTACCGGTTGCTGCGGGGTTTGAGTCTCCGCATTTGCGCTCATATTGTTCTCCACGATCTTCTTAACTCATCGGCTGAGCCGACCTGCTTGCCAAAAAGGCCAGCATGTTGCGATGCTGGCCAGTCATTTTTTCTTTTATAAATCTGGATTTTTGAGCGAGATGACGCGTTAGCTCATCGCTTCGAGAACCACACCGTCTTGTTCCATCTGGTCGAGACGGGAGAGCAATTTGCGGGTGATTTGCTCGAGCTGATCTTTTTCTGTTGTGCTGAGCGCGGACCAGAGTTGATGCAGGCAGTTATGCTGCGGTGGTAAAACCTCGCGCAAAAACTCGTGACCTTTTTCCGTTAATTGCAGATGCAGGCAGCGGCGATCGTTATCGCTTTCACGACGTTCGATCCAACCGCGTTTTTCCAGTTCATCGGCAATACGCGTCGCGTTGGTACGGGATGATCCAAGAGCACAACTCAATTCAGAAGGCTGAATACTGTGGTTTTCCTGAGACTCCAGCGTAATCAACGCCATAAACAACGTCTCGTTAATCCCCTGAGCCTTCAGCATTTTATTGCGGTTCTCCAGCAGCTTGCTTTGCATGTGCATGCAAAGACGAGTCAGAAGGATCTCCTGATAAGGAAAATCTTCGTGGCGGCTGGCGCGAAATTTTAGCATTTGTTCAATGGGCGTAAACGAACTATCCATTTGGGTATGACCTCATTAATTTCAGCCGATATAGTAACGACAGTGACGAATAAAGTAAATGTATTGTTTTAGAAAAATGATTCTTGTGGGTTATATAATCGCCATCACTTTCCAGGCGAGCCCGTAGGCCAGCGCACTAAGCAGTGTTGGGATGATAATGCTGCGTGTTTTATAGAAACTGGCACCCAGTACCGCGAAGCCGACCAGCGTGGGCACGAAACGGCGTGTATCGTGCATCACTTCTGGTGCGGTAGAGACAACCAGCAGAGCGCATATCGAGGCGATGCCAATGGTGTCGAGCAATATGCCTATCGCGCCACGTTTGGTTGGGCGGGCATTACCCACACGCAGGCGCAGCGGCAAATAGCGGAAGCAATAATTCGCCGTGCCAACCAGTAACCCAAGCAGCAGAACCTCATAGCTCATCGGGCGCTCCTTGCCAGAATGCCTGGATTAACGCAGTGAGGCAGCCACAGACAATGCCTGCCAGAATGGCGACGGGAATAGAAAATAGCGTTACGCCTGCAAGGGCACCAACTAACGCTGCGGTAACGCAAAGAGATTGTTTGCGCTGGAAAGAGGCGAGCAGGAAACTCATAAAGAGTGCCGGAAGCATAAAACCTAATGCTGCTTCAACGGCGGGATATCCTTGCAGCAAGCCGCTGCCGGAGAATGCCCCTATTACCGTACCAAATACCCACGATGACCATGAACTGAAGGCAATGCCGATCATCCAGTTCTCGCTCCAGCGGCGATTATTGCGTACCAGTTTTGCGGTTGCGGCGGCAAAAACCTCATCCGTCAGGCCAAATGCCCACAGGGCGGTTTTCGATTTTTGCAGACGCTGAATAATACGGCTACGCAGTGACGGGCCATACAAAACATGGCGAACATCCATTGCCATGACGGTCAGTGCAGCAACCCACAAACTACTCCCGGCTGCCAGCATCGCGGTAATGACGAACTGGCTCGCGCCTGCATAAATGATGCAGGAGAAAAAAACGCTTTCGAGAGGAGAGAATCCCAGACGGGTCGCATTCAGACCGAACGCAAAGGCCACCGGAATATAACTAATAACAATCGGTAAACTGTCTTTGCATCCTTCCATGAAGGTCGCCGAACCAGGAGCAGGCTGTGGAGTAGGGCTTTCCATAGAGTGTACGCTTAACGATTGTTAATATTATAAATAGACTGAATGAATATCTTAACCTTATCAGACTGATGGGCTTCTTAACACCCTTATAAGTGTAAAGCCACGAAAACGGTTGCTGATTGCTTAATTTGCGGCTTCCTGACGATGAAAACCTCGCCACCAGACCAGTAAGTTAACCAGGGCAATCGTCGCGCCAGCCAGACAAACGCCAGCCCAACCGCCATGTTGCCAGGCTGAGGCTGAAATTAGCGAACCGGCGGCACCGCCAATAAAGTAGCTGGTCATGTAACCTGCGGTCAGGCGATTACGCGCATCAGGGTGTATTCGATAAATTACCGTCTGGTTAGTGATATGCACGCCCTGCACGGTGAGGTCCAGCACCAGGATGCCGATAATCAGCGCCAGTACGGAAGTGTGACCAAACCAGATTGCCAGCCATGAAAGTAACAGCAGCAGCAGACCGAAAGTTGTGGTGTGGTGCGATTTGCCCTTATCGGCAAAACCGCCCGCCGGACGAGCACCCAACGCTCCGGCAGCTCCCGCAAGTCCAAACAGACCAATGACGCCATCGCTGTAGTTAAAAGGTGGAGCGGCAAGCAAAAAGGCCATTGAGGTCCAGAGAATGCTGAAGTTGGCAAAGGTCAGGCAGCCCAGCAACGCACGGGTGCGCAGGATCTTATCGCTGATAAACATGCTGAAAACGGAACCAAGCAACTGTGGGTAGTTGAGGTGGGTTTCTGATTTCATTTGTGGCAGACCACGCCATAATGCCAGCGTCATCAGTGCCATTAACACCGAGGCAACCCAAAAGACTGTGCGCCAGCCGCCGAGGTTTGCCAGCAACCCGGCAACGGTTCGTGCCAGCAAGATCCCCAACAGCAGACCGCTCATAATGGTGCCGACCACTTTGCCGCGTTTGTCCGGTGAAGCCAGCGTCGCTGCCAGCGGAACCAGAATTTGTGCCACGACCGAGAATAAACCGGTTAATGCCGTACCGAGGATCATCATCGCCAGCGACTGACTGCTGGCAGTGATTAACATGCCGCATGCCGCCAGTAAGGTCATCGAGACAATCAGGCGGCGGCGTTCAAACATATCACCGAGGGGAACAAGAAACAGCAGACCTGCGGCATAGCCCAACTGCGCGGCGGTAACAATAAAGCCTGCCGAACTGGCGGAAAGGGAAAAGTTACGCGCGATGGTGTCGAGCAATGGCTGGGCGTAATAGTTACTGGCTACCGCCAGGCCGGTGGCGATAGACATCAGCACGATCAGCGCCGGGCTAAGCTCATGATTAGGTTTAGTCATTATTTTTGTTCATCAGGTGATGATTAAGCTGGAAATCAATAATAGCGGATGTTGATGAATATGGGATGAAAGATAGATTGTTGAAATGTGCGGTGTGGTTTGTAGGTATGATAAGACGCACCAGCGTCGCATCAGGCATTGTGTACAGAGCGGCGGATGAGGCAAAAACGCCTTATCCGCCCGAATAAAAATTACTTCTGCGCTGCCAGCGCCTCATTCACCCAGCCATCGAACTGCTGCTGGTGGGCTTTGATCCAGCCATCAACGTGGCCCTGAATATCGCCTTCTGAGGCTTTGCCGTCATGCATAATGGCGTTCTGGGCGTTAATATCAGCCACTGGTAACTGCATAATGGCAAACAGTTTCGCTGCTGCCGGGTTTTTCTCGGCCCAGGCTTTGTTGGCAACGATATGCATGGTACTGACCGGGAAGCCGTAATTCGCGCCATTCGGCAGTTTGGTATCGGCATTTTTATCGCCCGGCAGTGCGGAGAACGGCACCTGCAACCAGACCACATCTTTCCCCGGTTTCAGTTCGTTACTCACCCAGTACGGCGTCCAGGTGTAGTAAAACACCGGCTTACCCTCTTTGTAACGACTGATGGTGTCAGCCATCATCGCTGCGTAGTTCCCCTGATTATGCGTCACGGTATTGGTCAGTCCATACGCGGCAAGCTGGTGGTTGATCGCACCTTCGCAGCCCCAGCCTGGGTTACAGCCGGTTAAATCCGCTTTACCGTCGCCGTTGGTATCGAACAGTTTGGCGATCTTCGGATCTTTAAGTTGCGCGATGTTGGTAATTTTGTACTGGTCGGCAGTTTTCTTATCGATCAGGTAACCCTGTGCCGCGCCGTTAACAAATACTCCTTCACGATAAAATTTCTTATCGCCACCGGCAGCTTCGTACATGTTGTCATGCAGTGGCGTCCAGTTCACTGCGGTGAAGGTTGCATCGCCGGAAGCAAGCGAGGTGTAGCCAACGTTGTAATCCACTTCGCTGGGTTTATTGACGGTATAACCTAATTTCTCCAGCGCGCGGCTGACCAGCAGCGTCTGGAAAGTTTCTTCGGTGATGGTGCTCTGAACCGGATTAACAGTAATGCCTTTGCCCGGCAGGTCGGCAGCAAAAGTTTGTGTAGAGATAAGCGTGGCAAACGCTGTCGCAAAAAGTACGCTATGTCGCATTGTTATTCCTTTTTTTGGCAGGGTGATAATGCCCGGCGTCACCGGGCAAGTGCAGAGTTACTTAATGAATGGGCGGGTCAGCAGACCGACAGGGCCAGTGGTGTACCAGCGACGGTTGCCGCGACTGCGTGAGTCGCGCCCAACGGCCTGCGTCAGGCGGTCGAGGATAATGGCGAGGATCACAATCCCGACGCCGCCAACGGTGGCAAGCCCCATATCCAGACGACCGATACCGCGAAGCACCATCTGACCCAGCCCGCCGACGGCAATCATCGAGGCGATGACCACCATAGAAAGGGCCAGCATCAGCGTCTGGTTAACGCCCGCCATAATGGTCGGCATCGCCAGCGGTAACTGAACTTTGAACAGCATCTGGCGCGGGCTGGCACCGAATGAGCGCGAGGCTTCAATCAGATCCGCCGGAACCTGGTTAATTCCCAGAATCGTCAGACGGATAATCGGCGGCAGAGCAAAGATGATCGTCACCACCACGCCCGGCACGTTACCGATACCAAACAGCATGACGATTGGTACCAGATAAACAAACGCGGGCGTGGTCTGCATGGCATCAAGCAGTGGACGAATAATTTTCGCCGCTCGCGGACTTCTCGCCAGCCAGATCCCCAACGGCAAACCGATGACGATACAGAACAGCAGGGCGGTTAGCACCAGCGCCAGAGTAACCATTGCCTGTGACCAGGCACCGATTGCGCCGATGGCAATCAGCGAAACCAGTGTCGCCACGCCCATTCCGACACCGGAAATTTGCCAGGCGATGAGAGCGAAAACGATAATCGCCACCGGAGCGGGCATACCCAGCAGCAATTGCTGGAAACCGTTGAGGATGTAATCAACCGGAACGCGCACGCCCTGAAAGACGGGACGAAAATGGGTAACGACCCAGTCGATCCCTTCAGTGACCCAACTGTCGAGCGGGATCAGCGTTTTATGGAACGGATCGAGAATATTAAAATGCTCGACGTTTGGCGCAGGCGTACTGGTCAGCCAGTCAGCACCACCGCCGTCAGTCGGTGCAGCAGCCGGTGTACCCCAGGCGTCTGCGGACTGTGCGGCACTGTCCGCCGCTGGCGTGGTATCCCACGGATTATTTTGATCAGCCATTATTTACCCCCTCACGATCTAAAGCGCGCAGCAGCATTCCTTTCGAAATGATGCCGACATACTGTTGGTCCTCATCGACCACGGGCACCGCACAGGGGGCCTGTCCGACATGAGAGAGCAACTCGCTAAGAGGCGTTTGTGCATCGACCGCTAACGGCGCATCAATCAGCGCCGCATCAAGACCTTGCTGCTGCGTTAACGCGGCTTTAAGCGAATCGATAGACACAGCGCCGACAAACTTATTACCGCGTTCGATGACGTAGCCATATTCGCGATCTTCATCCTGCAATAATTTCAGTGCCGAACGCGGGCCGAAGCCGGGGGTTTTACGAATTAAGCCGTTTGGTGTACGACGGGCAATATCTTTCGCACTGAACACCTGGCTAATATCGACGCCACGGAAGAAGGTACGGACATAATCATTCGCCGGATTATTGAGAATTTCATCCGGTGTGCCGACCTGTACTACTTCACCATTTTGCATAATGGCAATTCGGTCGCCAATACGCATGGCTTCATCGAGATCGTGGGAAATAAAGACAATGGTGCGCTGATGTTTCGCCTGTAATTTTACCAGCTCATCCTGCATCTCGGTGCGAATTAATGGATCGAGCGCCGAGAAGGCTTCGTCCATTAATAATATATCCGGATTAATCGCTAACGCGCGGGCTAATCCCACTCGTTGACGCATCCCGCCAGAGAGTTCATCCGGGTAGCTGTGGGCATAATTTTCCAGCCCGACCTGACGCAGTGCATCAAGGGCCTTTTCCCGGCGTTCTTCGGCATTAATTCCGGCCAGTTCCATACCGAACGCAGTATTGTCCAGCACGGTCATATGCGGCATTAAGGCAAAGGACTGGAAGACCATCGCAATCTTTTTTCTGCGCACCTCACGGAGTTCGGCGTCGGATATTTTGGCAATATCCACACCATCAATCAGCACTTGCCCGCGGGTGGGTTCAATCAGGCGATTGAGAAGGCGTACCATTGTGGATTTACCCGAACCGGATAATCCCATGATGACAAATATCTCGCCTTCTTCAATGGCCAGACTGGCGTCTTTTACGCCAAGCGATAGCCCAGTTTTTTCCAGAATTTGTTCTTTTGAAAGTCCTTGTTCGATATATTTGAAAGCTCGCTGTGGATGCTCACCAAATATTTTATAAAGATTTTTAATTTCTAATTTAATTGCCATGCAATAGAAAGATTCCTGTTATTTGTTTATGTCGATACATTACCCAATGGAAATAGTCACTTTTTTCTACCCTAACATACTGAGAATCTGAGGCAACCCCTGAGGGCAAATGTGGCATGAATATTGATGTGAGCAAATCGCCGGAATTTCCCATGATATAAGGGCTGAGAGCAAATCGAGAAAAGTTGATATTTTTTGTCAAAGATAGCAAAAAAACGCCTGAATATTGTGGTTTCAGGCGAATAATGCAACAGAGTATCAGTGTAGATCACCACAAATTATTTACGTGATATAAAGCTATTTGGCGGGAATTATTTCCCTGCAGCGGGTAGTGATATTTTTGAAAATAACCCCCTCAGAAATTCCAGTCTTCATCTTCTGTTTCGACCGCTTTTCCCATCACATATGAAGAGCCTGAACCGGAAAAGAAATCGTGATTTTCATCGGCATTCGGCGAAAGCGCGGCGAGGATTGCCGGATTCACTTCCGCCATTTCTGCGGGAAATAGCGGCTCGTAGCCCAGATTCATCAACGCCTTATTGGCGTTGTAACAGAGAAACGCTTTCACATCGTCAGCCCACGGGGTTTCGGCGTACAGCTCATCGGTGTATTGCAACTCGTTGTCATAGAGTTCCAGCAACAAATCGAAGGCGAAACTCTTCAATTCTTCACGTCGTGCCTGGGAGATCTTTTCCAGGTTTTTCTGATATTTATAGCCGATGTAGTAACCGTGGACTGCTTCATCGCGGATAATCAGATGGATCAGGTCTGCGGTATTGGTTAGCTTTCCGCGGCTGGAAAAATACATCGGCAGCCAGAAACCGGAATAGAACAAAAAAGATTCAAGAAACACACTGGCGATTTTCTTTTTCAGCGGATCATCACCGCGATAATGTTGCTGAATAATCTGTGCTTTTCGCTGCAACGGCGCGTTTTCTTCACTCCAGGCGTAGGCGGCATCGACATCTTTGGTCTGGCACAGCGTCGAGAAAATCGAACTGTAAGAGCGGGCATGAACCGCCTCCATAAAGCTGATATTCGATAATACTGCCTCTTCATGAGGCGTGAGCGCATCGGGCATCAGCGAAGGCGCGCCGATAACATTTTGCAGCGTGTCGAGCAGCGTCAGGCCAGTAAAAACGCGCATTGTCAGTTGTTGTTCTACGACACTTAATGTCTGCCATGCAGGTATATCGTTCGACAGTGGCACCTTTTCTGGTAGCCAGAAATTGCTGGTCAGGCGATTCCACACCTCCAGATCTTTATCGTCAGATATCTTGTTCCAGTTGATGGCGCTGATACGTGAGAGTTTCATAGATATTCCTTAAAGTGCACAGGAGACGCAGCCTTCAATTTCAGTGCCTTCCAGCGCCATCTGACGCAGGCGAATGTAATAGAGCGTTTTGATACCCTTGCGCCAGGCGTAAATCTGCGCTTTGTTGATATCGCGAGTGGTGGCGGTATCGGGGAAAAACAGCGTCAGCGACAGCCCCTGATCGACATGGCGAGTCGCTTCCGCGTAGGTGTCGATGATCTTTTCTGCGCCAATTTCGTAAGCGTCCTGATACAGCGCCAGATTCTCGTTAGTCATAAACGGGGCAGGGTAGTAAACGCGTCCTGTTTTGCCCTCTTTGCGTATCTCTACTTTCGCCACAATCGGATGAATACTCGACGTAGCATGGTTGATATAAGAGATAGAACCGGTTGGCGGCACCGCCTGAAGATTCTGGTTGTAAATGCCGTAGCGCATCACGTCGTCGCGCAGCTGCGCCCACATCTCACGGGTAGGTAACGTAATACCGCTACGGGTAAACAGTTCGCCAACTTTCGCCGTTTTCGGCTGCCAGTTCCCTTGCAGATATTGGCTAAAATATTCACCACTGGCATAGCGTGACTGTTTGAACCCGGCGAAGGTTTCACCGCGTTCGCGCGCCAGCAACATCGAGGTACGCAGTGCGTGCCAGGTGATGGTATAGAAATAGAGATTGGTGAAATCGAGTGCTTCCGGCGATCCATAAGCGATGCCTTCTCGCGCCAGATAACCGTGTAAATTCATCTGCCCCAGTCCGATGGCGTGTGAGGCGGCATTTCCGGCTTCGATGGACGGCACGCTGCGGATATGACTCATATCTGACACCGCCGTTAAACCGCGCACGGCAGTCTCTACCGTGCGGGCAAAGTCGGGGGAATCCATGGTGTGGGCAATATTCAACGAACCTAAATTGCAGGAAATATCATGGCCTGTGCGGGCATAGTCGAGATTCTCGTCATACTCTGAGGCGCTGTTAACCTGCAAAATTTCTGAGCAGAGATTGCTCATATTTATGCGCCCGGCGATAGGGTTAGCACGGTTAACCGTGTCTTCATACATGATGTAGGGATAGCCGGACTCAAACTGGATTTCTGCCAGTCGCTGGAAGAAATCACGGGCGTTGATGTATTTTTTGCGGATGCGTTCATTGGCAACCAGTTCGGCATAGTGTTCACTGATGGCGACATCGGCAAATGGCTTGCCATAAACTCGCTCTATGTCATAGGGCGAAAACAGCGCCATCTGCGCATTCTCTTTTGCCAGATGGAAAGTGATATCCGGGATCACCACGCCCAGCGACAGTGTTTTAATGCGGATTTTCTCGTCGGCATTTTCCCGTTTCGTATCGAGAAAACGCAGAATATCGGGATGATGGGCATGTAAATAGACTGCGCCAGCACCCTGACGCGCGCCGAGCTGGTTGGCATAGGAAAATGCGTCTTCCAGCATTTTCATCACCGGAATCACGCCAGAAGATTGATTTTCAATACGTTTAATTGGCGCGCCCGCTTCCCGCAGATTCGACAGCAAAAATGCAACGCCGCCGCCGCGTTTCGACAGTTGCAGTGCGGAATTTACTGCCCGGCCAATCGACTCCATATTGTCTTCAATACGCAGCAAAAAACAGGAAACCAGTTCGCCGCGCTGCTGCTTACCACAGTTGAGGAATGTCGGTGTTGCAGGCTGAAAGCGTCCTGACAGCATCTCATCGGTCAGTTGCGTCGCCAGTGTTTCATCGCCTTGTGCCAGCGTCAGCGCCACCATCGTGACTCGATCGGCAAAATCTTCCAGATAACGTTTACCGTCGAATGTCTTCAACGTATAGCTGGTGTAAAACTTCCATGCTCCGAGGAATGTCTGAAAACGAAAACCGCTGGCGTGTGCGTGGGCAAACAGCGTAATGACAAAGTCGCGAGAGTACCGATTAAGAACGCTTTCATCATAGTAACCTTCGTTGACCAGCCAGTTCAGGCGCTGCTGTTGGCTACTGAAGGTCACACTGTTCGGACGCACATGCGTCGTCATAAAGGCGTCTACTGCCTGGCGATCTTTATCGAACTGAATGCGACCTGCGCTATCGTAAAGGTTAAGCATCGCATTCAGCGCGTGGTAATCCATAGTTTCCTGCGTCAGGCGTTCTGCGGTTGTCGTTGCCAAAATTCGGTTACTCCTTTACGAACGTTTTCGATATCGCTTTGCGTACCCATGAGTTCAAAGCGGTACAGCCATGGCACGCCGCATTTCCGGGCAATCACATCTCCGGCGCGGCCATATGCCTCACCAAAGTTGCGATTACCCGAAGCAATAACGCCGCGCAGCAACGCCCGGTTATGCTCGTCGTTTAAAAAGCGAATGACCTGTCGTGGCACCGCGCCAGCCGTACCGCCGCCGCCGTAAGAGGGCACGATCAGGATGTAAGGCTCGTCTACCTGAATCCGTTCCCGCTCATTGAGCGGGATGCGCACCGCGGGCAGCCCTAAACGTTCGATAAAACGCTGCGTATTTTCGGAGCTGCTGGAAAAGTAGACGAGCTGGCTCATGCACTGGCAGCGTGTGGCGCTGGATGCAGACGATTGATCATGTCCGGGCGGAAACCAGACCAGCTAAGATCGCCTGCAATCACAACCGGCAACTGACGAAAGCCCTGAGCACGCAGCGCTTCCGCCGCTTCAGGAACGCGATCGACATTAATCATTTCAAAGTCAAAGCCCCGGTTTTCCATCGCCCGTTTGGTGGCGTGGCACTGAACGCAATCGTTACGAGTGTAAATAGTAATGCGCATGATTCGTATTTCCGTTTAAAATGAAGATACGGCGCGATGATACGCGTCGGGTTGTCTCTCTGTTGATACAGAGATACTAGATGTAGTTGAAAAAAGATTCAACCATACAATATATAGCAAATAGTGGTCGAAATTACCCTGGGTATAAGCGTGACGGGGTAGGGGGATTTTTGTGATTCACCAGGCAAAAAGAAACCCCGAAGCCAGGCTTCGGGGTCAAAGACGCGTATTTATTATCATTATTGCACTACGATTTGCGCATGCTTAACAGTGCGCCGATAAAAATACCTACCGCAGCTGCTGTACCCACGCTACACCAGGGTCTTTCACGAACAAAAGAATCCGCGCAGCCAACGGCATCACGCGCGGCTTGCTGGACGCGAGTACGACCATGCATTCGCGCCCTGGTTTCTTTCAGTAGAGCCTGCGCTTTACTGCGTGCGGCTTCAGCTTCCCCTTTGGCGTCGCTGCCCCAGGACTTCAATACAGATTCGAGACTATCAGCTAATTGATTGACATCATTCTGGATATCCTGCACGCCATCATCAACGTCGTTGCGGTTCGGTCGGTTAAACATATGATCCCCCATTAGAATTCGATGTAATTTTCAGTGTAGACCATAATTTTCTTAACTGAGGTTCATCGCAGCTTTATGGACTTTTCTGAAAGCGTTGTGAATGCGCAATCAGGTAAGGTAGGCCCGCGGTTGATAATAACGAGGATCAAATATGTATTTACGACCAGACGAGGTGGCGCGCGTACTTGAAAAAGTCGGTTTTACTGTCGATGTGGTAACCCAGAAGGCTTATGGTTACCGCCGTGGGGAAAATTATGTCTATGTTAATCGCGAAGCGCGAATGGGACGTACCGCCCTGGTGATTCATCCAACATTAAAAGAACGTAGTTCAACACTGGCTGAACCCGCTTCCGATATTAAAACTTGCGATCATTATCAACAATTTCCGCTCTATTTAGCAGGCGAGCGACACGAGCATTACGGTATCCCGCATGGCTTTAGTTCGCGTGTTGCGCTTGAACGTTATTTGAATGGTTTATTTGGCGAAGCCAGTTAAAGACGCGACTGGCGATGCCAGTCGCGAAAAGAAGGGTCAGGCTTTTACCTGCTGGTAACGGCTGACTTTAAACAGTCGGCGGCAATAATCGAGGAAGTAGCCATAAACCGCCCCCATCAACATCGAAACAACGATGTTTGAACTGACCGCCGCCATAATCTGATGCCAGTCTGCGCCCACCACTAACAAGATCGCCACATACACCGGTGACTGGAACGTCACATAAGCCATGATATCCGCCAGATTTTTTATCCAGCCCGACGGGCTAACTTTGCGTGCTGCGCGCATAAACAGATCGCGGTACATACCGTATGGCCATGCAATTAAGATGTTTACCGGAATCGCTACCAATCTGGAATAAAAAGACTGTTCGAAGCTCATTCCGGAGAGGAAAACTTCAATACACATGTTCACGACAGAACAGTAAACAACCATCGCGAACGTATCTGCAACTGCATGACGCAAGCGTGACTGCGGTGAGAACATGCTAATGCTCCTTAATAAAAGCGTAATGGGATGTGAATGGAGATGAAAGCAGTGGATCTCATTGCCATCTGCATTTTTGCATAGCGTATATCGCTGGCTATGACTAATCAATTAGTGAAAAATTTTTATTTAATCTGTTTTTGTAGATAAAATATTCCGTAGCGGCGCGTTTTTTGCACATTGTGGATTTTTACATGCCGATATGATTTATTTTTAATTAAATCAATTGGATATGTGTTTACCTTTATTTTCACTCATGAAGGTTTGGGGGGGGGTAACGCTATAAGCGTAGAGAATTCGGTGTATGTAGTGATCGGGTCATTTTCAGCATTTTTTATGCCAGATAATGTACATTGACAGCAGAAAGCACCAGTGATAGATGTTTTCTTTTATTCTGTTGAGTTGCATTTTTATTCACTTTGGTTTTGTCGGGCTTGCGGAATTAGCGAGCAGAGAGCGCCGCTCTGTTCACCAATAACCTAAATTACTCATCAAAATGGCTAATATATAATCTTGAAATTATTCTGAGGGTTTCAGAAAATAACAGCTGAAATAATCTCGTGCAGGACTGTAAATAGATTAAATTTTGTGGAAATATAATAAGTGATCGCTTACACTACGCGACGAAATACTTTTTTGTTTTGGCGTTAAAAGGTTTTCTTTATTATGTCCGTAATGTTACAAAGTTTAAATAACATTCGCACCCTCCGTGCGATGGCTCGCGAATTCTCCATTGACGTTCTTGAAGAAATGCTCGAAAAATTCAGGGTTGTCACTAAAGAAAGACGTGAAGAAGAACAACAACAGCAGCGTGAACTGGCAGAGCGCCAGGAAAAAATTAGCACCTGGCTGGAGCTGATGAAAGCTGACGGAATTAACCCGGAAGAGTTATTGGGTAATAGCTCTGCTGCGGCACCACGCGCTGGTAAAAAACGCCAGCCGCGTCCGGCGAAATATAAATTCATCGATGTTAACGGTGAAACTAAAACCTGGACCGGTCAGGGCCGTACACCGAAGCCAATCGCTCAGGCGCTGGCAGAAGGTAAATCTCTCGACGATTTCCTGATCTAATTACTGAGGCCGGATGTTGCTGCTATGGCGCGTCCGGCGTCGCTTCTCAAGCTCGTTGGTTCCACGGCATCTTATCTAACAACCTTGCCATCCCACAAAAACCGCTAATTCCTGCAAACATTAACCCGGCACCAACAAAGCCGCTTAATAAGAAGAAACCGCTATTTACGGTATAACCTAGTATAACGCCGATTAATATTAAACCACCCGCAGCGATCTGCACCTGGCGCATTAACGGCAAGGGTTGAGATTTATTTACCGCTACTGGTAATCCTGCTTTTTTCCAGCCATCAATCCCATCTTCGAGTAAAAAGATTTCTGCGGGGGCGGCAATCGCTGCTAATTTATCGGCGTTATTACTGGTGCGTTTACCTGCCTGGCAGTGGAATATTATTTGCTCGCGACGTAATTTAGCCGGAAGACCTGACTGTTTCAGCACGGATAATGGAGCCAGATCTGCTTCAGGAATATGTTCACGAAGATATTCATCAGCGTCACGAATATCGATTAACTTTGCGCCGCGTGCGATTAATTCTTGTGCATCATGCGGCGAAATGGTTGTCAAAGCCATAGTGACTCCTTACGGACAATAGACATTTTTCAGGGTGGCGATAATGGCATTTACCGCCTCATTTTTAATGGAATATAGAATGCGTTGGGCATCCCGTTGGCTGTCGATAAGCCCTTCGTCCCGCATACGAGCGAGATGCTGTGATGTTGCAGAGGCACTTAGTCCGGTAATGCGCGTCAGCTCTCCCGCACTGGTGCCGGGGGAACCGCTAAGCATGCACAGAATCAGCAACCGTTTAGGGTGGCTCATTGCTTTCAATAAGGCCGCTGCCTGTTCGGCACTAGCCTGTAATTGCGCGAGTTCAGTCATAGATATTTAAGTATTTTCTAAATTAAGTAAACTCTAAATTAAAAATGCAACATATACCAGCCTCAGCAGCGTAAATGAGAGTAAAAGCGTAAGCTGAAACTGGCAGGCTCCGCTAAAATTACTACGCTTAAGAGATAAAATCTCTTTTTAAACAATGAGTAATTTTCTTATAGGGAGTACATATGGGTTTCTGGAGAATCGTCATCACCATCATTCTGCCGCCGCTCGGCGTGCTGCTCGGTAAAGGGTTCGGTTGGGCGTTCATTATTAATATTCTGCTGACACTGCTTGGGTATATCCCCGGTTTGATTCACGCGTTCTGGGTGCAAACCCGCGATTAAACCTGTGTTCACCCCCGCGGCGTTAACGCGCCGCGTTCCTCTGCTACACTTTCTGAGTGTTTCCGTTAACGAATGAGGTAGCTATGGGTCTGTTCAATTTTGTGAAAGATGCCGGAGAAAAACTCTGGGACGCGGTTACAGGTCAGCACGATAAAGACGATCAGGCGAAGAAGGTGCAGGAGCATCTGAACAAAACCGGTATACCTGATGCCGATAAAGTGAACATTCAAATTGCCGACGGCAAAGCGACGGTCACGGGTGACGGCTTAAGTCAGGAGGCGAAGGAGAAAATCCTTGTTGCGGTGGGGAATATTTCCGGTATTGCCAGTGTCGATGATCAGGTGAAAACGGCGACACCAGCCACTGCCAGCCAGTTTTATACCGTTAAGTCTGGCGACACTCTGAGTGCCATTTCCAAACAGGTCTACGGTAACGCTAATCTGTACAATAAAATCTTCGAAGCGAATAAACCGATGCTAAAAAGCCCGGATAAAATTTACCCGGGGCAAGTGTTGCGTATTCCTGAAGAGTAGTTAATTGCCAGCCATCGCCTGCTGGATAATGGGAATTGGCGTCAGTAAATGCTGGCGCATTAACTCACTGGCGCGCGCGGTATCTCGCGCCAGTACCGTCGCAGTCAGGGTCTGGTGCTGATCGTGTTTATCTTCCAGCATTTCCACCGAAAGCACTGTTCGCCGCAGCCAGATAAATCGATAACGCGTTGCCAGATCAAACAACCGTTCACGCATTTGCAGCAAATAGTAAGAACCACAGCCCGCCACAATTGCAGTATGAAACGCCTGATGACGCAGATCCCACTCATCAAGCATTTTCTCACTGGCGTCACAGGCCTCAAGCTTACTGAGCAGATGCGCCTTCGCAAGAACGTCTGCCTCCCATTCATCGCCACCGCGGGCAATCGCCAGACTCACCAGCATCGCTTCCATATTGGCGCGGGCGTCGAAAATATCGAGCAGCTCCTGCTCTGACATAGACGCCACCCGATACCCTTTTTGATTCACCACCGTGACCAGTCGTTCTGCCACCAGTTGCGAAAGCGCCTCCCGCAACGGTCCGACGCCAAGTGCATAACGCGATGTCAGCAAACTCATCCGTAATTTTTCATCCGGCTGAAAATTGCCGCGAATAATATCGTTCTTCAGCCAGCGATAGCCATCCAGAGAGGTAATGGTCATGGTGTGACTCCTGATCATTATCAGCGCGTATTATGAATGGGTGTTTTTTGCCACATTATCAGCTTTTTCCAGCGAGCCATAATTGGCACGGTACAGATAATCCCAATCGCTAATAAGCCGGTGGAGAGCACTTCTAACTGTTGCGCCGGGCGGAATAGCATCACTACCAACACAAAGGTAATAAAACCGATGACCAGCCAGGTGAGCCACGGATAAAGCCACATCCGCAGGCGAATTTCGCTTCCTTCTGCTCGCAGAATTTTGCGCATCCGCAATTGTGAAACGGCGATGACTAAATAAACCAGCAGGGCGATAGCGCCGGAGCTGTCGATCAGAAATTTAAACACCTTCGCAGGCGCGTAATAGTTCACCACCACCGTTAAGAATGCCGCGCCGGTGGAGAGTAACACCGCTACGTACGGGGTTTTACTGCGGTTGATTTTACCCATTACCGCGGGAGCATCACCGCGACGGCTTAAGGAGTAGAGCATCCTGGAAGCGGTATACAGCGCCGAGTTCAGGCAACTGGTTACGGAAAGTAATATCACGCAGTCCATGATTAATTTCGCATGAGGAATATTGAGCAATTCCAGAACCGAGCGATAAGAACCAACGGCTTTCAGCCCTGGCATATTCCACGGTATTAATGCCACAACGACAAAAATAGAACACAAATAGAAAATAGAGATACGCCAGATAACCGAGTTGGTGGCGCGGACAATATGTTTTTCCGGCGTGTCGGATTCCGCGGCGGCAATGGTGACAATTTCTGCGCCCATAAACGAGAACATGGTGATCAACATCGCGCTTAATACCGCACCGAAGCCGTTGGGCATAAAGCCGCCGCTATCCCACAATCTTGAAATACCGCTCACGTCGGCATACGGGTAAAAACCGCTAATTGCGACTGCACCAAGGAAAATAAAGGCCAGGATAGCGATGACTTTACACAGCGCCAGCCAGAACTCAAATTCGCCGTAGTTTTTAACGCTTAATAAATTACTGCCGGTTAAGGCGAGGGTAATGACGAGGGAAAATAACCAGATGGGAATGCCTGGAACCCACGAGTGCAGGATCATGGCGGCGATGTTGGCTTCCAGCGGGATAACCAGTACCCAAAACCACCAGTACAGCCAGCCGATGGTATAGCCCGCCCAACGGCCAATAGCTTTATCGGCATAGGTGGAAAACGAACCGGTATCGGGCGTGGCAACTGCCATTTCCGCCAACATCCGCATAATCATAACCACCAGTAATCCGGCGAACAGATAGGCCAGTAATACCGCCGGGCCCGCTTCGGCGATGGCGACGCTGGAACCGACAAACAGACTTGCGCCGATAACACCGGCAATAGACAACATGGTGACGTGGCGTGACTTCAGCCCGCCGCCTAACTCATGTGGTTGCGATGATTGCCCCATCCTGAATCCTCTCGAAAGTGTGTCACTTGGGAGAGCGCCCCGACATTTCCCGCGTCGGGTCACGCGTGTAATTGTTATTGGTTCTTTTTACCGGAGAGCGGCTCCGCCTTATCCGGCCGACATAGATTTATTCCTGTTCACGTACAGATTGTCGGATGCAGCGTAAACGCTTTATCCGACCTGGATTCGCGTAGGCCGGACAAGACGCGCAGCGTCGCCTCCGGCATGGGTACGGATCTACTGCTTCGCCTCAGCAAAACACTGGCTGATGATTTCCAGACCCTGACGGATCTGAGCGTCTTCAATGGTGAGCGGTACAAGGATGCGCAGCACGTTGTAATACGGGCCGCAGGAGAGAAGAATCAGGCCTTTATCGCGGGCACGCGCCACGATCTCGGCGGTGAGTTTGGCGTCCGGTTTGCTGTGATCGCCATCTTCAAACAGCTCGATGGCAATCATCGCTCCCAGCCCGCGTACATCGCCGATCTCCGGGTGTTTTTCGGCTATCGCCAGCAATCCGTCTTTCAGCTTATGCCCCAGGTCGTTGGCTTTTTGCAGCAGATTTTCCTGCTCGAATACCTTTAACACTTCCAGCGCTGCCACGCAGGCAATCGGGTTACCGGCATAGGTGCCGCCCAGACCGCCTGGAGCGACGGCATCCATCACTTCCGCGCGCCCGGTGACGCCCGCCAGCGGGAAGCCGCCCGCGATCGATTTCGCAAAGGTGGTAAGATCCGGCGCAACGTCCATCTGCTCCATCGCAAACAGCGTGCCGGTACGCCCCGCGCCGCTCTGCACTTCATCGGCAATCAGCATGATCCCGTGCTCGTCACACAGCGCGCGTAAACGCTGCATAAAGGCTGGCGTCGCGGCGTAGAAACCGCCTTCGCCCTGAACCGGCTCAATCACGATGGCGGCGATATCTTCCGGCGCGGCGTCATTTTTGAAGATCCGGTGGATGCTGGCGATAGCGTCATCCTCGCTTATGCCGTGCAGCGGGCAAGGATAAAGCGCGCGATAAACATGACCCGGCATCAGCCCCATGCCCGCAGAGTACGGATTCACCTTGCCGGTCAGCGCCAGCGTGTAATGCGTGCGCCCGTGATACGCACCGCTAAAGGCGATAGTACCGCTACGTTTAGTGGCGGCGCGGGCGATTTTCACCGCGTTTTCCACCGCTTCGGAACCGGTCGTAACCAGCAGCGTTTTTTTGGCGAAATCTCCCGGCACCTTCTGATTCATAATCTCGCACAGCTCCAGATACGGTTCGTAAGCCAGCACCTGGAAGCAGGTGTGCGACAGCTTTTTCAACTGCGCTTCCACCGCCGCAACCACTTTCGGATGCAGGTGCCCGGTATTGAGCACCGCAATGCCGCCCGCGAAATCAAGATACTCACGACCTTCAACGTCCCACACCCGGCAGTTTTCCGCGCGGTCAGCGAAAATGGGGTGAATTTGCCCAACGCCACGAGGAACTGCCTGACTACGGCGCTGCATTAACTCTTTATTGCTGCTCATTCGCGTTCTCCAGTTAAAGACCGATGCACATATATTTGATTTCTAAGTAATCTTCGATGCCATACTTCGAACCTTCACGACCCAGACCCGAGGCTTTAATGCCGCCGAACGGGGCCACTTCATTGGAAATAATGCCAGTATTAATGCCGACGATGCCGTACTCCAGCGCCTCGCCCACGCGGAAGACGCGGCTTAAATCACGGGCGTAGAAATAGGCGGCAAGGCCAAACTCGGTGTCATTGGCCTGCGCAATCACATCGGCTTCATCTTTAAAGCGGAATAGCGGGGCAAGGGGGCCGAACGTCTCTTCTTTCGACACTTTGGCGTTGGCCGGAACGTCCACCAGAATGGTCGGCTGGAAGAAGTTGCCGCCGCGTTCATCCGCTTTACCGCCGCAAACCACACGCGCACCTTTCTCCAGCGCATCGGCAATATGCTCTTCCACTTTTGCTACCGCTTTTTCATCAATCAGCGGCCCAATGGTGACGCCATTCTCCAGCCCGTCGCCGATGTGCAGTTTGCTCACCGCCTGCTGCAATTTTTCGGCAAAGCGGTCATACACGCCGTCCTGCACGTATAAACGGTTGGCGCAGACGCAGGTTTGCCCGGCGTTGCGGAATTTCGAGGCCAGTGCGCCTTCCACGGCTTTGTCGAGGTCGGCATCGTCAAAGACGATAAACGGCGCGTTGCCGCCCAGTTCCAGCGACACTTTCTTGATGTCTTTCGCGCACTGTTCCATTAACTGGCGGCCAATTTCGGTCGAGCCGGTAAACGACAGTTTGCGCACCAGCGGGTTGCTGGTCAGTTCGTTACCGACCGCGCCCGCCGAACCGGTGACCACGTTAAATACGCCAGCCGGAACGCCTGCGCGAATCGCCAGTTCCGCCAGCGCCAGCGCAGAGAACGGCGTCTGACTGGCAGGTTTCAGCACCATCGTGCAGCCTGCCGCCAGCGCCGGACCGGCTTTACGGGTAATCATCGCCGCCGGAAAGTTCCACGGCGTGATAGCAGCAGTGACGCCAATCGGCTGCTTGATAACAATCAGGCGTTTATCGGCCTGATGACCGGGAATGGTGTCGCCATAAATACGTTTGCCTTCTTCAGCAAACCACTCAATAAAGGAGGCGGCGTAGCTGATTTCGCCTTTCGCTTCAGCCAGCGGTTTACCCTGTTCGAGGGTCATCAGGCGCGCTAAATCGTCCTGATGCTCCATCATCAAATTGAACCAGTTGCGCAGAATGGTGGCGCGTTCTTTGGCGGTGAGCGCGCGCCAGGCGGGCAGAGCGCGGTTGGCGGCGTCGATAGCGGCGCGGGTTTCATCAGCGCCCATTTTCGGCACGCTACCCAGCTTGTCGCCGTTCGCCGGATTGGTGACGTCGATGACCTCGCCATTGTTGGCGTCCAGCCATTCCCCGTTAATCAACGCCTGCTGGCGGAATAAGTTACTGTCGTTAAGTTTCATTGTTACGTCCTGTTTTCAAAGGTTATTGATTAAATGCGGCGTGTAAGGCATCCACACTACGTGCCGCTCGCAGCGTGCGTCCGGGGTTACTCTGGCTTGCCAACAGCGTTTGTACCTTGCTGACAATATGCGCACCAATAGGAATTGCTGATGTCGCTGCCGGGGAGGGCGCATTGCAGGTGTGGATCGTGCGCGGGGTGGTGACAAACAGAAAATCGTCAATCAGCTTGCCGTCCGGCGATACCGCCTGCGCCCGCACACCAGCGGGCCAGGGCTGGAGATCGCTTAACGAAAGCCGGGGACAATACTTTTGCACCAGCCGCAGATAGCCGCTTTTGCACAGCGAGTTTTTCATCTCGCCCAGTCCTGAGCGTAGATGGTTTTGCAGCACCCGGCGAATCCCCGACGAGCCCAAAATCTCCAGCGTGTCGCTAAATGAGAAGTCGCGCTTACGATAGCCTTCGCGTTTGAAAGCCAGCACCGCGTTTGGCCCGACGGTCACGCTGCCATCGATCATGCGGGTGAGATGCACGCCCAAAAATGGCATCGCGGGGTCGGGAATGGGGTAAATCAGGTGGTTAACAATCTGGTTATGCTCCGGCGCAAGGCGGAAATACTCGCCACGGAACGGGCAGATAATAAAGCCCGGTTCGAGGCCGAGCATTTTCACCAGCCGGTCAGCCATCAGCCCGGAACAGCTAATCAGCGTCGATGCTTCATATTCACCGCCCTGACGGGTACGTATCACCACGCCGTTTTTATGCTCACTGAGGGCGCTGACTTCGGCGTTATAAATAATCTCGCCGCCTCTGGCCTGGAAGATTTTTGCCATCGCCGCCGTCACTTCGCGATAGCTGACAATGCCGCTGGACGGCACAAAAATGCCGCCGAGCCCGGTGATATTCGGTTCGCGCTCGCGCAGTTCCTCGGCGTTTAGCCACTCGCGCTCGATACCATTCGCCGCCGTACGTTCCCACAACGCGCGCATCCGTTCCATTTCGAGTTCAGAGGTGGCGACCAGCATCTTGCCGCAGTTGTCATAGCGAATGCCGTTTTGATCGCAAAAGGCTTTGGTGGCGCGGTTCCCCGCCAGGCAAAACTGCGCCTTCAGGCTACCGGGCGTGTAATAAACCCCGGCATGGATCACGCCGCTGTTGTGGCCTGTCTGATGACAGGCCGGACCGGACTCTTTTTCCAGCAACGCAATGCGGGCATCCGGATAAACATCAATCAGTTGCATGGCGGTCGACATGCCGATGATGCCGCCGCCAATAATCACAAAATCATACATCCGCTCAATTCCTTTGCGCTTACTGATGCGTCTGGTAGTGGTTAGTGGCGTAAGCGAAATAGCCACGCTGACGCATCAGTTCACGGCGCAGATCCGGGTGTGGAGTAAAGCGGTCGCGACCGTGCAGCCAGAATAGATTGTTAATCAACAGGAATTTGCCAACGGGAACGGGCACAGAAAGAATGCCTTTGCTGGTTTCAATGGCATCGGAAAGCTCACTCAGCCACACGCCTTCTTCGAAGTCTTTTGGCTGGACGAACTGGTCGATATAACGCATCACCGGGCGACCCTGTTGATCAACGTCGAACACTGGATGGAAAACATCTTTGCTGACGTTTTTGCTCGGCGGCGCGGCAAAGCGCATCGGGCGACGCGCCAGTGGATGGCGGAAATAGTGGTCCAGATGTTCCCAGTCATCGAGATGCAGCAGCAACGAATTTCCACCCTGCATGTTCTGCTCGTCGATTTTCATCATCAGCACATAGTCAGTGATCTCTTCGACGTAGGTGCCGTCGTTATGCAGCTCCATTACGCGGTGCGGCTGACGCAGATAGCTGTCTGAGTTATCGACATTTTTCACTACAAAACGCGCGTAATACTGACCGCTCATCGCGTCGAAATTGGAACGGCCAATCAGATGCGCTACCGCCGTCGCCAGCTTCACCATCTCATCCGCTTGCTTCACATCATCGACACCCACCGCATTGATCAACAGCGCACCTTCAGCACGGTTTAGCAGGGTCTTCAACAGCAATGGTTGCAGCTGGTTCGCACACAGATCGTCAAGAATTTTGCCTACCCGAAAACGCAGAAAAGATTTGTACTCCAGCGCCTGCACGGGCCATTCGGCAACCTGTTCGAGAAACTGTTTGGTCGTCTGTTCGGTGAAGGTGAGTTCCAGCAGACGCGGGGATTGCGCCGACGGGATGAGAGTGAATCCGCTATAGTCCTGGCCTGAATCGACAGCGTTATTTTGTACGGCGGTCAGTGCATTCATCAGAAGCGATCCTCTTATGAGATGTAGGGTGATATGGCGATGCTCATTTCGTAGCCATAATCTAAAAATATCTACATTTCTGAAAAATGCGCATAAAAGTTACATATTGTTTTCTTATTGCGATCAAAAACAACAAATTAATAACAAATAATGTGAGGGATAAGAATTGGGTTGAAAGGAAATGAATAATTAAAACAATATATTAAGTGTGCTTATACTCTTTTTCGAACTGGTGGCATTTGTTTAAATGCTATTTAAACTGCTTTTCCAGAGTTCAACTTACTGAGTTCCGTGTCGACTAATGTGAGTAAGATCAATCGCATCCAACCTATGTTACTTGATGGAATCGATAACAATATTAATGAATATACAGATTCCGGGAAGGCTGGCTATGGGGGCAAATTATTCTCTTTCTGGCAACGGGTAAATAACAGTGACCATTTGTCGAGAAGCTCATACTGAGCTGAGGGATACTGTATATGTCTGGACTGTAATTGGATGAATTCTATTCAGGGCGGGTCAGGACCAATAAAAAAGCCCGCATCAGCGGGCTTTAATGTCATAGGGAGTCGCGACTCCGTTGCGTATCCTTTTTTGTCTCCTCACCGTCTGGTCGGTGTCCTGCTGAGACTTATAACTTCCTGTTTTTGTTGGTGTAGTCCTTACACCGTCCAATCATGATTGGGCTGGCGGAGTTTGAATAAATATTGTATTGCTTTGATTTTTAATGATTTTGTTTAATTCAGTTTTTGTACGTATACCTAATCGTATACCAATGGCTGTAAGTTAATGTGAAATGAAAGCGCATTTTTACTTGGATTGATGCTATATCGTACAGGAAAAAAATTTTTTTTCGAAAGAACTGTTCACACTGTTCACCTTTCTGCTTTCTCCTTTTATTTCAGTTGGATAGGTGGTGAATAATGGGTGAAGGGTGAACATTCGATTCTTCACCTCCGGCATTCTGCCGGTGTGACTCATACCGGTGATTAATCCCCCGTGCTGAAATCACACAGGGAGAAAAAAGTTTTTTTTGATTTGATTGTTCACACTGTTCACCTTTCGTTTTTCTCTTTTAATTTCAGTGTGATAACGGGTGAATATACGGTGAAGGGTGAACAGTGGATTGTTCACCTTCGGGGAATTCAGGGATAAAAAAAGACCGGCAGATGCCGGTCAGGTGGGTCAGGCTGTTGCAGGGTCGTCACATTTTGGCAGCCAGTCGCCGTAGCTTTCCTCTTTCAGTGTCAGGTTGGTCTGTATCCCCTGTTTGGTATGGCGCTTCTCGTAATTCAGTCCGTATTCCTTCAGCATCACCGGCAGCCCCAGCCCGAACATTTTCAGACTGAGTACATTCCGGTAGCCGTTTGCCTCCATGTAGGCCAGATAGGCGTGATAGAGGTATTTACGGTAATTACGCGGGATGATACTGGCGTTCCCCATATACATGCCGCTGGTCTGCGGCAGGGTTTCCAGATAGCCGATAAAATCAAACGTCGGGTCGGCATCCCGTTTGATGTTCAGCGCCTCGTCTGAGTTCTGCTGGGACTGAAGCAGTGACCGGGCGAGCATCGGGTCGCTGAACTTCTGCATCAGGTGACGCACGATGACCGCCAGCTCGCGGGTGATTTTGTCCTTAAGCTGCGGGTCGCGCTCCTGCGGGGCTATCTGTTCCGGGAAGTGAATAATCACCCGCCGGCGTGACACGCCGCCGCTGCGGTCGGTGAAGCGCATCGGGTTATTGTTCACGGCCAGAATCACCGCCGGGATATGCGTGGAGTATGCATCCCGGTATTTCGGGTCAACGGACACCGCATCGCCGCCGGTGATGGCCTTGAGTCCGGCACCGTCGCCGCTCCATTTTTCCTGGTCCGGCAGGCGTATCAGTGAGAAGCCAGTTAACGCGGCACGTTCACGCGGGGATTCCAGCGTCTCGATGGTGGCCGACGTGGCGTTATCCTCCCCGGCCAGCAGGGTGGCTATTTCGGCCATGATACTTTTGCCGCTGCCGCCGGGACCGGTCACCTCCAGAAAGAGCTGCCAGTCGTAGCGGTTTGCCAGCACCATAAACAGTGCGGCCAGAATCACGTCGCGTTTTTCCGCACGGCCACCGGCGGCACGGTCAAGCCAGCGCCAGAACGCGGGGGCGTGGGTCTCCAGCGTTTCACCGTCCACCGGCGGGGTGAAATCCACATCGCACAGGGTGCGCATCCAGTGTGACGGACTGTGCGGGTGGAACGTGCCGTTCTGCGTGTCGAGCACGCCGTTACGAAAGCCAATCAGGCGGCGGGAGGGGGCTTCCTGCTGCGGAATAATCAGCTTCAGGGTGTCCACCACGGAGGCCACCTTCCCGGAGGAGAACGGCGCGCGCAGACGCTGAAACAGCCCGGCCACATCCCGGGCAAAGTCCTGTGGCGGCAGCACCTTCCAGACACCATTTTCATAGCGGGACAGAAGCTGGCCGTTGGCATCGACCGCGAGCGCCTCGCCGTAATGCTCATAGATACGCATGGCCTTTTCGCTGGTACTCATGGCGGAAAACTCCGCTTCGCTCATGGTGTCGAACGGGCTTTCAGCCGGTGGCCGGATGGCATCATAAATGGCCTTACGGGTGGCTTCCCCGCCGTACTGCGTGAAGGCATCATTCCAGTCACCGAAGACCGGCGGCAGGGCAACAACACCTTCACACGCATCTGCGGCTGCGGCGGCTTTTTTCTGGCCGTCACCGCTGAGGTCACGGTCAGCAGCAAGGACAATCTGACAGGCCGGATGCTTCTGCCGGGCAAGGCTGGCCAGAGAAAGGAGATTCACGGAAGAAAGCGCCACCATCACCGTTTCACCGGTCAGGTGATGCACGGTAAGTGCGGTCGCGTATCCCTCCGCTATCCACAGACGTTTCCCGGCCTGATTCTGTCCTTCAAGGGTGTGACAGGTGCCCCTGACCTGTCCGCCTTTCAGGGTGCGCTTACGGCCGTCAGCACTGATTAACTGAAGGTTAACCAGTTCGCCGCTGTCGTCATACAGTGGCACCACAAGGTCACCGGCACGCCAGCTCACGCCACCGGCTCTGTGTGTGCCGGTCAGCATCCGGCATTCCCGGCCGGGAAAGCCCTTGCGGGTCAGGTAGGCGTTACCGGTTCCGGGACGGGTTTTCGCCATCAGGGTTTGTGCCAGTGCGGCGGCGTTCTTCCGGGCAGCGTCTGTTTCAGCACCGGCGGCAGCCGTCACTACCGGGTCAGCCGGGGGCAGGCTGCCGGTCACGGCTGCCACCTTTGTGGCCGCGTCGGACGGGGAAACACCAAACACCTTTTCAACCAGTTTCAGGCCGTCACCGGCACCACACTGATTGCAGTACCAGGTGCCGCGCCCCTCCCTGTCATCAAAACGGAAACGGTCACTCCCGCCACAGACCGGACAGGGCTGATGACGGTTCTTCAGCACCTGAATCCCCAGCGCCGGGAGAATACGCGGCCAGTGGCCGAGCGCATGGCTGACGGTGGCGGTTACGTTCATTTTCATGGTGTTGTTCTCCTTCAGTGCAGTACCGGCGCTTTTATGTGACGGGCACAGAGTTCATCCATCACAACCAGCCCGAGAAAGGACAGCGACGGCGCGGCCTTCAGGGGGCCGGATTCCATTAAATCTTCCAGCAGGGCACAGGCTATCTGACGCCCTTTTTCCTCACCGTGCTGGCGCAGATAAAAGCCCTCCAGCTCAGCGGCGATGGCCGCCTCCAGTGATTCAAGGGTGAGATGCGGGTAGCGGTGCTGACGTTCGCACACGGTCAGCCAGGCACAGGCGACAGCGCGACGGTAAAGGGCAGCGCGTAAGACGGGCGGTAAGGGTGTTTTCATTTGTTTTCCTCCCTGTGACAGATGACTGCATTCCGTGCCGGTTGCATTAACTGATAAGGCATATCTGCGTCTCCTGAAGACGTGCGTATCCCTGCGCGAATACGCACATTTAATTTTTCGGGTGTCGTTTTTTAATTACAGATAATTGCGGTAACTGTTATCCGGGGTGATTTCCGGGTCAGGCTCCGTGCGGGGAATTTCCCGCCATTCCCGCGCCACCGGTGCCGCCCGGCTGGCCGGAACAGTGTCCTGCGGGTAAATATCCAGATATTTCTCCCGCCATTTCTGTAATTCCGGGTCTCCGGCCATTTCTTTCAGTACCGCATGCCGGTTTACGGGGCTGCGTCTGAACAGGTCAGGACGGTCACAGGTGCGTATTTTCATGAAAGGAGATCACTCAATAACTTCCATCGAGATCGGGTAATAACATTTGAACAGATCGCTGAATAACATCGATGGAGATCACTTTTGACTCATTTTGT